>NZ_JAWOQN010000038.1:0-43613 GCF_033337395.1 Vibrio sp. YT-19(2023) | reverse complement strand
TGGCGCTGGACTAAACAAAGGCCCCCTTTTAGGGGGCTCACACAAAGCCACCTTCTTTAGAAGGTGGTAATTTACTTTATCAAAGCAAAAGGAGTTTAACCAATCACTTCAAGTTCAGTTAGAACTTCTTCTGCCCAAGTGATCCAAGTTTCACGTAACAGAAGGTTACGGCGAAGCGTTAGACGTTCTAGGCGAGCTTGTTTATCTAAAGTTGACGGCGTTGCGTAGTAAGCCGCTTCAATTTCTTTGTAGTGAGAAACCAGTTTGCGAGACTCTTCAACTAGCTCGGCGAGTTGGTCACGGAATGGAGCTGCAGGTTGAACGGCACATGCCATCAATTTCGCTGAAAACTCATCACGAACTGTTGGGTGTGCAGTTGGTTGATCAAACCACTCTCCTAAAGCGCTGCGACCAGCGTCTGTAATGGAGTAAACCTTGCGGTCTGGTTTGCCTTCTTGGGGTTCTAATACGCAAGTAACCAGTTCTTTCTCAGCCATTTTGTTGAGTTCACGGTACACCTGTTGGTGGCTTGCTTTCCAGAAGTAACCGATGCTAGCAGAGAATTCTTTAGTGATATCGTAACCGGTTGCGTCGCGAGTGCTAAGAACAGTTAAGATTACGTGTGGTAATGACATGTCTTCAATCCAAATGGTCAATAAACTTGTAAACAAGCTACTTATACTTTCAGCTGCGCTCTTACTGGCACTTGAGTTTTTTAATGTATAAGTAGCACCAACAATGTTGGTCCTGTCACCTTAAAGCCGTTTATCACCTAGAGAGATGGGGAGTCCCATCAAGGCTGGAGCAGGTATGATTGGATTTATGAGCTCTCAGCAGGCAAGTAGTATATAAATAATAAGCATGAAGTGGAATAGTAGGACAAAATTACCCTAAAAAACTAACATAATAATCAATAGTGTTAGCTTGTGGTTTTTTATTCTTTTATTTTGGTATTTTTTGGGTCTCTAGTGGTGTATTTAACTGCTTTTGTTTTGTTGCGATTATCCTGTGATAAAAAAAAGCTGAGCATTTGCCCAGCTTTTTATTAAAAATGAAACGATTAGCCTGTGTTGCGCATACCAGCAGCAATGCCAGCAATCGTCACCATCAACGCTTCTTCCAAGTTTGCAGAAGCTTCTTCGGTTTGACGCGTGCGGTATAGTAGCTCTGCCTGTAGCATATTCAATGGCTCAACGTAGATATTGCGTAAGCGAATCGACTCGAGTCCCCAAGGGTCATGCTGCATCAAGTTTTCATTGTTCTCTACATTCAGTACCGCTTTGATGTCTTCTTGAAGCTGAGCACGAAGTTTTTCACCGAGTGGACGGAGCGACTCATCCACCAATCGCTCATCGTAGTAGCGAGAGATATCAATATTACACTTCGAGTACACCATCTCTAGCATGCCGAGACGAGTAGAGAAAAACGGCCATTCGCGGCACATCTCTTCGAGCAATGCTTGGTGGCCTTTATCGATCGAGTATTGAATCGCTTCACCTGCGCCTAGCCATGCAGGAAGTACCAAACGGTTTTGACTCCATGAGAAGATCCACGGGATTGCACGTAAGCTTTCTACTCCGCCCTTAGGGTTGCGTTTTGCAGGACGAGAACCAAGTGGCAACTTACCGAGTTCGAGTTCTGGTGTTGCTTGGCGGAAGTAAGGCACGAAATCTGGCTCGCCACGAACCACATTTCGGTAAGACTCACAGCTTACTTCTGATAGCACTTCCATCAAGTCGCGCCATTCTTGTTTTGGCTCTGGTGGCGGTAACAAGTTGGCTTCCAGAATCGCACTTGCATATAGGTTAAAGCTGTTTACTGCGACATCTGGGAGTCCCAGTTTAAAGCGGATCATCTCGCCTTGCTCTGTTACACGTAAACCGCCTTTCAAGCTTTTTGGTGGTTGCGACAAAAGCGCAGCATGCGCAGGTGCGCCACCGCGACCGACTGTGCCCCCACGACCATGGAATAAAGTTAGCTCAACGCCTTCTTCTTCAGCCACTTTAACTAACGATTCCATCGCATGATACTGAGCCCAACCTGCAGACATAACACCTGCATCTTTCGCTGAGTCAGAGTAACCAATCATGACCATCTGGTGGTTTTGGATAAAACCACGGTAAAGGTCAATCCCCATAAGCTGCTTGATGACCGATTCTGCGTTGTTCAAATCGTCTAGCGTTTCGAACAGAGGACACACATCCATGCGGTAAGGGCAACCAGCTTCTTGTAGCAGTAGATGAACGGCTAGTACGTCAGAGGCGGTACGTGCCATTGAAATAACGTAAGCGCCAAACGCTTCACGCGGTTGTGCTGCAACAATCTTACAGGTATCCAAAACCTCTTTGACGGGTTCAGACGGTTCCCAATCACGAGGGAGAAGCGGACGTTTAGATGCCAGCTCGTTAGTTAGAAAAGCAATCTTATCTTGCTCGCTCCATTGTTCGTAATCACCAATACCTAAGTAGCGAGTTAGTTCAGACAAGACGTCTGAGTGACGCGTGCTCTCTTGGCGGATATCAAGACGTACAAGATGGATACCAAATGCTTTTACGCGGCGTAGTGTATCCAGTAATGAGCCGTTGGCTATTACCCCCATGCCACATTCGTTTAGTGACTGGTAGCAGGCATACAGCGGTTCCCAAAGTTGCTCGACTTTTTGCAGTGGTGCTTTAACAGCCAGCTTTTGACCGTGGATCTTAGCATCGAGAATATCTTTGGTTTCATTGAGCAGAGTGCGTAATTGCTTCAGGATCGCACGGTATGGTTCGTGCTGATCTTCGCCAGCAAGTTCACGGACTTGATCGTTTGAAACTGTCATTGACAGCTCGCTGATCAACTCGTTGATGTCATTGAGATAAAGATCGGCGGCTTTCCAACGAGACAATAGTAAGACTTCACGCGTAACGTTGTGAGTAACAAACGGGTTACCGTCACGGTCACCGCCCATCCAAGAGGAGAAGTGCACTGGGCGAGCATCAATGGGTAAACCTTCTCCAAGGTAAGATTTTAGACGGTCATTCATCTCACGTAGGAAGTCCGGTACCGCTTCCCATAGCGAGTTTTCAACGACCGCAAAGCCCCACTTTGCTTCATCCAACGGAGTAGGGCGTTGTTGTCGAATCACGTCTGAATGCCAGCCTTGGGCAATCAGTTGCTCTAGGCGGCGTTCGGTTTTTCTGCGCTCTTTAGAAGAAAGATCGCTTAGCTCCAACTTTGATAAGCACTCGTTTATCTTGACCAGTTTGTTGATCATCGTACGGCGCGTAATTTCTGTTGGGTGAGCCGTCAATACCAATTCAATATTTAGATCACGAACCGCTTGGGCAGTGTCCAGTTTGCTCACATCGTTTTGTACCAGTTTAGAAAACAGCGAGTTAATCGCGTCTGGTTCGCAAATGTGCTCTTCACAATGGCGTGAAATCGTGTGGTATTGCTCAGCGATATTGGTGAGGTTTAGAAATTGGTTAAACGCGCGAGTAACGGGCGTTAGCTGCTCATCAGGTAGATGTTTGATTTCTTCGATCAAGCTGTCCCTGTCTGCTTGATTCCCTGCTTGAGCTGATTTGGATAATTTACGAATGGTTTCCACTTTCTCGAAGATTTCTTCGCCATGGGCATCGCGAATGGTGTTACCCAATAAGTGGCCTAACATGCGCACATTACTTTTGAGTGCGGCGTATTTCTCGTTCATTGTCGTCCTGCCTCGTAAAAAAACTACATCCATTGTCCTTGTTAAGACTCCAATCTAGCGAAAAGCACCAGTTATAGTCAAATAAAGCAGACTAAGTTTGCAATTATTCCGCTGTCTCCTGATTTAGAGCAAATTTACGGCAGCCATAGAGTAAGAAGTGAAAATTAATTACAAAATAACAAGTTAAATAAGTGTTAAGACTAGCGCTAAATTGTGAAGATAAAAAGATGCAGCTCAATCGAGCTGCACAGACTTTCGAGCTTAAACGCGTATTAACAGCAGTACTTGACCATCGCCTTTGAAAGCACATCAATTGTGGGGTCGATAAAGTCGAAGGATAGAAACTCATCCGGTTGATGGGCTTGGTCGATTGACCCAGGGCCGAGCACCAAGGTTGGACACAACTGTTGTAGAAATGGTGCTTCAGTACAGTAGTTCACGGTTTCTGAACTGGTTTGGCAGATCTCTTCAACACCACCGATAAATGGGTGGTCATGTTGGCATTCGTAACCCGGAATAGGCTCATGCAATGGAATAATCTCCAGTCTCCCAGGCCATTTCGCTTCGACTTCTTTTAATGCTCCGCGCAACATGTTCTCTAAACCATCAAGGCTAATGCCGGGAAGAGGACGCACGTCGTAATGCAGCTCACAGCAACCACAAATACGGTTAGCGCTGTCACCACCGTGAATGTGTCCAAGGTTTAGGGTAGGGCTTGGAATGGCAAAACCCGGATGGTGATATTCTTTAATCAATTTGTCACGCAGTTGCATCATGGCGAACATGACTTCATGCATGATCTCAATAGCGTTAACGCCAAGCGCTGGGTCCGATGAATGACCGGACTTGCCTGTTACGCGAATGGCATTTGCCACATGCCCTTTATGACCTCGAATTGGCACAAGGCTGGTGGGTTCACCAATGATGCAGTAATCCGGCTTAAATGGGGCGTTTGCTGTGAAATGTCGCGCGCCCAACATGGTGGTCTCTTCGTCACAAGTGGCTAATACGTAAAGTGGTTTGCTCTGCTTGCTCCAATCGACTTTCTTCACTGCTTCATAAATAAAGGCGAAAAAGCCTTTCATGTCTGCTGTGCCTAAACCGTAGAAGCGGTTGTCTTTTTCCGTCAGTTTATGCGGATCAAAATTCCATCGTCCTTGATCGAATGGTACGGTATCACTATGGCCAGCAAGTAAAAGGCCACCTTCTCCCTCTCCCATACGTGCGATCATATTGTGCTTGCCTGGCTCGACTTCGATCACTTCAACGCTAAAACCCAGATCTTTAAACCAAGATGCGAGTTTTTCGATGACTTTTGCATTGCCCTGATCCCAGCTCGGATCCGTGGAGCTGATAGAAGAGGTGCTGATGAGTCCTTCATAGACCTCTAGAAAAGTTGGTAATTGCATGGATTCTTCAAATCTCCTGTTGACAGACAGACCACAAAAATGTAAAACACATATTAAATCATATTTAATGAATAAAAAATCAAAATAAAGCAAAAATTAAATATGAATAGTCATTTGAGCCTTTAAGTATATGGATGTCACACAATGCTAAAAACCACGATTATTGGAGCCAGCGGTTACACCGGCGCAGAGTTAGCGTTAATGGTTAATAAACACCCACAACTCACGCTATCAGGTTTATACGTTTCCGCCAACAGTGTTGATGCGGGAAAGAGCATCGCGCAGCTGCACGGTAAGCTAGCGGGCATCATTGATATGCCAGTTTTACCACTAACGGATCCACTGCAAATCGCTCAAGAATCGGACGTGGTGTTTTTGGCAACGGCTCACGAAGTCAGCCATGACTTAGCCCCGACTTTCTTGGAGGTAGGCTGTCAGGTATTCGATTTATCGGGTGCATTCCGTGTGAAAAGTGAAGGCTTTTACGACACTTTTTATGGCTTCGCACATCAACATAACAACTGGCTAGATAAAGCAGCATACGGCTTAGCAGAGTGGAACCAAGAATCAATAAAAACCACTCCTTTGATTGCAGTAGCAGGTTGCTACCCAACCGCTTCACAGCTTGCAATCAAACCTTTATTAGAACATGCGTTGCTTGATACCAACCAATGGCCAGTGATCAACGCAACCAGTGGTGTATCAGGTGCAGGGCGTAAAGCCTCCATGGTTAACAGCTTCTGTGAAGTCAGCTTGCAACCCTATGGTGTATTTAACCATCGTCACCAGCCAGAGATTGCTCAGCACTTGGGTTGCGATGTGATTTTTACTCCGCACCTCGGCAACTTTAAACGCGGCATTCTTGCCACTATCACCATGAAGCTTGCGCAAGGAGTGACAGAATCACAAGTGGCACAGGCGTTTGAACAAGCTTATCAAGGCAAGCCTGCGGTGCGTCTTAAAGGCGACGGTATTCCACGTATTCAGGATGTCGAAAATACCCCTTTCTGCGATATCGGCTGGAAGGTACAAGGCGAACACATCATTGTGATTTCAGCTATCGACAACCTACTTAAAGGTGCATCGAGTCAAGCGATGCAATGTCTCAATATTCATTACGGTTACCCAGAACTGACAGCGTTGCTGTAGTCGTTGAAAGAGGGAAATGCGATGACGCAAACCAATCAAGCTCCTTTAGTCATTAAGCTAGGTGGTGCAGCTCTATCATGCACTCAAACCTTAAGCCAACTTTTTGGTGCCATTGCGGCTTACCAAAAATCGGCACAGCGACAAATCGCCATCGTTCATGGCGGTGGCTACCTAGTTGATGAGTTGATGGCAAAGCTTCAGCTTGAAACCGTTAAGAAAAACGGTTTACGCGTAACGCCTTACGATCAAATTCCTGTGATTGCAGGCGCGCTTGCAGGCACTGCGAATAAGTTACTTCAAGGTCAAGCGATTGCGGACGGTCTTAACGCTGTGGGCCTTAGCCTTGCGGATGGTGGTTTGTGTCTTGTTGAAGAACTTGACCCAGAACTCGGCGCGGTAGGCAAAGCATCACCGGGTGACTCAGCACTATTACAAGCGGTGCTAAACACAGGTGCACTGCCGATCATCAGTTCAATTGGTTTAACCAAAGATGGCCAGATGATGAATGTGAATGCTGATCAAGCAGCAGTCGCGGTTGCGGGCGCATTAGATGCGGAGTTAGTCCTGTTATCAGACGTGAGTGGTGTACTAGATGGAAAAGGCCATTTGATCAAAACCCTGTCAGAGCAGCAAGCTAACTCGTTGATCGATGGACATGTGATCACCGATGGCATGATCGTCAAAGTTAAAGCCGCTTTGGAGGCCGCCAATGATCTTGGCCGTCCAATTGAAGTCGCGACCTGGCGTTACCCAGAAAAATTAGCACAGTTATTCGCTGGTGAAAGTATTGGTACTCAATTCTTGCCTCAATAAGCATCAGCAAAAGAATTCAATATTAGGAAGTCGTAGTTGGCACTGACCGCCGAGCGCAGCGCCAGTTAAGTTTGGAGAAAAAACATGAGCAAAGTGAACGTAAATAAAGTGGTAGTCGCATACTCAGGCGGTCTAGATACTTCAGTAATTATCCCGTGGCTAAAAGAGAACTACGACTGTGAAGTAGTGGCTTTCGTTGCCGATGTTGGTCAAGGTGCCGAAGAGCTAGAAGGCATTGAAGCGAAAGCAAAAGCTTCTGGTGCTTCTGAGTGCTACATCGCTGACTTGAAAGAAGAAATGGTCGCAGACTACATTTACCCAACGCTAAAAACCGGCGCGTACTACGAAGGTAAGTACCTGCTAGGTACATCGATGGCGCGTCCAATCATTGCCAAAGCGCAGGTTGAAGTGGCACGTAAAGTGGGCGCGGACGCTCTGTGTCATGGCTGTACAGGTAAAGGTAACGACCAAGTACGTTTTGAAGGCGCATTCGCAGCACTAGCACCGGACTTACAAGTGATTGCACCTTGGCGTGAGTGGGACCTAGTGAGCCGTGAAGAGTGTTTGGATTACCTCGCTGAGCGTAATATTCCTTGCTCTGCGTCTCTTACTAAGATCTATTCACGTGATGCAAACGCATGGCACATTTCGACGGAAGGCGGCGTTTTAGAAGATACGTGGAACGCACCAAACGAAGACTGCTGGGTGTGGACTGTCGACCCAGAGCAAGCGCCAAATGAAGCGGAATACGTCACGCTGAAAGTAGAAAAAGGTGAAGTGGTCGAAGTTGATGGTGAAGTAATGACACCATACAACGCACTGGTTTACCTAAACGAGAAGGGCGCTAAGCACGGTGTTGGCCGTATCGATATCGTGGAAAACCGTCTTGTTGGGATGAAGTCTCGTGGTTGTTATGAAACACCGGGAGGCACCATCATGATGGAAGCGCTGCGTGCTGTAGAGCAGCTTGTGCTAGACAAATCATCATTCGAATTCCGTGAGGAGCTAGGTCTAAAAGCGTCTCACCTTGTATACGATGGCCGTTGGTTTACGCCACTATGTAAATCGATCCTTGCCGCTTCAGAAGAGCTAGCGCAAGACGTTAACGGTGAAGTGGTTGTTAAGCTCTACAAAGGTCAAGCGACAGTGACGCAAAAACGTTCTGACAACAGCTTGTATTCAGAAGAGTTCGCGACTTTTGGTGAAGATGAAGTTTACGACCAAAGCCATGCAGGTGGGTTTATCCGTCTTTACTCGCTATCAAGCCGTATTCGTGCATTGAACAGCCAGAAGAAATAATCCCTTAACATCCATCTTGGATTGAATAAAGACCCGCCATTTATAGGCGGGTCTTTTGGTTTCTAAAAGCGGGTATCTAAATTTTGTTTGAATATATATGTAAAAATATTGAATTTATACTTTATTTTTTATCGAAATTGCCGTAACGTTGACCCATAAGAAAAAGTGAGCAAATGACCATCAAATTGGTTACTACTCATTCGAGAACGTTAGAGTAAGCAATAGTCATCAGGAGAGACGCAATGGCATTATGGGGCGGAAGATTTACCCAAGCGGCAGACACCAGATTTAAAGAGTTCAATGATTCGTTGCGTTTTGACTACCGATTGGCTGAGCAAGACATCGTAGGTTCAATCGCATGGTCTAAAGCTCTGCTTTCTGTTGATGTGCTATCGGCAGAAGAACAGCAAAAACTGGAACTTGCTTTAAATGAGCTGAAGTTAGAAGTGATGGAAGACCCTCACCAAATTCTTCGCTCTGATGCAGAAGATATCCACTCTTGGGTTGAACAGCAGCTAATCAGTAAAGTGGGAGATTTAGGTAAAAAACTCCACACTGGGCGTTCTCGGAATGACCAAGTCGCCACAGACTTGAAACTTTGGTGTCGTCAGCAAGGTCAGCAATTATTGATTGCTTTAGATCGCCTACAAGCACAAATGGTCCATGTTGCTAAACAGCACCAAGGCACCGTATTGCCAGGCTATACTCATCTTCAGCGTGCTCAACCTGTAACCTTTGCTCACTGGTGCTTGGCTTATGTTGAAATGTTCGAGCGTGACTACTCTCGTCTGAATGATGCCTTACAGCGTCTCGACACTTGTCCACTTGGCTCGGGTGCTTTAGCGGGAACGGCTTATCCGATTGATCGCGAACAGTTAGCACATAATCTCGGTTTCCACCGTGCTACGCGTAATTCACTCGATTCGGTTTCAGATCGTGATCATGTGATGGAACTGATGTCGGTGGCGTCGATTTCTATGCTTCACCTTTCTCGTCTTGCAGAAGATATGATCTTCTACAATTCAGGCGAGTCAAACTTCATTGAGTTAGCGGACACGGTGACATCTGGTTCGTCATTAATGCCACAGAAGAAAAACCCAGATGCACTTGAGTTGATCCGTGGTAAGACAGGGCGTGTCTATGGCGCATTATCGAGCATGATGATGACAGTTAAAGCCTTGCCATTGGCGTACAACAAAGACATGCAGGAAGATAAAGAAGGGTTGTTTGACGCTTTAGATACATGGAACGACTGCATGGAAATGGCAGCTCTGTGTTTTGACGGTATTAAAGTGAATGGCGAGCGCACACTAGAAGCGGCGAAACAAGGTTACGCAAACTCGACAGAGTTAGCTGATTACCTAGTGGCGAAAGGCATCCCATTCCGTGAAGCTCACCACATCGTCGGTGTCGCGGTCGTTGGTGCTATTGCTAAAGGTTGTGCGCTAGAAGAGCTGTCTATCGAAGAGTTAAAAGCCTTCTCAGAGGTCATTGAAGCGGATGTGTATGACATTCTGACTATCGATTCGTGTTTGGAAAAGCGTTGTGCTTTGGGTGGTGTTTCGCCTCACCAGGTCGCTTACGCGGTAGAACAAGCGGATAAGCGCCTGAGCCAGCGTGACAGCTCGGCGGTGAAAGTGCGTCCTGCACGTTTGACGGACATTGAAACGTTGGAAGGTATGGTTGCTTACTGGGCGAACCTTGGTGAGAATCTTCCGCGCTCTCGTAATGAGCTCGTGAGAGATATTGGCTCTTTCGCGGTGGCTGAGCATCATGGTGAAGTGACGGGTTGCGCTTCTCTATATGTGTATGACTCAGGGTTGGCTGAAATACGCTCTCTTGGTATCGAAGCGGGCTGGCAAGGCCAAGGGCAGGGCAGTGCGATTGTGAACTATTTGGTTGAGAAAGCGCGCCAGATGGCGATCAAGAAAGTCTTTGTTCTAACGCGAACGCCTGAGTTCTTTATGAAGCAAAGCTTTTTACCGACATCGAAGTCATTACTGCCGGAGAAAGTTCTGAAAGATTGCGATCAGTGCCCACGTCAACATGCATGTGATGAGGTAGCGCTTGAGATCAATTTAATGGAGCAAGTGATCCAAAAAACGCATGTGGCATGAACTGAAGTTGTGGAGTGATTTTATTAGCATTCAATGACATAGTCATTTTCCTGCTTACTTACATCAGTATTCGCTAAAAAAATCGAAAAAATTTGGAACCTTTGAGAGGAAGCCCGGTCTATTAAAGTACCACTGCTTTTTCTTAGAAGAATCTAAGAGAGCCCCAGAACTGACATTGGTTTTGGGGCTTTTTTCTATCTGTCACTTTTCTCTTTTTTATTCGTCTTTTTTGTCCCCGTCGACGCTGCCAAGGCAAGATGACAAAACGCATCCATAAGTGTAAAAACAACAAAACGTTGAAAGCGAAGCCGGCAAAGATCAAAGCGATCGACTCGATGCTTTGTGGATCATCTTTGAGCGTAAACCACCATACAATCCAACACAGTACAGAAAGTACCGTCAATTGATCCAAGCATCGTTGGCAACGTCCAAGTTTTTTCCAAAACCAATGTTCTTCGCAGCGGCGACAAGTCATAGTGTTTTCCAAACCATTAGTGTTGCTTCAGATTATATATCTAACTATATGGTGGAAAGCGTTTCTTGTACCGGACTTAGAGCGCTATGACACAACCAAAAATGGAAAGTTAGCTTTGTAAAAGCTTTGTGGCACGTAATTGATGTATGGTGCTCTGTCAGTCTTTAACAGGAAATATAATGATGTCGACAGAGTTGAAACTTGCGCTAAGTATCGCTGGTGGGTTCTTTATGATCGGTGTTGTCGCGATTTGTATGGTCAGTCGCTATGCAATGATGGCAGCGTAAGAGAGATTTTATTGCGCCGAAGTAGCAAAGCAAAGCCTCGTTGATGACGAGGCTTTGCTTTATATTTAGATAGAAGCCTGAAAGCGTTAGCAGCCAGGGCCGCAGTCAAGACAATGTTTCACCATTTCTGGCCCTAAGTGTAGTTTTGCATTCAAATCACGTAGAGCGGTGCGGACGCCTTCTTCAATCACTGGGTGATAGAAGGGCATATCTAACATCTCAGAAATCGTCATCCTATTTTGGTGCGCCCATGCTAAAAGGTGAGCAAGATGCTCTGCATTCGGGCCCATCATTTCTGCACCTAAAAAACGTCCAGTGCCTTGCTCTCCGTAGACATGCAGAATGCCTTTATTACGAAGCATGACGCGCGAACGTCCTTGATTTTCAAACGAGACTTCACCGGTTGCGAAACATCCACATGTGCCTAGACGTGTTTCTAGTTGTTTATATGTTTCGCCAACCATAGCAATTTGAGGGTCGGAGAACACGGCTGAAATTGGTGAGCGACGCAGACCCGCACGAATATCTGGGAAACGGCCTGCGTTGTCTCCAGCAATACGGCCTTGGTCAGCGGCTTCGTGCAGCAGTGGAATTTGGTTACTTGCATCACCTGCGATGAAGATGCTCTCTACCGAAGTTTGCAATGTATAGTGATCCGCCGTTGGTACGCCACGTTCATCGAGAGCCACATTGGTGTTCTCGATCGCCAGCTTATCGACGTTTGGACGACGACCCGTTGCGGCCAATACGTAATCGACAACGAAAGTTTCTAATTCGCCATCATGGTTGATGAATTGGATTTCGACCTTGTCTTCGCCGTCATTGTCTGACGAAGCAATGCGTTTCATGCTTTCGACTTTTACATTTGCATCAAGGTAGAACTCTTCCTTAAAGGCTTTATCTGCATATGCCATCACCTCTGGGTCTGTCAGTGGGCCCACTTGTCCTCCAAGGCCAAAGAGCTTCACGTTCACCCCTAGGCGGTGTAAAGCCTGACCCAATTCAAGACCGATGACTCCTGGGCCAAATACTGCCACGGACTCTGGTAAGTCATCCCAGTCAAACACATCATCGTTAATCACTAGGCGATCACTCAGTTCATTCCAAGCTGCCGGATATGCTGGACGAGATCCTGTCGCAATAACAATGCGCTGTGCGGTGACCTGAGTATGATCATCTATGATGAGAGTGCGGTCATCGGCAAACTTCGCGTAGCCCGATAGTTTGTCTTCAGCGGGAATATCATCGACACTTTCAAGCACAAAGCCAACAAAACGATCGCGTTCGCGCTTTACACGATCCATAACTTCTCGTCCGTTAATTCGTACTTCACCTTGCGGGTGTATCCCAAATCCAGGTGCTTTTTCGATTTGATGAACACTTTCTGCTGCCGCAATTAACAGCTTAGACGGCATGCATCCGACACGAGCACAGGTTGTTCCGTAGGGACCGCCCTCAATCATTACTACGCTGTTGGTATGAGCTTTTGCTGCTCGATAAGCACCAAGACCAGCCGTACCGCCACCAATAATCGCTACGTCGACATTTACTTGTTTCATCGTGAACTCTCGCTTTTGTTTTAAGCCAAGCTAGCTACATTGAGCTTGGAGAGTGAATTGGATAGTTGAATCTGGATAAGTAGTCACCTTATTGGCAGATGACTACTTATCTAGACTAGTAGAAGAAGTGGTTTAGGGTTGGCCTCCGAGCCAAAGGCACCGGAGACCGAGGGTGTAGGCTTTGGACAGCTTAGCCTAGATACGCTTCTAGCTCTTCGCTACCGCCGATGTGCTTGCCACCGATAAAGACTTGTGGAACAGTCGTGCGACCAGATATAGCTCGTAGACTAACTGTTGTTGCGTCTTTACCCAGAATCACTTCTTCATATTGAAGACCGTGGTCAATCAGATTTTGTTTCGCTTTCATACAGAAAGGGCAGCCTGGTTTAGTGAACACCGTGATGGATTCTTGCGTTTTGTAGTCAGGCGCTATGTAGTTCAGCATCGTATCTGCGTCTGACACCTTGAATGGGTCGCCTGGTTCGTTTGGCTCAATGAACATTTTTTCCACTACGCCATCTTTTACTAGCATGCTGTAACGCCATGAACGTTTGCCAAAGCCGATGTCGTTTTTATCCACTAACATACCCATGCCATCGGTGAATTCACCATTACCATCCGGGATGAAGGTAATGTTTTCTGCTTCTTGGTCTTGTTTCCATGCATTCATCACGAACGTATCATTGACCGAGACACAAATAATCTCATCCACTCCGTGCTCTTTAAATACAGGGAACAATTCGTTGTAACGAGGTAGATGGCTTGATGAACAGGTTGGAGTAAATGCACCTGGTAAGCTAAATACGATAACGGTCTTACCTTTAAATAGCTCATCGGTCGTTACATTCACCCAAGAGTCACCTTGACGGACTGGAAAAGTAACTTGAGGGACTTGTTGACCTTCTTTAGATACAAACATAATGATTTCCTTTAACTATTTTAAATTATGCGTATAGAGCTTAGCGTTTTTCGTCGCTCTGTTTCGTTTTGTTGAGCCCATTATTGTAAAAATTCTTTGATAGCTCTAATCGTTTGGTGTTATGGTTTTGATAGGTATTAGCTATTGTTAAAGAAGCGAAGCGTGAATTATGAATATTCGAGATTTTGAGTACTTAGTTGCACTTGCGGAACATAAGCACTTTCGCAAAGCGGCAGAGGCATGTTTTGTTAGCCAGCCAACATTGAGTGGGCAAATTCGTAAACTAGAGGATGAACTCGGGACCACGCTTTTAGAGCGAAGCAGCCGACGTGTTTTGTTTACCGATTCAGGGTTACAGCTGGTGGAGCAGGCTAAACGCATCTTAAGTGAAGTGAAAACCTTCAGAGATATGGCAAGCGGTCAAAGCGGAGCCATGACTGGACCGATGCATATTGGTTTCATCCCGACGGTTGGGCCTTATCTACTACCCAAAATTCTGCCGCAGATAAAAGAAGCATTTCCTGAGTTGGAACTATTTCTGCACGAAGCTCAAACACATCAATTAGTGCGTCAATTGGAAGAAGGCAAACTAGATTGCTTAGTTTTAGCTTCGGTTGATGAAACTGCGCCATTTAAAGAGATCGAAGTGTATCAAGAGCCATTAAGTGTCGCAGTGCCATGTGACCACGAGTGGGCCTCTCTCGACCATGTTGATATGTTGGAGCTGAATGGTAAAACCGTTTTAGCGTTGGGAGACGGCCACTGTCTGCGAGATCAAGCGTTAGGTTTTTGTTTTGCCGCTGGTGCAAAAGACGATGAGCGTTTTAAAGCCACCAGCTTGGAGACGTTACGCAACATGGTTGCTGCCGGTGCGGGGATTACGTTATTGCCTCAGCTTTCTATCCCTAATGAGAAGCAAAAAGATGGCGTATGCTACGTACCAGCTGTTAACCCAACCCCCTCGCGTAATATCGTGCTCGTATACCGTCCGGGCTCACCATTACGAGCTAGGTTTGAAGCTTTAGCAGCGAAGATTAAAGAGGTGTTGGCTTCTTATCCATCATTGAATGCTGCAGCATAAAAAGCAGAAATAAAAAGGGAGAGCTTGATGCTCTCCCTTGTGCTTTTGTGATTTAGAACAGTTCTTCTGCGCCAGAACCTGAAGAATAAATACTATCTTCTAAACGGTCGCCAGCGTATTCGGTAGGCTCCGTGCCTTTTTCAAAGTATTCGAACATTGATGTGCTATCTACCTTGTGCGTTAGCATACCGCTGTTGCGATCAATACGAACTCGAATAATATCCTCTGGAATATTTTTACCTTGCTCCGGCGTCCCTTCTAGCGCAACACGCATGAAGTCAATCCAAGCAGGCTCTGCGGTTTTCGCACCCGACTCGGCACCAGAAATTTGGCCTTGCCCTAGGTTGCTGTTAACAGTGGTGCGGCCAAGTGCACGTGAGTGATCATCAAAGCCAACCCAAGCTATCGCAACGACACCAGGTCCATAGCCATTGTACCAAGCATCCTTGGAATCATTCGTTGTACCCGTTTTACCTCCGATATCACGACGACCAAGTTTTTGCGCGCGCCAGCCTGTACCATTCCAACCTGTGCCTTCACGCCAGTTACCGCCACCCCAAATGTTGCTGTACATCATCTCACGCATTAAGAATGCATTCTGTTCAGAGATAACTTGCGGTGCATATTGAGGTTCATCATTTTCAAGGGCATTGTCTGTTGCAAGGCCGTCAATTGCGACGTCTTGTTCGCCAAATTCATCAGCGTAGCGATTTTCTGGCTGCTCGCTCATTTGTGGACAATCCTTATGACAAACACTCTTTGGATTGGCTTTAAACAGTACTTCACCGAATGCATCTTCCACGCGTTCTACATAGAATGGTTCAACGTAATAACCACCGTTCGCAAACACAGAGTAACCTTGTGCCACTTTCATTGGTGTTAAGCTGCCAGCTCCGAGTGCGATGGTCTCTGAGCGCGGTACTTGGTTAATATCAAAACCGAAACGAGTAAGGTACTGACGTGTCTCCTCGAGGCCAACTTCACGGAGTGTACGCACTGCCATGACGTTTTTTGATTGAGCTAAGCCGAGGCGAAGACGCGTTGGACCACCATAAGTTGGTGGTGAGTTTTTTGGTCGCCAAGCTGAACCCGAACCTGCATCCCACTTGTTAATCGGCGCATCGTTAATCAAAGTGGCTAGAGTCAGCCCTTTGTCAATTGCTGCCGAGTAGATGAAAGGCTTGATACTTGAACCAACCTGACGTACTGACATGGTTGCACGGTTAAACTTGCTGTGAACAAAGTTGAAACCACCAACCAGCGACAATATCGCGCCATTTTCTGGGTTCATCGCAACAAACGCGGTGTTTGCTGTCGGCACTTGGCTCAGTTTCCAGCTCAGTGTTGTGTTGTCATCTTCATCGGTTTCACTTACTTCGCGAACCCAAACTTGTTGACCTGTCGCTAGCACATCATGCGCTGACTTTGGTGTTGAGCCTTGGCGGTTATCAGTAATGTACTTACGTGCCCAGTGCATTCCAGTCCAAGGGATGGTTTGCTCTTCATGGTTCTTAACCCATACTTGCGCCGTCTTATCATCGACTTTCGTCACAACCGCAGGGTAAAGGTCACCATAAGTTGGCTGTTTCTTCAGGTGCTTTTCTATTTGCTCATTGCCCCAGGCTGCTTCCCCTTCTTTCCAAAGCACACTTTCTGCACCACGGTAGCCATGACGTTCATCGTATGACAAGAGGTTATTTACCGCAGACGTATTTGCAGCATCTTGCAGTTTAGAATCCACAGTCATGTAGATATTCAAGCCAGAGGTGTAAGCTTCTTCTTCACCGTACTCTTTTACTGCCCATGCACGAGCCAACTCTGCTACGTAAGGCGCTGAAAGCTCAATCTCAGCGCTATGATAACGCGCCACAATAGGCTCATTGCGTGCTTCGTCATACTGCTCTTGTGTAATGTATTTCTCATCAAGCATTCGCATTAATACAACGTTACGGCGTTTTGTTGCGCGCTCAAGAGAGTAAATTGGGTTCATGGTTGATGGCGCTTTTGGCATACCAGCGAGTGTTGCAATCTCACTTAACGTCAATTCATCAAGGCTCTTGCCAAAATACACTTGAGCGGCAGCACCAAAGCCATATGAGCGGTAACCAAGGAAGATTTTATTGACATAAAGCTCCATGATTTCTTGCTTACTTAAAAGCTGCTCAATATGGATAGCAATAAAAATCTCTTTAATCTTACGCATGATCTTCTTCTCATTAGATAAGAAGAAGTTACGAGCTAGCTGTTGCGTAATCGTACTTGCACCCTGTTTAGCCGAGCCTGAAACCGCAACAACAACCGCTGCACGAGTGATGCCGATAGGGTCGATACCAGGATGCTCATAGAAACGACTATCTTCGGTTGCGATGAGCGCGTGAATTAAGTCTTGAGGAATTTCGTCATAAGTAACAGGAATACGACGCTTTTCACCGAACTGTGCGATCAGCTTCCCGTCTTGACTAAACACCTTCATAGGTGTTTGTAATTCAACGTCTTTTAGAGTTGCAACATCTGGCAATTCAGGCTTCACGTACTGATAGAAGCCAAATATTGTGGTGACTCCAAGAATTATGCAAATCAATGTTAAAAATAATAAACGCTTTATGAACTTCACCGGAGAATCCCTGATTGGTTGAGGCTGTGTAACGGCAAACCCTTGTACTCTTAGGTCAAAAATTTAGCACATAAGAGATATTAACTCTTATTTGGATGCTAATAACAACCTTTGCACGAAGAAATTTCGGAGCGAGAGTAAGAGATGGATAAGCTAATCGTTACCGGCATCGATATAGGCCATAACAGCCTCAAAGCCGTAGTACTTAAACCCACAGGCAACAATTACGCTCTGTTGGGTTACAAAGAAATATTACTAAAGGAAGGTATTGTCGCTGAAAATAACACCATAAATCATCAAGAAATTGTAAAGACCCTCAAGCAGATAAAAAAAGAACTGCCTTTTGGTGCTAAAAAAGTTGCGATCTCAGTTCCTGATAACTCGGTAATTAGCAAGAAACTGCAAATAGAACAAAATCTTGAAGAGAGTGAAGTTGAGTTTGCAGTGATACAAGCCTTTTCTCATCAATCGCCATTCCCTGTCGAAGAGCTGAGTTTAGACTTCGTTCGTCTTCGCGCTGAGGGCGGGCAGAGTGGCAGTGATAGCTATCAAGTGTTTGCGACAAGAAAAGATGTGGTAGAAGGCCGAGTCGATGCATTACAAAAGTCCGGACTAAAACCTGTTTTAGTGGACGTGCATTCGCAAAGCCTTGGTCATATCTGGAAGCTCACCGCCGATCGCTTTCCTGACAAAAACAAATACTGCTTACTCGATATTGGCACCTTATCGAGCTCCTTCACCATGTTTACCGAACAAGGTGAACTGTTTCACAAAGAGTTTGCTTACGGCACACGCGGAGCAAACAGCGCTTCTCCAGTCGATTTTCTGTCCGATGATGCTCAGGAGAAAACAGAGCTGTTTAACCGTCAAATCGTAGAGCGAGTAAAGCGCCAGATGCAGCTCTATACCTCAATCAATGGCTCACAAAACATCAAGGGTATCTGGTTATCAGGGGAGGGGGCCTCCACTCCCATGCTCGTAGAAGAGTTGTCTCAACAATTGTCGTTAGAGTGTGAATTGCTAAATCCGCTAGGGCTATTTGAGATGAAGGTGTCTAAGCGTAAGCGTCGTGCTGTGGATTGGCAGCATTTCTCAACAGCAGCCGGACTGGCCGTTCGTGGCATTCATTGGCTAGGAGGCGCCCGTGCTTTATCGCATTAATTTACTTCCTTGGCGAGAGAATCAAAGAGAAGAGCACCGACGTCGCTTCATCAGTTTGGTCGCATTAGGCATGTTGGTCGCTGTTGGCATCCAGTGGGGTATTGGAAAGTTTTTTGAGTACCAACAAGATCAACAACAGGAGCGGCTCGATTACCTCACTCACTACATTGCCGAACTCGACCAGCGTATTGAAGCAATGAAAATTGCAGAGCAAGAGTACAGCAAAATCCTCGAACGTCTAAAGGTCGTTGAAGGTTTACAAAACGGACGAAACAAAACGACCGAGTTCATGAACTTAATGCCTGCCGTTATCCCTGAAGGTGTATATGTCGACAAGATCAAAATGAATGATCTGGAAATTGAGATCTCTGGGATCTCAGATAGCACTCCAAAACTTGCCACGATGCTGGACAACATGGAGCGCTCGGCCAAGTTGAACGACGTAGAAATGCATTCCATCGTTCACGGCAAAGCCCGTTTTGGGAAAGAGTTTCAAACATTCAAAGTGTCTTTCATGTTCAAAGTAACGGAGAAGAAATTGGAGGCTCAACGTGGTTGATTGGCAGGATCTCGAAATAGATGAAATGGCCGAGTGGCCATTGTTGCCCCAGATTGTAGTAATCGCGCTTCTGATCATGGCGATTCAAGGCTTAGGTTATTGGTTTTACCTTAAACCGAAAGAAGAACAGTTGAATCACTTGATCCAGCAGGAGCAGACACTCAAGGTGGCATTGAAGATCAAAGCGAACAAAGTGGCAGCGTTGCCTCAGCTTCAATCTCAATTGGATGAACTTACCACTCGTTACGAGTTATTACTGCAACAACTGCCTGCGCAAAAAGAGCTGGCTACAATGCTCGCTTCAGTGAATGAGCTTGGCATCGACAATAAGCTGACTTTCACCCGAATCGACTGGGGCGAAAAACAATCAGAGCACTTCCTTTATCGTCTTCCTTTAAACATAGAGTTAACGGGCGACTTTCATGACATCGGCCATTTTTCTCAGGCAATAGCGACGCTACCTCGAATCATCACGTTTAAAGATGTGACTTGGCAACGTGTCAGCCAAGAGAGCGAAACCCTGCACTTTCGGGTGCGCGCTAACACCTATCAGTTTAAGCCGGAGGAGACGAAAAATGACAAGTAAGTCTTTGTTGTTGGTATTGATGGGTTCTCTATTGATGGGCTGCCAGGCGAATGATGAATCATTGACGGATTTTATTCGAGGAGTGGAAACACAGGCGCGTCGAGAGGTCGAGAAGCTTAAGCCCGCAGACAAGTATGTTGCAGTCACGTACGCACCGGAAGTACAGCGTGCACCCTTTGAATTACCCAAAGAAGCCATCATCGCGACTCAGCCAGTTGCAAGAAAAGATTGTTGGCAACCGCCCTCAAGAAGGCGAACTGGAAAATTAGAAAAATTCCCATTAAGCCAATTACGTTTGAAAGGGGTCATGGGCATGGATAACACGGTTTCTGGCCTCGTTCAGGCTCCCAATGGCACCGTCTATAAAGTTAAGCCGGGTCAATACCTCGGACGCAATAATGGCAAAGTGACCCATGTCAGCCACTCCTATTTGTTGATTAATGAAACGTTGCCCGACGGCTTAGGATGTTGGCAAAAACGTAAAGTTAAGTTGGCTTTGAGATAGCCCCATTTATTTTTGATATTGAGTAATGAAAATGAGACAAGGATTAACACGTACACCAAGGATACTTACTGGGCTCTTCTCCTTATGGTTGTTTGTATTTTTAGCCCCTTTAGCGGCAGCTGAAGAAGTTTCGTCCAATGCCCTAAAAAGTATCGACTTTCGAACTAATAAAGATAAAGACGCCGTGATTGTTGTCGAATTAGCGTCACCGGCTGCGATTGTAGATATCAAGCGTGTACAGGAAGGGTTAAGTATCGATTTGCTTAACACTTCAGTAAAAGACGAGCAATTGTATCTCCTAGACGTGAAAGACTTTTCGACTGTGGTTGAGAGCGTAGAAGTGTTTCGCGACACCTCGACGACGCGCTTGGTTGCGCACATCAATGAAGAATACATGCATGATTACCGTTTAACGGGGCGTTTTTTGGAAATCAAAGTAGCGAAGATCAAACCCAATGAGAAAGCCCCAGATAAAAGCATTTTAGAAAGAGAAGGTAAGCTTATTTCGATTAACTTCCAAGATATTCCTGTGCGAAACGTCTTGCAGCTTATTGCTGATTACAACCAATTCAATTTGGTTGTCTCCGACTCTGTAGAAGGCAACCTCACGCTTCGTCTTGATGGTGTCCCTTGGCAGCAAGTGCTGGATATTATTTTGCAAGTTAAGGGGTTAGATAAGCGTGTTGATGGCAACGTGATTTTAGTTGCTCCGACTGATGAGCTGGACTTGCGTGAGAAGCAGCAGTTAGAAAAACAAAAACTGACGGAAGAAATGGGAGAGCTTTCATCTGAAATCATCAAAGTTAATTTTGCTAAAGCATCAGACATTGCGGAGATGATCAATGGTGAAGGAAATATCAGCATGCTGTCAGAGCGCGGCAGTATGACCATTGATGAGCGAACTAACTCGTTATTGATTAGAGAGTTACCTGAAAACATCGAGGTGATTCGAGAAATTATTGAGTCTTTGGATATTCCAGTTAAACAGGTTCAAATTGAGGCGCGTATTGTGACCATCAATGAAGGTAACATGGACGAGTTAGGGATTCGTTGGGGTTTTACGTCTATTAATGGCAGTAATACAGTGGGCGGTTCTATTGAGAACAACCTCGCCACGATCGGTCTCTATAATGGAGAAGGGGGTGATGACGGTGATGGAGTAGGGATCGATGACTTCCTAAATGTAAACTTAGCTGCAACCAGCCCGAATGCGACCAGCATTGCTTTTCAGGTCGCAAAGTTAGGTTCAGACACCTTGTTGGATCTTGAGCTTTCTGCTCTGCAACAAGAGTCTAAAGCTGAGATTATCTCGAGCCCACGTTTGATCACTACCAATAAGAAGCCTGCCTATATTGAACAAGGTACAGAGATTCCTTATCTTGAGTCATCATCAAGTGGTGCAACGACGGTGACGTTCAAAAAGGCGGTATTAAGTTTGAAAGTGACCCCGCAAATCACACCGGATAACCGCTTAGTGTTGGATTTAAGTGTCACGCAAGATAGACCTGGACAAGTCGTGAAGACAGGCACTGGTGAAGCTGTTGCGATTGATACTCAACGTATCGGGACGCAAGTGTTAGTGAATAACGGTGAAACGGTCGTTCTTGGTGGTATTTTTCAGCACAGCATTACTAACTCGGTGGACAAAGTACCTTTGTTGGGCGACCTGCCGCTATTAGGTGCTCTTTTTCGTCGAAGTTATGAGAATGTTGGCAAAAGTGAGCTGTTAATTTTCGTCACGCCTAAGGTGGTGATTCAGTAGTTCTGTCTCGGGAAAAACTGATTAAATCAAAAATAAAGTTGCAATAGTGGCACCATGCTTGGATAATTTCGGGTCTTATCACGAATTATCTGTGAGGAACTGGTGCCACAAGCCTTGTAGAACAGCAGTTTAGCTGTGTTTTCTTGTGGCGATCTTATTGAATCAATGTTGTAAATTACTGCTAAACATGGCTGAGAAACGTAATATTTTCCTTGTTGGCCCAATGGGCGCCGGCAAAAGTACAATTGGTAGACATCTAGCACAGCAACTGCATATGGAGTTTGTTGACTCCGATACAGTGATCGAAGAACGCACTGGTGCAGACATCTCTTGGGTTTTTGATGTAGAAGGTGAAGAAGGCTTCCGCAAGCGTGAAGAAGCGGTACTTGAAGACCTAACACAAGAGCAAGGCATCGTGCTTGCGACTGGCGGTGGCTCTGTTAAGAGCAAAGAAAACCGCAATCGTCTTTCGGCACGTGGTGTTGTTGTTTACTTAGAAACGACGATTGAAAAGCAACTTGCGCGTACAAACCGCGACAAGAAGCGTCCTTTACTTCAAACGGATAACCCTCGCGAAGTATTGGAGCAATTAGCTGAAGAACGTAATCCTTTATATGAAGAAGTAGCGGATTACACTGTTCGCACTGACGATCAAAGTGCAAAAGTGGTAGCCAACCAGATCGTAAAAATGCTAGAAGAGAGATAAGTCTTTATCTTTTTTTAATTGGAGCAAACCGATGGAACGGATTACGGTCAACCTAGCTGAGCGTAGCTACCCAATCTCTATTGGCGCCGGGTTATTTGAGGACCCGGCGTACCTCTCTCAAGTTCTCTCAAACAAAAATGCAAAACAAAAAGTTGTTGTGATCAGTAATGTCACAGTGGCACCTTTGTATGCAGACAAAATTTTAAAGCAACTCGAGCAGCTCGGTTGTAGTGCATCCTTGTTAGAATTGCCTGACGGTGAACAGTACAAAAACTTGGATGTATTTAATCAAGTAATGAACTTCTTACTGGAAGGGAGTTATGCTCGTGATGTTGTGATCATCGCGTTAGGTGGTGGTGTTATTGGCGACCTTGTGGGTTTTGCGTCTGCCTGTTACCAGCGTGGGGTCGACTTTATTCAAATACCGACCACATTACTATCCCAAGTGGACTCTTCGGTTGGTGGAAAAACCGCGGTGAACCATCCGTTGGGTAAGAACATGATAGGTGCGTTTTACCAACCTAAAGCCGTGATCATTGACACCAACTGCCTGTCGACGTTGCCTGAACGTGAGTTCGCTGCGGGTATCGCCGAAGTCATTAAGTACGGCATTATTTACGATGCGGATTTTTTTGTATGGTTAGAAGACAATCTTGAGCGCTTGTATGCGTTGGATGAAGAAGCACTAACTTATGCGATCGCACGTTGCTGTGAAATAAAAGCGGAAGTGGTGGCTCAGGATGAGAAAGAGTCGGGCATCCGTGCTTTGCTTAACTTAGGTCACACCTTTGGTCATGCGATTGAAGCGGAACTTGGCTATGGCAATTGGCTGCATGGTGAAGCGGTATCTTCCGGCACTGTTATGGCGGCTAAAACGTCGCATCTACGCGGTCTGATCTCGGAAGAGCAATTTGAGCGTATTGTTGCGATTTTGCGTCGTGCAAAACTGCCTGTGCATACTCCAGACAGTATGAATTTCGATGACTTCATCAAGCACATGATGCGAGATAAGAAAGTCCTCTCTGGTCAATTACGATTGGTTTTGCCTACAGGCATTGGCACTGCCGAGGTAATTGCTGATACGACGCAAGACGTACTCAAACAGGCGATAGACTTCGGTCGCGATATTTAACCTTGTAATGGCGCCTTTGGGCGTCATTCTTGTAGTGTATTAAGGTTATTAGATGAGTGTTGCTCACGTACTGGAATTAGATTCTCAAATCGAGTTGCTTGATAGATTAGGTCTACTGACTAACTTTGGTTCCAATCTCATTGCGATTAATGGTCATGATGGGTACGGGAAATCTTGGCTAGCGCAGCGATACCTTGAAGTGGGTGCCAGTAACAAGAACCAATGTTTGTTACTTTGTCATTCTAATCAAGACGATGTGCAGCATCGCGTCCTTATTTTGAGTCAACTGGTTTCAGACGCATTGTTTAATCAGCAAGAGCCTTTACTTGATAGCCTTGAAAGGCTTTTAGGTGATGAGCCGTGTGACATTGCAATTGTTGTAGATGATGCGCATTTATTGAGTGAGACACTTATCTCTGAGCTTTGGATGCTGGTCTTAGAGGCGCACCATAAGCCAAATTGGACCATCAATATCCTACTGTTTACACAGTCTGGACGTTTAGAAGGTTTGCTAGCACGTCTCAGTTATGGACAAGAGATAAAGCCTGTTGAGCTTGATATTGATATGTTGTCCGAAGTGGAAGCTCGTCGTTTCTTTGAGTCACTTGTTGCGCGCTACGTCGATGATGAGTCTGAGAAACGGGTTAGAGATGCATTTAAAAAAGTCGACCCAGTACCGGGTGACATCATGGCGTTAGGAGAGATGAAAGTGGAAAAAAGGATCATTATCCGCTCGATTGTCGGTTCACCCCTGAATATTGCGTTGGTGGTATTAGTATTACTGTTGCTTGCTGCGGGTGGCTATTGGTGGATGCTTAGTCAACCAAGTCCTGATGATAAAGCGCAGCAAATTGCTGGCGGTTTAGAGCAAACGGCTATTCCAACTTTTGAAGAGTCAGTAATCAGTGCAGCGCAATCTTCACTGCAACCTGTAACCGATGGCTCTAGCAGTCTTGATAACTCTGGTGCGGTTGATGATTCTGATTCATTACCGCCAGCAGTGACAGAAGAAGTAGCGAGCGTAGGCAGTGATGACAATCAACAAAGAGTGGTGATTGAGTCGAATGTGGTCGATGCATTGCTTGAAGGTAAAACTGATTCAGCAGACACAAAAGCGATTGATGACGTCGTAGGTACTGAGAAAACAGAAACCGCCGATGAAACTAGCTCTCCTTTGATTAAAGTCGTAAAACCGAATCAAGATATGGCGCAAGCACCTGCTCAGTCAGAAGAGGGTGAGGCAAACCAACCTGTTGTGAAGTTTTCATTTGCTCGTGAAGAACTAAAAGCGCTATCGCCAAGAGCTTATACTTTACAACTCGCAGCTATGACCTCAATGGAAGATGTACAATCCTTTCTCAATGAGCATAAACTGAATAATCAAGTGCGAATTTATCCTACCGTTCGTAATGACACCGAGTGGTATATCATCACATATCAAGATTATCCGACAATTCAAATGGCTCGTGATGCCGTCGCAAGCTTGCCAGATTCGGTTAAGTCGGTGAGTCCTTGGGCAAAATCACTCCGTCAGGTTCACCGTGAAATTGAACGAGTGAAATAAACCTGAGCTTCCCTGAAAAATATGTTACATTCCGCAGCCTTAATTTTTGGTCGATAGATAGAGCAGTAGATGAAAAAGCAACGAGCCTTTCTTAAATGGGCAGGAGGAAAATACGGACTGGTTGAAGACATCCAACGTCATTTGCCGCCGGCTCGAAAGCTAGTTGAACCTTTTGTTGGTGCGGGCTCAGTGTTTCTGAATACCGATTATGACCATTATCTACTTGCAGATATCAATCCAGATTTGATCAATCTGTACAACCTGCTGAAAGAACGCCCTGAAGAGTATATCTCTGAAGCGAAGCGTTGGTTTGTCGCTGAGAACAACCGCAAAGAAGCCTACCTACACATTCGCGCTGAATTTAATAAAACCGATGACGTGATGTACCGCTCTTTAGCGTTTTTGTACATGAACCGCTTTGGTTTTAATGGCCTATGCCGTTACAACAAAAAAGGTGGCTTCAATGTACCGTTTGGCTCTTACAAAAAGCCGTATTTCCCTGAGGCGGAATTGGAGTTTTTTGCAGAAAAAGCCAAAAAAGCTACGTTCGTTTGTGAAGGTTATCCTGAAACATTTCGTCGTGCGCGCAAAGGTAGCGTCGTGTATTGCGATCCACCTTATGCGCCGCTTTCAAATACGGCAAATTTCACCTCATACGCAGGTAATGGTTTCACGTTGGACGACCAAGCTGCATTAGCCGACATTGCTGAAAGAACAGCGACTGAACGTGGCATTCCTGTGTTGATTTCTAACCACGACACTACCTTGACACGTCGGTTGTATCACGGTGCGGATCTTAATGTGGTAAAAGTAAAGCGTACCATTAGCCGTAATGGTAACGGTCGTAATAAAGTTGATGAGCTACTTGCGCTTTTTCATGCCCCAGACATGGATAAATCAAGCTCTTAATTCTCACACTATTATATCTAAATAGTGGATCTCCCCACTGGCTTCGGTAGAATTGCGCGCAGATTGTTTGCTCATTACTACTGAGGTCAGGTATGAAAGATTTTCTTATTGCTCCATCCATTTTATCGGCAGATTTTGCTCGTCTCGGTGAAGATGTAGAAAAAGTACTCGCAGCGGGTGCGGATGTGGTGCATTTCGACGTTATGGATAACCACTATGTACCAAACCTGACTTTTGGTGCGCCTGTGTGTAAAGCACTACGCGATTATGGCATCACAGCGCCAATCGATGTTCACCTAATGGTGAAACCCGTTGACCGTATTATTCCTGATTTCGCAAAAGCGGGTGCGTCGATGATTACGTTCCATGTAGAAGCTTCTGATCATGTAGACCGTACACTGCAGTTAATTAAAGAGCACGGCTGTCAGGCTGGTGTGGTACTAAACCCAGCAACGCCACTTGCAAGTCTTGAATTTATTATGGATAAAGTCGACATGATTCTACTGATGTCGGTAAACCCTGGTTTTGGTGGCCAATCATTCATTCCTCATACACTAGATAAACTGCGTGCCGTTCGTAAGATGATTGACGAGTCTGGTCGTGATATCCGCTTAGAAATCGATGGCGGTGTGAAGGTTGACAACATTCGTGAAATTGCAGAAGCGGGCGCAGACATGTTTGTCGCAGGCTCGGCGATTTTCGGTGAGCCAGATTACAAACAAGTGATCGATCAAATGCGCGCTGAACTGGCTGAAGTTAAATAAGCACCGATAAGCCAGCGCAATAACACACTGATTTTAAAGGCTGCCATGTTGTTGGCAGCCTTTGTGTTTTCTAGTATTAGAAGAAATTAAATATCCGCTGCGATGAGCAAATAATCACTTGCCTATTTTACGCCCTTTCTGTACTATTCGTGCTCCTTAAACTCAGTCAATTATCTTTAGTTCCTTGCTTCCTCTGGACGACTGAGCCATTTGTGGAAGCTGAATAATCCGTAAGGAGCAACCAATGCGTCATTACGAAATCGTATTCATGGTGCACCCAGATCAAAGCGAGCAAGTTGCTGGCATGATCGAGCGTTACACTGGTTCAATCACTGAAGCTGGCGGTAAAATCCACCGTCTAGAAGACTGGGGCCGTCGTCAACTGGCTTACCCAATCAACAAGCTTCACAAAGCTCACTACGTTCTTATGAACGTTGAAGCTGACCAAGCTGTAATTGATGAGCTAGAAACTGCTTTCCGTTTCAACGATGCAGTTCTACGTAACATGATCATGCGTACTAAAGCAGCGATCACTGAGCAATCTATCATGCTTAAGCAAAAAGAAGAGCGTGCTCCACGTCGTGAAGAGCGTTCTGAAGCTAAGCCTGAAGCTAAGTCAGAAGCTGCTGAGTAAGTTTTCTTATGGCCAATCGAATGGAGCTGAGCGGCACCATTGCCAAACCGCCCATTCGTAGTAAAAGCCCTGGTGGCATTGAACACTGTCGGTTTTGGCTGGAGCATCGCTCTACTATTATCGAAGCTGACTTACCTCGACAAGTTTATTGTCGTATGCCGGTAGTCGTCAGCGGGCTTGGGTCACAAGCACTAACTCAGAATTTAGTTCAAGGCAGTAACATTAAGGTAAGTGGTTTTGTCACTTATCAAACCGGCCGAAATGGCGTGGGAAAATTAGTGTTACACGCCGACAACATTACTCAAATTTAAGATCAGGAGATAGCCCATGGCTCGTTTCTTCCGTCGTCGTAAATTCTGCCGTTTCACTGCAGAAGGCGTACAAGAGATTGATTACAAAGACGTAGCAACTCTTAAAAACTACATCACTGAAGCTGGTAAAATCGTACCTAGCCGTATCACTGGTACAAGCGCTAAGTACCAGCGTCAACTAGCACGTGCTATCAAGCGTTCACGCTACCTAGCTCTACTACCGTACACTGACAAGCATCAGTAATCGGTTCATTTTATTAAGAAAGAGGATTAAGCAATGCAAGTTATTCTACTTGATAAAATTGGTAACCTAGGTGGTCTTGGCGATACTGCAAACGTTAAATCTGGCTACGCTCGTAACTTCCTTATCCCACAAGGTAAAGCAGTTATGGCAACTAAAGCTAACGTTGAAATGTTTGAAGCTCGTCGTGCTGAACTAGAAGCTAAAGTTGCTGAGCAACTAGCTGCTGCAG
This sequence comes from Vibrio sp. YT-19(2023), assembly GCF_033337395.1. Taxonomy (NCBI): domain Bacteria; kingdom Pseudomonadati; phylum Pseudomonadota; class Gammaproteobacteria; order Vibrionales; family Vibrionaceae; genus Vibrio; species Vibrio sp. YT-19(2023). The sequence goes on along the minus strand of NZ_JAWOQN010000038.1, from coordinate 15,131 downwards.
AAGCTCGCGCAGAGAAAGTTAACGCTCTAGAAGCGGTAGTTATCGCTTCTAAAGCTGGTGACGAAGGCAAACTATTCGGTTCTATCGGTACTCGTGACATCGCTGACGCTATCACAGCTGCAGGCGTTGAAGTTGCTAAGAGCGAAGTTCGCCTTCCTGAAGGTGCTCTACGTAACACTGGTGAGTTCGAGATCAGCGTTCAACTTCACTCTGAAGTTTTCGCGACAGTTAACCTACAAGTTGTTGCTGCTGAGTAATTCAGTATCAAGACGAAATACTAAAAAGCACCTCCTCGGAGGTGCTTTTTTTATTTCTAAAACTGAGAGAAAAAGGGTTAAAAAGCGAAAAGTAAATTAACGGAAAATACGCTGTCCGCTTTGCTTAAGCCTTCAGGCACTTTATCGTGATACTGACGAGAGTGCGCCAGTTTCAGTGCGATATCTTCAGTAATATCATTGGTTACACTGAGTTCACTATCAGTACGTGTGTTACTTCTACCTGTTACCAACGTAATATCAGCTGCGAAACTTAAATTATCCAACGCATGCCAAGTTGTGTTGATATTTCCTCGAAAAATGCCTTCTCTAACGATATCGGGAAAGACAATATCGTCATCATCTATTTCGTCTAAGTTTGGCTCTTGATAGCGAAAACCAGGGCCTACTTCTACCTCTAAAATGAAGTTCTCAGTGTAGGAGAACTGGTAACCCAAACCACCTGACAACGTATAGTCTTTAAAATAAGCACTGTAGCGAGAATCCACTCCTTTAAAGCTGCCATACAAATACGTCTTAGGGCCTAACTTGTAGTCACTCTGTAGGGAATAGGTGGATGAGCGTTTGTCTTCTTCACCGTCTTTGTACAAGTTGTAGTACTTCCATTCACCATTAGAACGGTGTCGACCTGACGTATATTCAGCACTCAAACGAGCATTCAGGGAACGAGAGTCCGTGTTACCTGTGTGAGCTTGATAGCCGAACTCCACCTCGGTTTTTAGTGGGTCGGGTACATCAATATTTTGCTCTGGCTGTACTGATTCGTCAGCATACGATGCACTAGCGCACAGTAGGCTAAAGCTAAGTAACCAGTATCGGGACACATCAACCTCGAACGTAATCAAAAAGGAGGGGCATGATACTGATACAGATATTTGGTTGGGTCAATGGTAGGTTAATTTTTATTAGAGCTAGGCGGAAGAACCAGGCTATTACCCGGGTGGTTCACATGATGATTTCTTAACAAGTAATTGTCGCTTCGGGGAAGCATCTCAGCTAGGTTAAGGTTATAATCGTGGGTCAATAGTAGTTATCGAGCAAAGTCATGGCGGAAAACAGAAATCGCAAACCTTCAGACAGTCAGGTCGACGCAATCAAAGTGCCACCTCACTCACTAGAAGCCGAGCAATCAGTAATTGGTGGTCTTTTACTGGATAATGAACGTTGGGACACCGTTGCCGAACGTGTTGTGAGTAGTGATTTCTATAGTCGTCCACACCGCCTGATTTTTGAAGGTGTAAAAACCATTCTTGAAGCGGGTAAACCTCTCGATCTTATTACTTTATCGGAATATCTAGAGCGTCACGAGTTGTTAGAAGATGTAGGCGGTTTTGCTTACCTCGCTGACTTGGCGAAGAATACGCCAAGTGCAGCTAACATCAATGCGTATGCTGATATTGTCGCTGAGCGTGCGATTGTTCGTGGTCTTATTGGTGTCGCGAATGAAATTGCGGACGCGGGCTATGACCCTCAAGGTCGCAGTTCTGAAGATTTAATAGACATGGCGGAGAGTAAAGTTTTTGCTATCGCCGAGTCTCGAACTAGTGAAAACGAAGGACCACAAAACGTCGACAACATCCTTGAAAAGACGTTAGAACGTATCGAGTTGTTGTATAAAACGCCACAAGATGGTGTTACCGGGGTCGATACCGGTTTCACAGACCTCAATAAGAAAACCGCAGGTTTGCAAGGCTCTGATTTGGTGATTGTCGCAGCGCGTCCATCGATGGGTAAAACGACCTTTGCGATGAACTTGTGTGAAAATGCGGCCATGCAACAAGAAAAGCCCGTACTTATTTTCTCGTTAGAGATGCCAGCTGAACAGTTGATGATGCGTATGTTGGCCTCTTTGTCTCGTGTTGACCAAACCAAGATCCGTACGGGTCAGCTAGATGACGAAGATTGGGCGCGTATTTCTTCTACTATGGGTATCCTGATGCAGAAGAAGAATATGTACATTGATGATAGCTCTGGTCTAACTCCGACCGAAGTGCGTTCGCGCGCTCGCCGTATCGCTCGTGAACATGGCGGTCTATCTATGATCATGGTCGACTACCTTCAGTTGATGCGCGTGCCTTCGTTAACCGATAACCGTACTCTTGAGATTGCTGAGATCTCTCGCTCTCTTAAGGCGCTGGCAAAAGAGCTAAATGTGCCTGTTGTGGCACTGTCGCAGCTAAACCGTTCCCTAGAGCAACGTGCGGATAAACGACCAGTAAACTCGGACTTGCGTGAATCCGGTTCCATCGAGCAGGATGCCGACTTGATCATGTTCATCTACCGTGATGAGGTTTATCACCCAGATAGTCCGTACAAAGGTACGGCCGAAATCATTATTGGTAAACAGCGTAACGGTCCTATCGGCTCTGTTCGCCTCACTTTCCAAGGTCAACATTCGCGTTTCGACAACTACGCGGGTCCTGCATTCGATATTGATGATGAGTAATTCCATGAGCTATATGAAAGCGGCCAAGGCGTGCATTGATTTGTCTGCGTTGCAGCACAACTTACAGCGCGTAAAAGCTCAAGCGCCACAAAGTAAAGTGATGGCTGTCGTCAAGGCCAATGGTTATGGTCACGGATTACGTCATGTCGCAAAACATGCTAACCATGCGGATGCGTTTGGCGTGGCTCGCATTGAAGAAGCATTGCAACTGCGCGCTTGTGGAGTAGTAAAGCCGATTCTATTGCTAGAAGGTTTTTACTCTCCTGGTGATTTACCTGTTCTTGTGACGAACAACATCCAAACCGTGGTGCACTGTGAAGAGCAGCTTATCGCCTTGGAGCAAGCAGACCTTGAAACTCCGGTTGTCGTGTGGCTGAAGATTGACAGTGGCATGCACCGCCTTGGGGTTCGTCCTGAACAATATGACGACTTTGTAACGCGGCTGAAGGAGTGTCCAAATGTAGCGAAACCGTTGCGTTACATGAGCCACTTTGGCTGTGCAGATGAGCTGGATAGCGATATTACCCCACAACAGATTGAGCTGTTTAAATCGTTGACTTCTGGTTGCCAAGGGGAACGTTCACTGGCGGCATCTGCGGGGTTATTGGCATGGCCTCAAAGCCATTTAGATTGGGTTCGTCCGGGTATTATCATGTATGGTGTGTCGCCATTCGATGACAAAACGGCGCAAGATCTTGGGTATCAGCCTGTCATGACACTTAAATCCCACCTTATTGCGGTACGTGAAGTGAAGAAGGGCGAAAGTGTTGGCTATGGTGGTATTTGGACCAGTGAGCGAGATACAAAAGTTGGTGTCATTGCTGTAGGGTATGGCGACGGTTACCCAAGAAGTGCTCCAAACGGTACGCCGGTGTGGGTTAATGGCCGTAAAGTACCTATTGCAGGTCGAGTTTCCATGGATATGCTGACGGTCGATTTGGGACCAGACGCAACGGATAAAGTCAGCGACGAAGCGATTCTTTGGGGGAAAGAGCTCCCAGTAGAAGAAGTGGCGGGTCACATTGGTACGATTGCGTATGAACTCGTGACTAAGCTAACGCCTCGCGTCGAGATGGAATACTCCAAATAAACAACGAAAGGCTAACCCAAGGTTAGCCTTTGTTTTATCTACTCACCGTTAATCGTAGCAATAACGCGGCGGCCGCCACCAAAGTCTCGATGCTCACCCAAGTAAATACCTTGCCATGTTCCTAAAGCTAATCGACCATTTTGGATTGGTACCGTCACACTACTGCCAAGCAGTGATGCTTTAATATGTGCCGGCATGTCGTCGTCACCTTCATAGGTGTGCTGATAATAAGGAGCACGCTCTGGCACAAACTTATTGAAGTGCGCTTCCATGTCCATACGCACGGTTGGATCAGCATTCTCATTTAAGGTCAAACTGGCGGAGGTGTGCTGAATAAATAAGTGTAATAAACCTACTGAAAGTTCGTTTATTTGTGGTAATTGTTGTTCAATTTCATCAGTTATCAGGTGAAAACCGCGGCTTCTCGCTTTTAATTGCAGTGTTTTTTGTGCCCACATACGTGTTCCTTTGGAAATTTATAAATTGGCGTCTATCCTATTCCAATTAGAGCCTGTCATTAGTAAATGATATGATTCTTGTCATCGTAAATGAATTGTTCAATTTCAGGGCAGGGAACGTGACCTAACTCAATGTGAGTGTAAAAGCTCTCGGTCATAATTGGCGCCTGAAAAAAAATTACAAAGACTTGTTTTGTGGCAATTTGCCCAAACATCTAATTTATATTCTATTTGCTAAATCGGGGATTCCACAGTTTTCGCTAGACTGTAAGGAATGGAACCTACTGTAACATCGGGATAAAGACCATGTTGAAAAATATCAATCCAACGCAAACACAAGCTTGGAAAGCGCTAACGGCGCATTTCGAATCTGCACAAGATATGGATCTTAAAGAGCTGTTTGCTCAAGACGCAGCGCGTTTCGACAAATACTCTGCACGTTTCGGCTCAGACATCCTAGTCGATTACTCAAAGAACCTCATCAATGAGGAAACTCTGAAGCACCTGTTTGCTCTTGCGAAAGAGACCGAGCTGAAATCTGCAATTGAAGCGATGTTCAGTGGTGAAGCGATCAACCAAACAGAAGGTCGCGCTGTTCTTCACACTGCACTACGTAACCGCGCTAATACTCCAGTTATGGTAGATGGCGAAGACGTAATGCCAGCAGTGAACGCGGTTCTAGAAAAAATGAAATCATTCACTGAGCGCGTTATCGGCGGTGAATGGAAAGGTTACACAGGCAAAGCAATTACCGATATTGTGAACATCGGTATCGGCGGTTCTGACCTTGGCCCTTACATGGTGACGGAAGCTCTAGCGCCATACAAAAATCATCTAAACCTTCACTTCGTATCTAACGTTGATGGTACACACATCGTTGAAACGTTGAAGAAAGTTAACCCAGAAACGACGTTATTCTTGATCGCGTCTAAGACGTTTACAACACAAGAAACCATGACTAACGCGCACACTGCTCGTGATTGGTTCCTAGAATCGGCGGGTGATCAGGCTCATGTGGCTAAGCACTTTGCTGCGCTTTCAACAAACGCGACAGCCGTGTCTGAATTTGGTATCGATACAGCGAACATGTTTGAATTCTGGGACTGGGTTGGTGGCCGTTACTCACTATGGTCTGCGATCGGTCTATCAATTGCACTAGCAGTAGGTTTCGACAACTTTGTTGAGTTGCTTGATGGTGCTCACGAGATGGACAAGCACTTCGTATCAACAGATCTAGAAAGCAATATTCCAGTGATTCTTGCTTTGATTGGTATTTGGTACAACAACTTCCACGGTGCGGAGTCAGAAGCTATCCTACCTTACGATCAATACATGCACCGTTTTGCAGCATATTTCCAGCAAGGCAACATGGAATCAAACGGTAAATACGTTGATCGTGACGGCAATGCTGTAACTTACCAAACTGGCCCAATCATTTGGGGTGAACCAGGTACCAACGGTCAGCACGCGTTCTACCAGCTAATTCACCAAGGTACTAAGCTTATCCCATGTGACTTCATTGCACCTGCAATTAGCCACAACCCAGCTAGCGATCATCACCAAAAACTGATGTCTAACTTCTTCGCGCAAACTGAAGCTCTAGCGTTTGGTAAAAATGAAGAAACCGTGAAAGAAGAGTTGGTGAAAGTAGGTAAGAATGCTGAAGAAGTGGCAGCGATTGCGCCATTCAAAGTGTTTGAAGGTAACCGTCCAACAAACTCTATTCTAGTGAAGCAAATCACGCCTCGTACGCTAGGTAACTTGATCGCAATGTACGAACACAAAATTTTCGTACAAGGTGTTATCTGGAATATCTTCAGCTTTGACCAGTGGGGCGTGGAGCTAGGTAAACAACTGGCTAACCAAATCCTACCTGAGCTTGCAGACGAGTCTCAAATCAGCTCGCATGACAGCTCAACAAACGGTCTAATCAACGCATTTAAAGCGTTCAAAGCTTAATGTTTGAATAGATAAAGAAAAGGTCAGCAAATGCTGACCTTTTTATTGCCTGAGGCAAAAACAAAATAGGTTGGCCAGTGCCAACCTATTTTTTCTCTTTTATTCGAAGCAAATTTCGATAAAGGCATTTCCCCATTGGGAAGAGAAAGGCATGATAATAATTGAGCCTTCACACTTGTGGCGAATTGTATGACCTCGGCCCGAAACCACAACCGGTGTTGCCATATCAAAGTCAAAACCACTTTCCGCCAGAATGCGTTTCGCACCACCAGTAACCATGTTGGTGATCTCACCCACCATATCGGTCACTTCTTCATTGAGCCCATTTGGACGTTCACCAAGCATGTTCTGCATGATTTCTAGGGCGAGTGCTTCATCAAAGGTGATCGACATTGAACCACGAGTTTGTGGGCCTACCATACCAATCAGACCAGAAACGTCACCTCGTGCGATCTCATCTTTTTTGATTCGCGGTTTTTGTGGCTTCAGCTCAAGAGAAGCCATAGTTTTTAGCACGTTCATTAAAGAAGCTAAAAACGGGTTTACAAATTCAGCGCGCATAACGTTCTTCTATACTTTTTCTTTCGTCTCGGAGGAACAGGCCTGGCATTCACCATGAGTTTCAATAACTTGGTTGGTCAGTTTGAATCCATGCTTCTCGGCGTTTTCGGCTAACAAGGATATCAGCGTCTCATCTTCGAGTTCAACGACATCACCACATTTATCGCAAATTAGTAATTGGAAAAAGTGCTGCTGAGTATTGAAAGAACAACAAGTAATAAAGCTATTTGTCGATTCCACTCGGTGGATGAAGCCTTGCTCTAGGAGAAAATCTAATGCTCGATAAACAGTGGGCGGCTTAGCCTGAGGCTCACTCTCTTTTAGTTGCTCCAATAGCTCATACGCACTTGAGGCGCGGCGATTAGAACAAATGAGTTCAAATACGCGTCGGCGTTGCGGAGTCAGTCGTACTCCACGCTCTGCGCAGATACTTTCAATTTGTTCAATGATTGTTGGGTTCAAACCTTTCACCATAACTATCGGACGTGCTCTATGATAAATCATTTCTATACGAAGTTCGTTTAGAAATGCTTCATTTTACCCACTATCAGAACGAAAATCATGAATTAAAGCAAGTCGGTGGTGGTGTGAAGGCGGAATAATCATCACAGAATGAATCAACGAATGACAGATTCGTATTACTTCTGCGTATTCCTAAGCACTTGGCTAGCCAGCCAACCAAATCATTCTCGCTGAAACTAGCACCCAGAGGTGCTTGGGTATACAATACCCGACTTATTTTTTGAGCGTACTGCTGCGCTCGACCTTGGCAACATAAAAACGGGTGTTTATATCATGACTCATTCTTGCAGGCTCTCTGTAGCACCAATGTTAGATTGGACTGATCGTCATTGTCGCTACTTCCATCGCTTAATGACCAAAGAAACCCTGCTGTACACTGAAATGGTGACGACAGGTGCGATCATTCATGGAAAAGGAGATTTCCTGGCTTATAACGAAGAAGAGCATCCGTTAGCCCTTCAACTTGGTGGTTCAAACCCAGCAGATTTGGCTACGTGTGCTAAGCTAGCGCAAGAGCGTGGCTACGATGAGATTAACCTAAATGTGGGGTGTCCATCTGACCGCGTACAAAACGGTCGATTTGGTGCTTGCCTAATGGCTGAACCGCAGTTAGTTGCGGATTGTGTCGCAGCAATGAAAGACGTGGTCGATATCCCTGTAACAGTCAAGACTCGCATTGGTATTGATGATCAAGACTCTTACGAGTTCTTAACGGATTTCGTTTCTATTGTTTCAGAAAAGGGTGGCTGTGAGCAGTTCACTATCCATGCTCGTAAAGCTTGGTTAAGTGGTTTAAGCCCAAAAGAAAACCGTGAGATCCCACCATTGGATTACCCACGCGCTTACCAATTGAAGCAAGACTTCTCACACCTAACGGTTGCGATTAACGGTGGCGTGAAGTCATTAGAAGAAGCAAAAGCACATCTTCAGCATCTTGACGGTGTGATGATTGGTCGTGAAGCATACCAAAGCCCATATCTACTGGCATCGGTAGACCAAGAGTTGTTTGGCTCTAACGCTCCAGTGAAGAAACGCAGCGAAATTGTTGAAGAGATGTACCCATACATTGAAGCGCAATTAGCGAAAGGTGCGTACCTTGGTCACATTACCCGTCACATGTTAGGTTTGTTCCAAAGCATGCCCGGTGCTCGTCAATGGCGTCGTCATATCAGTGAAAATGCGCACAAACCAGGTTCTGGTCTAGAAGTATTGCAAGACGCGCTAGCTAAGATTCCAAAAGAATTGAATGTGTAAAATTCGCCAGTGAATGGCTAAAATTACCAACTAAAGAATGATAAAGCCAGAGTGCAGAAATGCCTCTGGTTTTGTTTTTTTATTAAAAATCATAATCTTAAATTCTTCTCTATAAGTTGGTATGGAAACTGCTCTGTTTATTGAAAACAAATGGAGAAGTGATTATGTTGGAGCTAATCTTTATTTTAGTCTTTGCGGCGACCTTGTTGGTTACGGGTATCACAATGATGACCGTATTCGCAGCAACTGGTATTGCGTTAGTTGTGATGTTTTTACTGGGAATGGTTGGAGCGGTACTCAAACTATTACCATGGTTAATCGTGATTGCATTGGGTATTTGGTTCTTCAAGAATTACGTCGCTCAGCCCCGCTATAAATAATGAGTAACATCATTTAGTTGATGGAGAGGCGTGAGAATATGGTATATTTCCTCCCACGTCCTCTACGTGAATATCAGCTATCTCGGAGTAAATACTACATGACAAATAAAGCGAACATCGCTTTAACGGCATTATCGTTGGCAGTATCTTTTCCTGTTTTTGCAGAGTACTCTGTATCGACAAAAGTCGGCGCAGAGGTATGGGCTGCCGACACTAAAGTTAATGAAGTGAGACGAGATAGCAGTACCGCAGGCACTTTTTACGCGGCGATTGAACATGATGTTAAATATGTCCCTAATGCGCGCCTTCGTTACTCAAGTGTTGATGCGGATTACATGGGGTTCGATAAGCTCGATTTAACCTTGTATTACCACGTTCTAGAGCATGATTTATTGCACTTTGATGCGGGTCTCACGTTCAGTAATTTAAGTGACACTAAATACATTGATGCTGGCTCAAGCAGGCGTGTAGAAGAATTTGATGAGCTGATTTGGGCTTGGTATGGTTACGCAGAAATTCAAGTTCCGGATACAAACTTTGATGTGATTGGTGAGATAAACTTTGGTGACAACAAAGGTATCAAAAGCACCGATTTCATGGCAGGTGTTCAATACAATGTACCGCTCGAAAAAGCTCGACTGGCTTTTCGTGGAGGTTACCGTGTGATTGATTTAGAGTCCGATAAATTCATGTCGGATCTAGGGAAAGAGTTTATTTTTGCTAACGGCTTCTTTGTGAGTGCGGAATACGCGTTCTAAATTCAGCCATGTTAGATATTCGATTTACTTAAAACGTCGCTTTATAAGCGGCGTTTTTTTATATCACTTCATTATATCTAATCGAAATTTCTCCCTATTTGGCTGACTTAGACCATGCTTACCTAGGAGCAATGTGAAAGTTAAAGCAGGGATAGCGATGACAATAAATGAACTAAGACATCTATTCCGTGAAAATCAGCTTATCGAAGCGATTATTGAGCCTGCAATCCAAGAGGGTGGTTGGGTTGTAGAGTTCAGACATGCGCGCGGTGGTTTTGTTTTTCTAACGGACAGTCACGGCGAAGAATGTCTTTATGAAGATTTGGATACTGCGTCAAAATCGGCAATGGCAGTAGGCTTTCAACAAGTCCGCATTGAAGATCGATGAGCAAAAAGTAAGCCGTTCTTACTTCCAAAAAGTTATAAAACATTCACTTCTATTCTTTCTTGTTATTAAGGAGAGTGGGTACTCTATCGTCACGCAATGAATAGGGATGTCGTGATAATGTCTTTTCAAAAGAATGAGTATTCTCACAAGAATGTGTCTGAAGATAATAATGGGCAAGGAGGAAATCCTCCAATCGCAAGCCCTCTGAATGACCAACAAATTAGCTCACTCCAACAAACTGTCTCTGAGTTGTCTTCACAGCAACTTGCTTGGGTCAGTGGGTATTTTTGGGGATTAGCTCAAAATCAACCAAACACAGCGGTAACGCCAATTGCACAAGCAACGGCAGCCGTATCAGCGAAGCCAGCAGGTAAGTTGAGTATTATTTTTGCTTCCCAAACGGGCAATGCTAAAGGTGTTGCTGAAGCTCTGGAACAGGAAGCAAAAGCAGAAGGAATTGCAGTTGAACTTTTTGATGCAAGCGATTACAAAGGTAAAAACTTAGCCAAAGAAACGCATGTCATTATTGTGGCATCGACTAACGGCGAAGGCGAAGCGCCAGACAATGCCATTGAGCTACATGAGTTTTTGCAATCGAAGAAGGCTCCAAAGCTGCCAAACCTGCAATATGGTGTTATTGCATTGGGAGATTCTAGCTACGAGTTCTTCTGTCAGACCGGTAAAGACTTCGACACTTACCTATCAAAGCTAGGCGCGACTCCATTTATCGAGCGTCTTGATTGCGATGTGGATTATGAAGCCCCTGCAACTGAATGGCGTAAGAATGCGTTAGACAAGGTAAAAGATACACTGTCTTCTGGCTCTGAAGCGGATGTGGTTCAACTTCCTGTGGGTCAAGCTGCGACTGCGCACTCTCCTTACAATAAACAAAATCCGTACACTGCGACGTTACTGACCAGTCAAAAAATCACGGGCCGTGACTCTGGAAAAGACGTTCGCCATATAGAAATCGACTTAGAAGGCTCGGGTTTAACGTATCAGCCAGGTGATGCACTAGGTGTGTGGTTTGAAAATAGCTCGGAACTTGCAAATGCCATTCTTGGTAAGGTCGGTTTGTCTGGGGTTGAGACTGTTGACGTTGATGGTGAAAGCTTGTCAATCCACAGTGCTCTTGTGAGTAAATATGAAATCACAACATCTAACCCACAGCTCATCACAAAGTTTGCCGAGTTATCCGGTAGCAAGAAACTACAAAAGTTAGTTGAAGATAAAGATAAGCTTCGCGAGTACTCTGCAAATACTCAAATCGTTGATGTACTGGCAGAAAAGAAAACCAAGTTAACCGCAGATGAATTGATTGGTTTGCTTCGTCGTCTTACTCCACGCCTTTACTCTATTGCATCAAGCCAAGAAGAGGTCGATGAAGAAGTACACCTAACGGTTGCTTTGGTTGAGTACGAACAAAACGACGAAAAACGATATGGTGGAGCGTCTAGTTTCTTAGCACAGCGTCTCGAAGAGGGAGATGAAGTTAAAGTATTTGTTGAGCATAACAACAACTTTAAACTGCCGGAAGATGATAGCACTCCAATTATCATGGTTGGTCCTGGCACAGGGATCGCACCATTCCGAAGCTTTATTCAGGAACGTGAAAACCGTGATGCTGAAGGCAAAAACTGGTTGTTCTTTGGTGATCGCACGTTCACTCAAGACTTCTTATACCAAGTGGAATGGCAAAAGTATCTCAAGTCAGGAGTACTAAGCCGATTGGATGTTGCCTTTAGTCGTGACCAAGTAGAAAAGGTTTACGTACAACATCGCATCTTAGAAAACGCAGCTCAAGTGTGGCAGTGGATCCAAGAAGGCGCTTATATCTATGTCTGCGGTGATGCAACGCGTATGGCAAAAGATGTGCACGACGCATTGGTTATCGTTGCTGAACAAGAAGGCAAGATGCCGCGTGACGATGCAGAACAATTTATTAATGACCTACGTAAAGCGAAACGTTATCAGAGGGATGTGTACTAATGACTTTTTCTACGGACAATAATAAGCAGGTTGTATTAGGTGAAGAGTTAGGGCCGCTATCTGATAACGAGCGCCTGAAGCGAGAAAGCAACTTATTACGTGGCACCATTGAGCAAGATTTACAGGACCGTATTACTGGTGGCTTTACTGCCGACAACTTCCAGTTAATTCGTTTCCACGGTATGTATCAACAAGACGATCGTGATATCCGTAATGAACGCACAAAGCAAAAACTGGAACCATTACATAATGTGATGCTTCGTGCTCGTATGCCTGGAGGCATCATCACGCCAACGCAATGGTTAGCGATCGACAAGTTCGCAACGGAGCACTCTTTATATGGAAGTATTCGTCTGACGACTCGCCAAACGTTCCAGTTTCATGGGGTATTAAAACCGAATATTAAGTTGATGCATCAAACGCTCAACAGTATTGGTATTGATTCGATTGCAACCGCGGGTGATGTAAACCGTAACGTGTTGTGTACCACTAATCCAGTGGAGTCAGAGTTACACCAAGAAGCTTACGAATGGGCGAAGAGAATCAGTGAACACCTGCTTCCGAAAACACGCGCTTATGCAGAGATTTGGCTAGACGGTGAAAAAGTAGAAAGCACGGAAGAAGACGAACCGATTCTAGGCAAGAACTACTTACCACGTAAGTTTAAAACCACAGTGGTTATCCCACCGCAAAATGACGTAGATGTACACGCTAACGATCTCAACTTCGTAGCGATTGCAGATAACGGCAAGCTGGTTGGTTTTAACGTCCTGGTCGGCGGCGGCTTAGCGATGACGCATGGCGATACATCAACTTATCCGCGCCGCGCTGACGACTTTGGCTTTATTCCGCTGGACAAGACACTTGATGTTGCCGCAGCTGTAGTAACAACTCAGCGTGATTGGGGTAACCGTTCAAACCGCAAAAATGCGAAAACGAAGTACACGTTAGATCGTGTAGGTAGCGATGTGTTTAAAGCGGAAGTCGAGAAACGTGCTGGTGTTAAGTTTGAGCAAAGCCGTCCATATGAATTCACAGAACGTGGTGACCGTATTGGCTGGGTAGAAGGAATTGATGGTAAATATCATTTAGCGCTTTTCATCGAAAACGGTCGCTTATTAGACTTTCCAGGTAAACCACTTAAGACGGGTGTTGCTGAAATTGCCAAAATCCACAAAGGCGATTTCCGCATGACAGCAAACCAAAACCTAATTGTTGCGGGTGTACCTAAAAACGAAAAAGCGAAGATTGAAAAGATCGCTCGTGAACATGGCTTAATGGACGACGGCGTAAGTGAACAGCGTAAGAACTCAATGGCTTGTGTTGCTTTTCCAACTTGTCCGCTAGCGATGGCAGAAGCTGAACGTTTCCTTCCTCAGTTTGTTACTGATGTTGAGGGGATTCTGGAGAAGCACAACCTACCAGAAAATGACAACATCATTTTGCGTGTAACTGGGTGTCCAAATGGTTGTGGTCGCGCAATGTTGGCTGAAATTGGTCTAGTTGGCAAAGCGCCGGGTCGTTACAACTTGCACCTAGGTGGTAACCGTGCCGGTACTCGAGTACCAAAAATGTATAAAGAGAACATCACGGATAAGCAAATCTTAGAAGAGATTGATCTGCTGGTGGCCCGATGGTCGAAAGAGCGTGAAGAAGGCGAAGCCTTTGGCGATTTCACTATTCGTGCTGGCATTATCCAAGAAGTGCTCGTATCAAAGAGGGACTTTCATGCTTGATTCTGTAGCATCCAAGCTGGAGCTCACAGAGTTACTGACATTAACAAAGACGGAGCAAATCCTCCGTCTTGCTCAAATTAATGTCGAGCTCGAAAAGCTTTCAGCACAAGAGAGAGTAGCGTGGGCTTTAGATAATCTAGAAGGCGAGTTCGCGGTTTCTTCTAGTTTTGGTATTCAAGCCGCGGTTATGCTTCATTTAGTTACTCGCGCCAAAGCGGACATCCCCGTCATTCTAACCGATACTGGTTACCTGTTTGCTGAGACGTACCGATTTATCGATGAGCTGACAGATGCTCTCAACCTAAATTTAAAAGTTTATCGAGCCAAGGAAAGTGCGAATTGGCAAGAAGCTCGATATGGAAAATTATGGGAGCAAGGCGTAGAGGGAATTGAAAAATACAACAAGCTCAATAAAGTTGAGCCGATGCGTCGAGCGTTAAAAGAGCTTAATGTTGGAACGTGGTTCTCTGGACTGCGTCGAGAGCAAAGTAAATCTCGTGCAGGTTTACCGATTCTATCAATTCAGAACGGTGTGTTTAAATTTCTACCAGTAATTGATTGGACTAATAAAGACGTTCATTACTACTTAGAACAACACGGCCTTAAATACCACCCATTGTGGGATGAAGGTTACCTTTCAGTTGGTGATACACATACTACTCGTAAATGGGAGCCGGGAATGTCAGAGGAAGAAACTCGATTCTTTGGCTTAAAGCGAGAATGTGGCCTACACGAAGATGATGGCTCTGAACAAGATGGGTCTGGCATATAGCCATAATGCTCTTTAAATAGAGTTTAGGTTAAGTTTAATAAAGATAGCTGCAATAAAGCAGCTTTCTTTATTTATGGTACTTGAAAAACACGTCTCAAAGAACAACTCTGTGGATAAGTTGTGTGATAGTTTGGGGTAAAGTTGAATAAATAAAGGTTTGATCGAAAACTCATCGTTTAACCACTGTTTTTGCAATTTTTGAAAAATAACACTTGCCAATGTGAGCGCGATCTCTATAATGCCTCCTCGTCGACAGGGCAAGGCCTCACAAGGGTTTAAGCGAAGTTGATAAGGCTGAAAAGAAAAACGAAATAATTTGAAGAAAGTGTTTGACACAATAAATTATCTCGCTAGAATGGCCGCCTCTTCCGAAGTGATGTCAATCACAAAGAAGAGTTGCTCTTTAACAATATAGACCTATCAATCTGTGTGGGCACTCGTTGATGATAATCCAATTCGATACTTCGGTATCAAATTAGGTTTCAATGAAACGAAGTGACCATTGAATCTTCGGATTCAGCACAGTCAATTCAAACATTACTT
>NZ_JAWOQN010000388.1:0-768 GCF_033337395.1 Vibrio sp. YT-19(2023) | reverse complement strand
TTATTTGAGTTAGACATTGTTGTCCCTTATAGAATTAAATTAATTATATCGCAAAATGCGATGCGCTAAGACATTGAATTATTTAATGATTAGGTACAACTAAGGGTCATTCTAGGTATTGCAACGTGGAGAGGTACAACAAGGAGAGGTTTTGCTTAATATGAAACTTTACATTTAATAACTCTGAACAGCAGTGCGAATCCAGTATTACTCAAGTTGCCTACGATGTCAAGTTTTTTTTTGACAAAGGTCACAAAATTGCTTGTTCAAATTCTATAGCAAATGAAGTCGTCATCGACTCATCAAAAAGTAATTTTCATTTCGCATTATCGATCATATGTTAAATCGATAGTTTTACTGACAAAAACATCCCTCAGGCGCTCTAAAACGCGCGAGATGCGTTTCTTTCCATATCAAACAAGCAGAACTACCCTAAAAACCATGTGAAAGTTTGTGACACTTTTTAGGGGGATTTACATCGGAAAAGCTACGTAACCATCAGGACTGCATTCCATCACAAACTAGTCAAAAGTGAATATTTGAAAACACAAACACCACCTGTTTAACACGCCATAGCCAAGCCTTACGCTATTAATTGGTACTGTAGGAGGCCTTGCTGTATAAGAGCAGTGTAACGGCGTTGGAGCAGCTACGCGCCGCAATTTTGCTTATTTCGGCTGCGCCGACCCCTACCCATTTCGACTCAACTTTGAGTGATTTGGATACTATCTTTGGTCGCTTTCTGAACTAAGGATTTCTCCCCTTATT
>NZ_JAWOQN010000387.1:0-769 GCF_033337395.1 Vibrio sp. YT-19(2023) | reverse complement strand
CAAGCGAACGGTTGTTGCCTTTGATATCGTTCGGAATCATTGCCGTCGCTATTTGTATTTGGTTGTCTTGGAAGTTTTCTCGCTATGTTCGAACTCAAATGCAAGAGTTAGAACCTTGGCAGCTTAAACAGGCATTGAAAACGCATCAAGGCGTGTTGCAAGCGACGTATGAAGGATTAGTCGCGATAAACTCCGAGGGAAGTTTGTATCTTATTAATGATTCCGCGCGCGCTATGCTCAACTATCATCACTAGCTTGGCAACGTCTTTACCGACGGGATAGATAACCCTGAAAGTTTTTCGCTGAAAGGTGACGATTACATTAATGGATTGATTCGCGTGAATGGCAAAAACTTGGTGATGAACCGAGTTACACTTCGTACGTCGACAGGTGAACCTTATGGCGCGGTGTTTAGCTTGCGTGACCAAAATGAGATGCACGTACTCTCGGAGAAAATCAGTCAGGTGACGCAGTACATGGAGAACATGCGCGTTGCGCGTCACGAGTATCAAAATAAGCTTTCGACTATCTCGGGCCTCTTACAAATGGGGGCTTACGATAAAGCGCTTTCAGTTTGTTTGTCGCAAGCGAAAGCCAGTCAATCACAACTGGATTCGCTACATGCGCTGAATAGCAGACCGGCCTTGTCAGCCTTGATTTTGGCAAAGGCGAGCAAAGCCAACGAACTGGGTGTGGCACTGAGCATTGACTGCCAAAGTGATTTGAGCGCGCTGTCTCGCCGTTTGTCAGAAGAACAATTGTGTGGGTT
>NZ_JAWOQN010000386.1:0-770 GCF_033337395.1 Vibrio sp. YT-19(2023) | reverse complement strand
TCAAGCTACCTCTTCAGCTGCTGCAACGGTTAAAACAGTAACTACATGTAAGTAATCTGTTTATACCTAAAGGCCAGCTAGTCTGGCCTTTATCTCTTTATTTTGATTAATCTCGGAATAGTTCATATGCGTAAATCATCGGGTCTTAGTGCAATAGAGTTTGTGGTTGTGCTGATTATCTTAGGTGTAGTCGGTTATGTGGTATTACCAAGATTTATCAGCTTCGAGCCAGAAACTTACGAAGCAAAGTGGGAGCAAACCAAGCAAACCGCTGAGCACGTTTCTGAAACGCTGAGCAATAAAGAAACTTACGATCGAATTGAAGAAGAGATTGGTCGTTCAAAGGGGCAAAATAACTAGACATTGGTTATTTGTTCATCTGTTCACACTTCGAATCGAAAAATTATAAATCTATCATTATTCTCATAATTTCATCGTATACTTATCTCGCTTGTTCTAAGCCTAAGGTTGGGTTATGAAAATTCGCAGCTCTGCATTAGGATTTACTTTAATGGAGTTAATCCTAGTGATTGTCCTCCTCTCTATCCTTTCACTTTTTGCAGCCAGCCGTTTTATGGCCTCTAGCAGTTTCTCTGCATATACATTACAAGAACGAGTGATTTCTGTGATTCGCCAAGTACAGGTGAATCGTATGCAGTCTAATGTTGCAAGTCCTGATAACAATTTTCGTTTGCAAGTTTCTAGCTCATGTGTTGGTTCGGTTGCTGCCTGTGAACTAACAGGCAGTGCACAAGATGCCCGTAGTGACG
>NZ_JAWOQN010000385.1:0-771 GCF_033337395.1 Vibrio sp. YT-19(2023) | reverse complement strand
ATCCAGCGGCTGTTGCGTAAAACAAAAGCACTCTATTTTGTTGAAGTAAGCTGCACCGTTGCCGGGAGAAACGGAAGGCACCGCCTGCCCCACCAGCCTTTGTCCACTTTCGTTAAATGCCAAGTATTCAGTTTGCACGACCTCCCCTGGATGAACATTCATCGAAATGACTTTCGGCTTAAACTCCCACGGCATATCTGGGTTGACGTGTGCCATAAACTCCACACGAATCGTCCGGCTCAAATCGGGTTGCATCCCCGTAGGTTGAATCGCTGCAACATCACTGGTTTTACCGTTGATGCCTAACGCATCACACATCACGTCATAGAGCGGCACGAGCGCAAAACCAAACCCGAACATGGCAAAAGTGGCCAGCACTAACTTTATCGTGAGCTTTTTGTGGGATGATTTGTCTGCCATGTCCTTCGCCTCTCGTTCCGTTAATCCACTTTAGGCGGCGTACTAAAGGTGTGATGAGGCGCAGGGCTTGGCACAGTCCACTCTAATCCTTCTGCACGCTCCCAAGGCTTGGCCGACGCTTTCTCTCCGCCACGAATGCACTTGATCACGACCCACAAGAAAATCAGTTGCGACAAACCAAAGGCAAAGCCGCCGATAGATACGATTTGGTTCACATCCGCAAATTGAATCGCGTAATCAGGGATTCTTCGCGGCATGCCCGCCAAACCTAAAAAATGCATCGGGAAGAAAAGGGCATTGACGGAAATGACTGAGCACCAAAAATGCCACAAACTCAACTTGTGGTCGTAC
>NZ_JAWOQN010000384.1:0-771 GCF_033337395.1 Vibrio sp. YT-19(2023) | reverse complement strand
TCAAGAAAATCGATGACGGTGTAGCAGCAAATGGTACAAGCTTCTTAATTCTGACTCGTCTTGTGCCTGTATTCCCTTTCAGCCTACAGAACTACGCTTACGGTCTAACCAGCCTAAACCTAGGCACTTACGCACTGGTTTCTCTACTGACAATGGCACCAGGCGCATTCATCTTCGCTTACATGGCGGGGGATATTGCGACAAACGGCGTGTCTGCAATGTTGCTAGTGAAGTTTGCAGTTGCGGGTCTTGTGCTGTTTGGTATGTCTCTGATTCCAAAATACATCGCGAAGAAAAAAGGCATCAACATCGAAGAATTAGCGAAGTAGGCCGGTCTATCCAACATTGATGCTAAAAGAGTGCAGCTATCGTGCTGCGCTCTACCCTTTACATCATTGATAGTAATTCTCTGAATCAATTAATAAATCCTATTGGGATTCACATTGATAATACCGCGAGATAGATTACTATCCTTGTGAAGGACAGAGGCCATTCGCGAACAAACTCGGCGAAGCTTCAAACAAGAACCAGAAGAAAAACACGGACTACGTATGAAAAAGCTACTCAGTACCATTGGCATTTTAGCCACCACTTTTGCGACTTCATCTTTTGCTGACTCATCGGCCGCTAGTGAATGGCAAAAAATCGAACAACAAGCCGACGGACAAACCGTCTATTTTCATGCTTGGGGTGGTAGCCAAGAGATCAACCGCTATATCCAATGGGCAGGCAAAGAGCTTAAATCTCGCTACAACGTGAAGCTAAATCACG
>NZ_JAWOQN010000383.1:0-775 GCF_033337395.1 Vibrio sp. YT-19(2023) | reverse complement strand
CGTCATGGTTTCTCCAGCGCTGGCTTATCCGAACCAACTTTGCTCAATAGAGCATTGAGACGCGCTTCAACGCGAGAAGCTTGGCTGCGTACCTCATCCACTTGATCGCAAAAATACGCGACTTCCAATGGTGCGGGTGCCAATTTCCACTCTTCTGTCACTACTTGAGCAAGGTGACGCTGATGTTTTTCCGCTTGAGAAACGAAGAAACCACCCACGTTTTTGGTGCCTTGTACCAAAGTGTGTGCAACTACATCGCCTGTTACGCGAGATAACCACTCTTCAATGTCCGGTTTGCAATCGGTCATCAACTGAGAAAATTTCTGCGCCAGTTGAATATCACCTTCAAGTTCAAGCTTGTCTTGCTTAATCAAGCGAGTGATGTTGGCTTGGTCACGCAGCTCAGGCAGCACGCTCAAGTTCAACGAGAGATAGCAGTCAGGCTGACCTTCGTAGTTACCCAGCACATCAATCTGCTGACTGAAAACAAACGTCAGCGTCTTGTCGATTTCTTTGAGGTGAACTTGGATAACTTGGCCCTTGAGACGCGCTAAACGACGACCCAATCCAGGATCGTCTTTAATCAGTGTGTTCAGCGAAGTTTCAATGACAGCAGTGATAAGAGGTTCAAATGGCATGCCGTTAACCCTTAGAATTTGTAACCGCGGTGCAACGCCACAATACCACCCGTTAGGTTGTAGTATTTGGTGTTTTCGAAGCCAGCGTCTTGCATCATGCCCTCCAGAGTTTCTTGGTCTGGGTGCATGCGAATAGA
>NZ_JAWOQN010000382.1:0-775 GCF_033337395.1 Vibrio sp. YT-19(2023) | reverse complement strand
AGCGGTCTTGGATTATAAGGCGCTCACAAAGTATGAAATCAGCCATTATGACATCCCTAAAAACGCTGAAATTCTTAATGCGCCACCGCCACTGTTTAAAGTAAACCTCAAAACACTGTTGTTCACGTGCGGCATTATTGTGCTGCTTTCTCTTGTTGTTGTAATTCAGTTTATGACTATTCGCCAACGTAAAGAGATTGATAAGAAAAATAGAAAAATTGTGTTGCTTCAAAAACGAACGCTAAACGTCCAAAAAGAGATGATTCACGTATTGGGTGAGGCGATTGAAAGTCGCTCTGGAGAAACTGGCCAACATGTAAAACGTGTCGCTAAACTGTCTCGTCGTTTGGCTCAACTTTGCGGATTAACGCATCGTGAAGTGGAAATGATTGAAATCATTAGCCCTATGCACGATGTCGGTAAAATCTCCGTGCCAGAATCGATTCTCGATAAGCCTGGCGCATTGACAAGTTCAGAGCGTGAAATCATGAAGCAACATACCATTAAAGGTTATGAGTTGCTGAACATGAAAGAGGGCGACATCACCAAATTAGCAGCGGTGGTTGCCCACGAACACCATGAAAAATGGGACGGTACGGGTTATCCAAATAATCTAAAAGGTGAGGACATTCATCTCTTCGCACGCATCGTCGCAATTGCTGATGTAATTGACGCATTATTAACAGAGCGTTGCTACAAACGGGATTGGACAATTAATGAAGTCGTGGATTGGTTTAAGTTGGAACAAGGCAAACACTTTGACCCAATATTATGC
>NZ_JAWOQN010000381.1:0-775 GCF_033337395.1 Vibrio sp. YT-19(2023) | reverse complement strand
AAGCGCACTTAAGTGCGTGTCGTAATGTTGAATTCGTGTGTCACGGTGTTTTTTGCAATCTTTCAACGCCAAGCTGGCATTTAGGATCAGTTCATCACTGTTGAGCATGTGAACAGGCGCTCGTGCAATGCCAATGCTCACGGTAAAAGAAATACGATTGGATTTGTCACTGTAACCGGCTTCAATTTTATCGAGCACTTCCTGACATACAGCCACGGGATCTTCATCGTAAGTAATAAAGGCAAACTCGTCGCCAGCAACGCGAAACGCGTTATTTGGGGAAGACAAGCTCTGTTGAATCGCATTTGCAGTAAACTTGATGATCTGGTCACCAATGTAGTTCCCGTTGATGTCGTTTATCGATTTGAAGTTGTCGATATCCAGATACGCCAGATTAAAAGGGCGGGTGGCTTGCTGCGTTAATGTTTCTAGCGTGTCTGCCAAACAGCTGCGGTTCAACAAACCAGTGAGGTTGTCATGGGAGACTTCGTAGCTAAGTTGGTTTAGGAGTTTGTCCGAACGCTCGCTGACCCATTTTTCACGAAGGCTATGGATAATCACATTGGCATAAAAGCGATGAAGTTCGAGCACATCTTGTGCTTCTTTCGCGTGAATACTTCGAGTAAAAGTAGACAGCAAAATCCCAAGCACTTCGCCACTTTGTGTTTTCAACGGTAG
Organism: Vibrio sp. YT-19(2023); assembly: GCF_033337395.1. Lineage (NCBI taxonomy): Bacteria > Pseudomonadati > Pseudomonadota > Gammaproteobacteria > Vibrionales > Vibrionaceae > Vibrio > Vibrio sp. YT-19(2023). The sequence goes on along the minus strand of NZ_JAWOQN010000381.1, from coordinate 97 downwards.
GCCAAGGTAAGCTTGAACGCCATCATCCTGAAACATCTGGTCTTCAGGAAAGCGTTTATAGACCTGATCTTGGTAAAAGATGTGCTCGCCAATGTCT
>NZ_JAWOQN010000380.1:0-777 GCF_033337395.1 Vibrio sp. YT-19(2023) | reverse complement strand
TGATAGAAAGATTCGTCAAAGCCGCGCGTTAGCCAACTCGATCGCACATGAAATGCGCAACCCATTGGCGCAAGTTCAGCTTCAATTTGAAGCGCTGAAACAGCACATTGATAGCAATGCATCCGATGACAAGATCAGGAGCGATATCGAAAAAGGCCAAGCAGCAATTCAGCGTGGACGCCAACTCATCGACATCATCTTGCGCGAAGTCAGCGATACTTCTGCTGTGCATGAACCCCTTTCGCTTACTTCGATTCATAAAGCTGTAGATCTTGCGGTGAGTCGATACGGTTTTGAAAACGAACACATCATCGAAAGGGTGAAACTTCCGACTCAAAACGACTTTGTCGCCAAAATCAACGAGACGCTGTTTAACTTTGTCATTTTCAATTTGATTCGCAATGCGATTTACTATATTGATTCCTATCCCGATAGTCTAATTGAAATCAGAACCCTCATCGGCCCTTATGAAAACACGCTTGTTTTCCGCTATACATGGCCTGGGATTGATGACAGCATCGTACACAAAATCTTTGATGACTTTTTCTCATTCCAGAAGAGCGGCGGTAGCGGACTTGGCTTGGGTTACTGTCAGCGTGTGATGCGTTCTTTTGGTGGTCGAATTGAGTGTAAATCGGTAACTAATGAATTTACCGAGTTTTATCTGCATTTTCCGGTTGTGCCAAATGCACCGAAAGTAGAAACGCTTCGAACGCCAAACTTTTACAACTGGAATCAGAAAGTCAAAACCAAACCAAGTCCAGAACCTGTCGTACA
>NZ_JAWOQN010000379.1:243-777 GCF_033337395.1 Vibrio sp. YT-19(2023) | reverse complement strand
ATGTGGATGTGCCAGAGGATCTTGCTGATAAAATCTTGTTTAGCCAAACCTCTAGCGCGCTTGACGAAAAAGTCGTCAAACCCAACTTTGTCCGCAAAGCCATGGCGCTTGCAGCTTCTGTTGCCTTTACCGCAGGTTTACTGGTGGGGCAAATCAACTGGGGTAACATTCTGGTGCCACCGGCGCAAGCCAGTCTCGCAGATACAGCTATTAAACATGTCATTCATGAAGAGGCATTTGTGCGCCATTTAGATGAAAACGTGCCGAGTTCCCAGATCAACGCGAAGATGTCGCCATTTCATTATCAGTTTAGTGACAACTTCCCGTACCACGTTTACTACCTAAACCACTGTGGATTTGGTGAAGCTAATGCTTTACACATGGTTTTTCAGGGTGTAAAGGGCAAAGTAACGCTCTTTATTACGGGAATTTCTAGCCAACAAACGGCAGATTTTGAAAAGGATGGTATGACAGGTATCGTCCAACCCGTTGGTTCAACCAGCATGATTTTAGTCGGCGAACAAGGAGAAGACA
>NZ_JAWOQN010000379.1:0-233 GCF_033337395.1 Vibrio sp. YT-19(2023) | reverse complement strand
CTATCGCCACTAAACTGGCGCCTATGCTAAAACCAATGTAACAACTTCACCAACTTTAGCTTAGAAACATTGAAATGCCGTCAAATACTCTCATTTGGCGGCATTTTTGTATTAATCGCTCACAAAACATTCATCGCATCGATTGCATTTAGAGTTTAAACTCTAAATTATGCACTTTAAGTGCAATTTCCCGTCTTTTAGACATCATTTCCGCAATTTTTATTCAATTTTAT
>NZ_JAWOQN010000037.1:0-47396 GCF_033337395.1 Vibrio sp. YT-19(2023) | reverse complement strand
GCTACGACGATTAATGGGTGTAGCCGATCAGATCGTAGCTTCTTGATTTAGTTCCATCGATTTAAGCAACAAAGCCCCACGGTATACCTGATTGGGCGCCAACCATTGCAGATCTGTTAAAAGAACAAGGTTACATGACGGGTCAATTTGGTAAAAACCACTTAGGTGACCAAGATAAGCACTTACCGACCAAACACGGCTTTGACGAATTCTTCGGTAACTTATATCACCTAAACGCAGAAGAAGAGCCTGAAACTTATTACTACCCTAAAGACCCAGAGTTTCGTAAAAACTATGGCCCTCGTGGTGTCATTAAGTCTTATGCCGACGGTAAGATTGAAGACACTGGCCCGATGACACGAAAACGTATGGAGCACGCAGATGAAGAGTTCCTAGAGAGCTCTTTGGCATTTATGGAAAAAGCAGTTAAGGCGGATAAACCCTTCTTTATTTGGCATAACGCCACTCGTATGCACGTTTGGACTCGCTTGCAGGAAAAATACCAAGGTAAATCAGGTGTAAGCATTTATGCCGATGGTATGCTGGAACATGATGATCATGTAGGTGTTTTACTCGACAAGCTGGATGAGCTAGGTGTTGCAGACAACACTATCGTTATCTACTCAACGGACAACGGCGCAGAAACCATGACTTGGCCAGATGGTGGCGCAACACCATTCCATGGTGAAAAAGGTACAACTTGGGAAGGCGGTATGCGTGTTCCTCAACTGGTTCGTTGGCCAGGCGTCATTAAGCCAGGAACCAAGATCAATGAAATGATGGCACACCAAGACTGGTTGCCTACATTATTGGCAGCTGCTGGCGTACCTGATGTAAAAGAAAAACTGGCAGAAGGCTACAAAGCAAATGGCAAAGAGTGGCGTGTACATTTAGATGGTTATAACTTCATGCCATACTTTGAAGGTAAGGAAGAAAAAGGCCCTCGTGAGTCGCTGCTTTACTTTACGTCTAATGGTGAATTAAACGCTGTCCGCTGGAATGACTGGAAACTTCACTTTGCAACGCTTGAAGGGAACCTAAGTAACGCAGTTCGTTTTGCTCCGAACTGGCCTAAAATCATCCACCTACGCGCTGACCCATTCGAAAAAGGCCCAAGCGAATCACAAATGTACTTGCGTTGGATGGCTGACAACATGTGGCTATTTGTACCTGTTCAAGACGTTGTGGGAGAGTTCTTTAAAACACTTCCAGAATACCCAATGCAACGTGGCACAGCGATGAACCCTGCTTCACTAAACTACGACTCTCTAAAAATGCAAGAGAAGCTGCAGCAACTAGACAAAGTTGAACAAGAAATCACCAAGTTTAAGTAAACTAAGTTAACGTTAGTTAATCAGTAACATTAAGCCAGCAGACCATTCTGCTGGCTTATATGTATCGCCACACAGGAACTTACTTAAATCGCCTGTTTAGCCTATACAAAGCGGGCATTGTGAGTACAAACTGAAAAACAAAAAAAGGAGAGCTAACCTGCTCTCCTTTGTATTTTAACCGTGGATAAACTAAGCCACATTAACCGATTTAGCTAAACTGCTACTTTGGAAAAACTCATCATGCAATGCGCAAATCGCGTGCTGGTATTCCTTATCACCGACAACAAATTGAACATTTACATTTCTCAATGATGAGTGCAGTGCAACTGGCGTAACACCATTATTCATCAATGCAAGTACACCTTTTGCCAACGTCTTGTTGGTATCAATTTGTGAACCGATGGCTGAGATAAGCGCGACCATACGACCTTTAATCGAGGCATTCGGATAACGTTTCTCGGCTTTATACAATACTTTGTTTAAGCTATCTGTACTGCCACCTAGATAGTAAGTAATAGAGTTCGCGTTCATCTCTTTACCAACCAAACTTACACGAGCATCGGAGATGATTTCCATCAATTCGTAACTAACGTTATCGGCTTTTCCTACCATTGCTTGGTCAAACAAATGCAGTGCAAATACTTTTTCTTTACCTGCGATGATCTCGACTTTGTCTTCTTCCGGACGATAGCTTGAAGAGATTAAAGTACCTTCGTGTTCAGGTTCGAATGTATTTTTAATCTGTAGCTCAATACCACTTTCACGCAAACCCGCAGCGGCATTTGGGTGAATAGCTTCCATGCCAAGGTTCGCAAGTTGGTCCGCTACGTCATAGTTTGTACTACCAATTGGTAATACTTTTTCAGGGCCAACAACGCGTGGGTCCGCTGAGCTCAAGTGGTACTCTTTGTGAATTACTGCTAAATCCGCTTTTGTTATTGCTGCAATTCGGCTAAATGTCATCTCACTATAACCTCGGTCATAAGTGTGCATTAGGCCCTCTTTACAGTAAGCATAACCTGTCACGATTGGCAGTTCTTTTGATACATCGATATCAGCAAACGCGTCACTGATCGACTCATCAAGGCTTCTTGGCGCTTGATTATCCCAACCAGACAGGTCAACGAACTTAGCGTTAATACCCATATTTTTTAGTTTTAGTGCTGTGTTGTAAGCACTATGTGCCTCACCGATAGACGAGAGAAACTCTCGAATTTGAGGCAAGTACTGGCGCAACGAAAATTGACCGTACTGACAGGTTTCTAAAATATTCGCGATACAGTTTTTCGCTTCAGCAATGCGGGAGCGAATGAATTTATCCGCACGGATACGATTCATTGGGTCCGCAAAAATATTTTCATTGGTCAGCAACATACGGCTTTCAACGTACGCTAACGCTTCTTCCCATTTGTCGTCGCGTTTCGCGATAAGCTGATAAACGCCTGGTTTACTGGTTTTTTTACACTCGAGCAGCGCATCGGTCATACCACCGTATGCAGATACGACAAAAATACGATTGTATGGCGTTTTGGGACGAAGAATAATATTGTCGAGAACAGCATCAAATGCTGTCATTGATGTACCGCCGATTTTTTCTACGGTAAATGTCATGATAAGCCTTTTTTGATTGGTAACTTTAAAAAGAAAAAAGAAGAGATAGTAAAGTGTGGGGTGGCAAAGCACCCCACCATCATCTTTTAGTCAACGAGAGGATAAACACCGTTTTCATCGTGCACTTCAGCGCCAGTAATCGGTGGGTTAAACACACACGCCATTACCATTTCTTTATTCTTATAAGCTCTCAAGTAGTGCTCATCGTGTTTATCAAGGATGTATAATGTACCTGGTTTGATTGGGTACGTTTCTCCACCTACAACTTCAATCTCACCTTCACCACTCATACAAAACACCGATTCAAGGTGGTTTTGATAGTGAATATGAGTTTCTGTATCTTCATAAATCGTTGTGATGTGGAAAGAGAAACCCATGTTGTCGTCTTTCAACAACATGCGGACACTTTCCCAGTTATCTGAAACAACACGTCGTTCGCTGTTGCGGCATTCATCTAGAGTTCTGACGATCATAATTAAAATCCTTATTAAGATGCTTGTTTGAAATGTTTCGCAGCGATAGTCTCTACTGCATTTTCAAAGATGCTTAGTCCTTGATCTAGCTCTGATTCGCTGATGGTTAGTGGACAAAAGAACTTCACAACTTCATCGTCTGGACCCGCTGTCTCTATCACCATTCCATTCTCGAAACAGTTTTTCGCAATTTCAGATGCCATGTCGCCATTGATACATTCAATACCAACCATCATGCCGCGGCCTTTTTTCTGCACAAACATTTGTGGAAAGCGACGAACACAACGGTCAATAACAGCACTTACCTTGTCTGAACACTGCTTGATGTGTGTTTCAAAATCATCGTTTGCCCAGTAAATTTCTAGTGCTTTTGCAGCAGTAATAAAGGCGTGATTATTGCCACGGAACGTACCGTTATGCTCGCCTGGCTTCCACTGGTCAAGCTCAGGCTTAAGTAATACGACAGCCATCGGCAAACCGTAACCACCGATCGACTTCGATAGCGTCACGATATCCGGTTGGATACCAGACGGCTCGAAACTAAAGAAAGTACCGGTACGTCCACAACCTGCTTGAATGTCATCGACAATCACAAGAATGTCATTGGCTTTACAGATTTTGCTCAAACGTTGTAACCACTCGTTTGAAGCAGCATTTAAACCACCTTCACCCTGCACAGTTTCAAGAAGTACAGCGGCTGGTTTATCCATACCTGCAGAGTTATCATTTAGCATGGTTTCGAACAGCGCAAGACCATCTACGCCAGCGTAACCTTCAAATGGAATACGAGTGACGTTACTTAGACTAGAACCGTTACCTTGTCTGTGATGCTGGTTACCCGTTGCAGCCAGTGCGCCAGCAGTACAACCATGGAAACCGTTAGTAAACGCAACGACGCTGTCGCGGCCTTTTACTTTTTTAGCCAGCTTCAATGCCGCCTCAACAGCGTTAGTACCTGTTGGGCCCGTAAACTGAACCTTGTAATCCAAGTTTCTTGGTTTAAGGATGTAAGTATCCAACGCTTCCAGAAACGATGCTTTCGCTTCTGAGTGCATATCCAAACCGTGAGTAATACCGTCCATTTCAATGTACTCAAGCAACGCTTGTTTTAGTACTGGATTGTTATGGCCGTAATTTAGAGATCCCGCTCCAGCAAGGAAGTCTAAGTATCGTTCACCTTGTTCTGTTTCTAGCCAGCAGCCTTTCGCTTTACGAAAAACGACCGGGAAATTGTTTGAATATGAGCGTACGTTGGATTCCTGCTTTTTGAAAATATCCATGATGAGACCGTTTTTAATTCCTATTGTTTGAGGATTATTTGAGAGGAATGCGATACAAATATTCTGTATCGTGTTTGCCTTTAAAGTGGGCTTCTTCATCCAAAAATGTGCTTACTTGGCCAGAATTGCCGTTCATCGCATCTAACTTTTTGAACAGTGCCCAAGAGGCTTTATTATCTTCCGTGATGGTAGTTTCTACCGATTTAACACCGCCTAATTCCTCTCGGGTGAGAAGTTCTTTCAACATGCGGAATGCTAAACCATGACCTCTAAAGCGAGGTGAGACTGCAACTTGCCAGACAAATAAAACGTCTTGCTCGTCTGGTTTCTGATAACCGGAAATGAAACCTGCGATTTCGCCTTTTTGCTCAACCAAAATACTGGTTTTGCTGAAATGCGTAGACTGTAGGAAATTGCAATAAGATGAGTTCATGTCCAATGGAGGACAGTCTGCAATCAAGCTGTAAATGTCGTCACCATCAGAGATTTTAGGCTCACGAAAAATCCATTTTTTACTTGAGTCTTCTCCAATCTCTGGATAAAGGACCCAAGGTGCTGATGTGATCATGTGAAAATACATATCCTTTGAGGTCTAATTAAATTTCCTTTTTATTATGGGCATCCCTCGCGACTAAAAATCAAATAATCCGCCTTTTCATCGGCATTTTTGTGACACATATCACAAAAATGAACCTATTAACCAAAAGTTAAAATAGTTCGAGGTCTAATTTATTAAATAGTCACCCAAATGCACAGCACAAAAAATAACCAGAATAAGACCGTTTTCCATGCTGTTCATTTCTCAGAGAAAAATAGAAATCCAAAAAAAAGCGGCATGCTTTCGCATACCGCTTTTATCAATAATTTAACTGCTGATACTAGTTATTTTGATTTCTTAGAAACCGCCTTTGGACGAGGTTCATCCATCAAACCTTTTATCAAAGATACCGTTGCAACAAGCAAAACAATAGTAAATGGTAAACCAGTCGTCACCGCCATTGCTTGAGCAGCAGCTAGACCACCACCCAACATCAATGCAATCGCAACCAAACCTTCAAACGTACACCAGAACACGCGTTGTGGCGTTGGTGCATCGACCTTACCGCCCGCAGCAATAGTATCAATAACCAGTGATCCTGAGTCAGAAGAGGTAATGAAGAACACCACGACTAAGATAATGCCGACAAAAGATGTTATCTCAGCCAATGGCATAACATCTAACATGGCAAAAAGTTTTAAAGGTAGTTCTGCGTTAAACACCGCCTCGTAGCCATCATTAACGTATTGGCTAATTGCGTTACCGCCAAAAGCCGTCATCCATAACACACAAACTGAAGATGGGATAAGAATAACGCAAATAATAAACTCACGAACTGAACGACCGCGAGACACACGTGCGATGAACATACCCACAAATGGTGACCAAGAAATCCACCACGCCCAGTAAAACGCCGTCCAGCCTTGAGAGTAATTCACATCCTCTCGTCCAAATGGCATAGATAAGGCAGGGATATTAGCCACATAGGAAACGATGTTCTCGAAGAAACCAGTTAAAATCGCAATCGTCGGGCCAACAACAATAACAAATAGCAATAGCAGCGCTGCAAGACCCATGTTGATTTCAGATAAGATTTTCACGCCCTTATCGAGTCCAGCCACAACAGAGATTAAAGCGAGCGCAGTAATACCAATAATCAATATAACCTGCGTGGTATTGGTCATTGGGACATCAAACAGGAAGTTCAAACCCGTTGCGGCTTGAGACGCACCGTAGCCTAGCGATGTTGCTAAACCAAAAACCGTCGCTACCACTGCAAGAATATCGATAATATGACCAGTCCAACCCCATACACGCTCACCAAACAAAGGGTAAAAAATTGAGCGCATGGTGAGTGGCAAACCTTTGTTAAATGAAAAGATAGCCAGTCCAAGAGCCAAGAGCGCGTATATTGACCACGGATGAAGTGCCCAGTGGTAAATCGTCGCAGCCATCCCTAATGCCGAAGCTGCAGTTGCATCGCCCTCTGCACCACCTAGCGGTGCCCAGTCAGTACGTACACCATTCTCAACGCTCACGCCACCAATCGCAGAACTAAAATGGGACATCGGTTCTGATACACCGAAGAATACGAGACCAATGCCCATACCTGCAGCAAATAGCATTGCCAACCATCCGGCATAGGAGTAATCCGGTGTTGCTTCAGTACCACCGATTCGCACACGGCCCAATGGTGTGAAGATCAATCCGACACAGACAATGACAAAAATATTACCTGAAGCGAGAAAAAACCAGTCTAAATTGTGTAACAAACCCGCTCGTAGGTCTGCAAAAAACGGCTCTACCTGTTCTCGGAATAATAGTGTTATCACAACAAACATGACGATTGCTAAGCCAGAAATTGCAAAAACACGGTTGTGAATATCAAGGCCAAATGGGCCTACCTTTAGCGCAACGTTATCCTGACCAATTTGATAGTCAGTATCTATTGCGTTTACTTTTCCATCGGGGCGTTGAATGCCACCGTTATTATCGGTGCTCACGGATAATCTCCTTAAAAATACGTGACCAAGTTTAAATTACTTTCGTCGGAGTTCGAGTAATGAAACGTCTTCATCACTACCAAGCACATGTTCATAAAACATTGTTCTTATAAGCGGTTACTCAATCCGCCATCATAATCTTAAAGCCCCCTATCTCTCATTGCATTTTATTGTTTTCACCATAAATAACGCCTATTGCCAAACCGAAGATATTGGCATGTTTCGATTAAAGTGATACTGCAGTTGTGCTTGAAACAGCTCCGCAGTTGCTAACGCATCCGTCAGGGCATGGTGAGGTTGATAAGCAGGGAGGCCATATCTTTCACGAGCGTGCCCTAATCGTACAGAACCGGGTTTCTTGCCTTTCAACTTATTGATAAAACCTCTGCATTCACGGCGTTGTATCGCATACTCAATATCTAACGTATCAACAACAGGAAACTGTATCCCCTCTCCGATGCTATTTAGCAAGGCGTTATTAAAGAACTGCCTTTCAATGTTCTTGTAGTGAACAAGTACCACTTTGCCTGACAACGCATCCAATATTTCACCCAAGATCTGAGACAGCTGCTGCGCGTTTTTAACCTCAGAGTCAGTGATACCGTGAATGATGACAGACTCGTGGTTTAACTCTCTGTTTGGGTTAACGACCCAATGAGCAGAACCATTACATTGAACACGATCAATAGTAAACGGCACAAGTCCGATCGTGAGAATGACATCCTCTTCCGAGTTCAATCCTGTTGTCTCAAAGTCTACCGAGACAAATGGCACTTGTTCAATTGGTGTTTCCCCATTAACCATTGGTGTCGAATAATAGCGTTTGAGCCTCTGGTCTTTCGCTTCTTTAGCGAGTTGTTTGAACAACATTGACCACTCTGGCGTCTGGGATGTATCCAACAACGGCTGTTCTTTTTCTACTTTTTTTGAGAACCACATTATTTGCTACTTCTCTGGTATCGAAACTTAATGAAGTTCTGAGCGTTACTTAGAATTTGAAATGCTGCTTTTAAGTTTCTACGTTCAAATTCAGACATGTTCTCCGGCTCAATATTGTTGTCTGGCTCTTCTCCATTTTCTATATCAAGGGCTTGGTGACGAATTCGAACCATGTAGATTAGCTCCATCGCATCCCTTAAATCCAAACCTCGACCTTTCGGTAAAATGCCAGCATCATTAATGTCATCTAAACGGTCGAAAGAGTTTTGCGATCGCGAACCGATTGCCAGAGAATGCACCCGTATTAAATCGGCCAACGGAGCCGTCCCCCTTCGCTTCAAGTTAATCGAGTTGCGATGACGACCATCTTTCTCCATCACAAAGTCTTTGAAAAAGCCCAGTGGAGGCGTCCTACGTATTGCGTTATACGCCATACAAGCAAGAAAGCGGTTATTTCTTTTCGCTCGTCTCACAATAAAGCTGCTTAATTGCTCCGCCCATTTCACTCGCCCATGCACACCGAGGAGATCAAAAAAGATATTACTATTTAACAATCTCTCAGGGGTTGGATTGTCTATCCAGTTTCCAAAGCATTCTTCCCATTCTGCACGAGTTTTTCGCCATTCTGGGTTGGTAGCCATAATGTCTCCAGTACAATAAGCATAGCCGCATGCCGCTAAACCATCACAAACAAATTTAGCAAACTTTTCAAAGTACTCTCCGTGAATCTCAACGTCATAACTGTTATCGAGAATAAGCGCGTTATCTTGATCCGTTACAATTAGCTGCTCATCCCTCGCCATTGAACCCATTGCGACTAAACAATAAGGAATGGGCGCTGGGCCGAACTCTTGCTCAGCTAATTCAGCGAGGCGTTGTTTGAAACTACTGCCTATAACCGACATGGCTCGACCAATCATATGCGCGTTGGCATCTTCATTGACCATTCTTACGAAACAGTCTTTTACTTGTTCAGAAACCTGCTTGAGATCCTCGACACTGGTTTGCTGAAAAATAGAGCTCACTAGCAATAGGCTGTTCTGAGATTCGTAACGAACGATGTCCGTCATGCCAATAATTCCTATCGGCTTTTTATCTTTTAAAATTGGTAAATGATGCACGTTGTAACGCAACATGGTTAACATGGCCTCAAACACATAGGCGTTATAATCCAATGAAACCACGTCATAACTCATGACCTCACTTACTGGAATATTGGTATCAATACCCTGAGCTAGTACGCGAATGCAAAGATCGCGATCAGTCAATATTCCAAGCAGCTGTTCGTCATCTTCTTCTGTGAGCTCCTCTGTCGGGCGAATAATGAGCAGAGAGGTGACATTTTCCTCTGCCATTAGTATCGCAGCTTCCTGAATTGAAGCCGTTGCCTCCAGAGTTACTGGCTCTCTTGCTAAGATTTTACGTGCCTTAGCGGTGGTAAAGTCATTGCTTTCGGAGCGGCTAGATATTGCGCTTCGCAAACGCGCGCTATCTTCCAGTTCCATGTAGTCCGCAAAGTTTTCAAACTCATCACAAAGTTCATTGAAGATGTTTTCCGGAATACAGTAAACGAGAGTGTCTTCTATCGCTTTGGCTGGCATCCGTACGCGGTTGTTCATCAACAACCCCATCTGACCAAACAGTCCACCAGCATCAATCCTGTTATAGAGTTCACCTTTACGTCGATAAATCTCTACCGCCCCACTTCTCACCATATACAAGTCGCGGATCGTATCTCCGAAGTTAAGGATTTTTGTTCCTTGCCGAAAGTATGCAACCTCGGCATTGAGAGCAATTTTTCTAAGCTGCTCTTCAGGTAGGTCATCAAAAGGTGGGTACTGGCTAATGAAATTGAGCACTTCTAACTGTTCGGCTTCCATTTTTTATTCCATACGTTGCCTAAACTACAGCGATAAATATCACCCTGAGTGAAATCAAGCAATAAATAAATCTAAGGATAACAGTACCTAACCGATTTCACAGGACCAAGTCTTAATCAAAAATTAGAGCTCTAACCTTTTTATATGTAGAGTTCTAAGCTATCACAGCTTATATCTATGCAAGCGAGTTGAGTTGAAATGTACAAAAAAATTCAAAATAAATTCAACCCTACGTCAGGGCAACGTTATGGCGGATAAAAACACATCACAAGCAATTGTTTTAAATATAAAAAACAAGAATTGAACATACCTTGCTCAACGAACTCTCTATGCACGGCAGAACTAGTTAACCAACCCCCTTTCGTTGAAAGTTGAACTAAAATTAATTAGAGTACAAATCGTTAAACAGTTATAAACACACGAAAAAGGACAGATAACATGGATCCCATACTGGAAGTTAAGGGACTGTATAAAGTGTTTGGAGAAGACCCAGAGAGAGCCTTCTCGCTTATCGACAAAGGCGTCGATAAAGACGGTATTTTTGAACAGACAGGTTTAACAGTCGGCGTAAACGATGTATCTCTCACCATAAATGAAGGGGAAATTTTCGTAATCATGGGCCTTTCTGGCTCCGGGAAATCCACCCTTGTTCGACTTCTTAACCGGCTCATTGAGCCGACTAAAGGTAGTGTTTATCTCAAAGGAAGAGATATCGCCCACATCTCCGAAAATGAACTTCGAGAAGTTCGTCGTAACAATATCTCAATGGTGTTTCAAAGTTTCGCACTCATGCCACACATGACGGTGATTGAAAATGCCGCCTTTGGTTTAGAACTTGCCGGCATCGACGTTAATGAGCGTCAGAAAAGTGCCCTTTCCGCCTTAGAAAGAGTGGGTTTAGACCCTTATGCAGAATCTTTCCCTGACGAATTATCCGGTGGTATGAAACAGCGCGTTGGTTTAGCGAGAGCGTTAGCTTGTGATCCAGACATCCTATTAATGGACGAGGCGTTTTCCGCTTTAGACCCATTGATCCGTTCTGAGATGCAAGATGAGCTTATTCGTCTACAGAACGATGACAAACGCACAATTGTCTTCATTTCTCATGATTTGGATGAAGCAATGCGCATTGGCGACCGTATCGCCATCATGCAAAACGGTGAGGTTGTTCAGGTTGGTACACCTGATGAAATATTACACAGTCCAGCAAATGATTATGTCGAAGCCTTTTTCCGCGGCGTAAACATCGCAAGTGTCTTGACAGCAAAAGATATCGCGCGCAAGAAGCCAGCGGCTGTTTTTAAGAAATCGGAAAATGACGGTCCAGGCTCTGCGATGCAGATTCTGATGGATCACGACCGTGATTACGGTATTGTCGTCGATAAATCTAGCCGATATTCCGGCATCGTATCTCTTGATTCACTACGTTTGGCTCATAAAGAAAACCGTTCGTTAGCCAGTGCTCAATTACCGGATGAAGTTACTCTTCAGCCTGATCAGTCAATTAATGACATTTTGGGTCTGGTTGCTGGTGTTCCTTATGCCGTGCCTGTCGTAGATGAGCAAGGAACTTACTTTGGTGTCGTGACTAAATCACGTCTTCTACAAACACTAGATAAGGATTAACACGATGTCTTCAGAGCAAACTAACAATGATCCCTGGTCAAATACTGCTCCTGCGCAAGATGATCCTTGGTCGCAAGGTACAGAGGCCGCGCCAAGTAATGATTGGCTCAACTCAGAAACTGTAGAGCAAGCACCATTCGATATTATGAACCCATTCCAAGATGCGGTTTTACCCCTCGATAGCTGGGTAGAGTCCGGTTTGAACTGGCTGGTGGAACATGGTCGACCTGTTTTCCAAGCAATACGAGTTCCAATCGACTTTATTCTAACGTCGTTTGAAACTGCTTTGGTGTCTACACCTGCGCCTATAATGGTACTCATTTTATTTTTGCTAGCGTGGCAGTTTTCCAATGTAAAACTTGGTTTTTCTACTCTTGTATCCCTTGTTTTCATCGGCCTAATTGGTGCGTGGTCACAAGCGATGACAACGCTAGCACTGGTGTTAACCGCCGTTTTCTTCTGTTTGCTTATAGGGCTACCAATGGGGATATGGTTGGCAAGGAGCCAAACCGCTGCCAAATTTGTTAGGCCAATATTAGATGCAATGCAAACGACTCCCGCGTTCGTTTACCTTGTGCCAATTGTTATGTTGTTTGGTATTGGTAACGTTCCTGGCGTAGTAGTAACGATCATTTTCGCCCTGCCTCCCGTTGTGCGCCTGACTATTTTGGGTATTCAGCAAGTACCTGAAGAGCTTATCGAAGCTGGCCACTCTTTCGGGGCAAACAAAAAACAGATGCTTTATCGCATCCAGTTACCGTTGGCGTTACCAACCATCATGGCAGGTGTAAACCAAACCTTAATGCTGTCACTTTCTATGGTAGTGATTGCTTCAATGATTGCTGTTGGCGGCTTAGGCCAAATGGTACTTCGTGGTATTGGCCGACTTGATATGGGTCTTGCTGCCGTTGGTGGCTTAGGCATCGTTATTCTTGCGATTTTGTTAGACCGTATCACCCAGGTGTTAGGGGTTAATGCGGGCAACACTAAACTTCGCTGGTATCACACAGGTCCTGTTTCATACCTATTAAAACTGAAAACAAAGACGAACCAAGACGATCTAAAACTTAGGAGAAACATCAATGAATAATTCATGGAAGAAAGCGCTCTCTGTTGGAGCTCTAAGTACTATCGCATTTTCAACTTATGGTGTGGCAAGTGAACTACCGGGTGAAGGTGTCACTGTTCAGCCTGTTCAATCAACCGTTGCAGAAGAAACATTTCAAACGTTGATCGTAAACCGCGCACTTGAAGAGCTTGGTTACGATGTTAAACCGACCAAAGAAGTGGACTACAACGTAGGCTACACCTCTATTGCTAAAGGTGATGCTACTTTCTTAGCGGTTGGTTGGTTCCCTCTTCACGCCGATAAGTACACGATGTCGGGCGGTGATGATAAGTTCTTCCGTAAAGGCCAATACGTAAGTGGTGCTGCGCAAGGTTATTTGATCGATAAGAAAACCGCGGAAAAATATAACATCACGAACATTGGTCAGTTAAAAGATCCAAAATTGGCGAAGCTATTCGATGCAAACGGCGATGGCAAAGCGGACTTAACTGGTTGTAACCCAGGTTGGGGGTGTGAAATGGTTGTTGAGCATCAGTTGGATGCTTTCAAACTTCGTGACACAGTAACACACAACCAAGGTAACTACGCGGCGATTATCGCTGATACGATCTCACGTTACAAAAAAGGCGATCCGATTCTTTACTACACTTGGACACCGTACTGGGTAAGTGGCGTTTTAGTTCCAGGGAAAGATGTTGTGTGGTTAGAAGTGCCATTCTCTTCACTTCCTGGTGAGCGTAAGGACATTGATACGACACTAGAGAACGGTAAGAACTACGGCTTCGAGATGAACTCTATGCGCATCGTTGCCAATAAAGAGTTTACGGAAAAAAACCCTGCTGCTGCGAAGCTATTTGAAATCATCAAACTAAATATCAATGATGTTAGTGCTCAGAATATGATGATGAGCCAAGGTAAGAACAGCTCAGCGGACATCGAGTCTCATGTAAATGGTTGGATCAAAGCGAACCAGAAAAAGTTCGACGCATGGGTCGAAGAAGCGAAGAAAGCCGCAATGTAATCATGCCTTTATCAATCTCTAGAGCCAGTTGGTGTTATCAACTGGCTCTTTTTTTACACAAACGCCCCTCCCCCTTACATAGACATACCAACACTTACACTACTCGACCATAAACCCACATTATAATTCACGTTTATTTCACGCTTGCTTTGCTAAAAACAACACAACATAACAATTAAACTATTCGAATAAATATGAAAAACTTATCAAAGAGCTCTGTGTGGGGGCCTTTGCAGCCAATTGCTGCCTTTTCTTTGTTTTCACTTCTATTTCTGTCTATCTCAAGAGTTTTGCTAGCTTTTTGGCAGATTGACCGTATTGACTCTCTAAACGACTTAATTTACATCCTAGGTCAAGGTTTGCGCGTAGATATTGCAACGCTTTGCTGGTTATTTATTCTTCCAGCACTGTTTTCAACCTTCATGCCATTAACCGGTAAGATGGGAGAGTGTTGGAAGCGAATATTACGCATATGGATGGTTTTAGGGCTTTGGGTGCTTGTATACATGGAGCTCGCAACAGCGCCATTCATTCAGGAATACGACCTACGTCCAAACCGCCTGTTTGTGGAATACTTAATCTACCCAAAAGAAGTCTTGAGTATGCTCTGGACTGGCTACAAATTAGAACTGTTTATTGGTGCGTTAGGTACAGTTTTAACCATCACTTTAGGTTGGAAGTGGAGTAAGAAACTGACCGATAAGGCGCAGCAGGTCAACTGGAAATGGCGACCACTATTGGCACTTTTCGTTGTTCTTTTTGGGGTTGCAGGTGCTCGCTCATCTTTAGGTCACCGCCCGCTAAATCCTGCTATGGTCGCCTTTTCTAACGATCCACTGCTTAACGACTTAGCACTGAACTCATCTTACTCATTGTTGTTTGCGGTTAATAGCATGAAGTCAGAAAAGAGCGCGGAGCAGTTCTACGGAAAAATGGACACTCAAAAGATGTTGGAATTAGTTCGCACTTCATCAACAAAGTCCGACTTCACCCCTTCATTACTCCCAACCATGAACAGTAACCCCGCGACTTACCAAGGTAAACATAAAAACTTAGTGATTTTGCTACAAGAAAGCTTAGGCGCCCAATTTGTCGGTGCTTTGGGTGGTTTGCCTCTAACACCAAACCTTGATGAACTCATGAAGGAAGGTTGGCAGTTCACACAAATGTACGCCACTGGTACTCGTTCTGTCCGTGGAATTGAAGCCGTAACCACGGGCTTTCCTCCATCTCCGTCTCGCGCGGTAGTGAAGCTGAGTAAAAGCCAAACGGGTTTCTTTACTATCGCGGACTTACTAAAAGCTCAAGGCTATCACACGCAATTTATTTACGGCGGTGAAGCCAACTTTGACAACATGAAAACTTTCTTCTTTGGTAACGGTTTTGATCAAATAGTAGAAGAAGACGATTATAACAACCCAAGCTTTGTTGGCTCTTGGGGGGTTAGCGATGAAGATCTATATAACAAAGCAAACGAAGAGTTTGAACGCCTTTCAAAAAGCGACAAACCTTTCTTTAGCTTAGTTTTTACGTCAAGTAATCATAGCCCTTATGAGTATCCGCAAGGCAAAATTGAGCCATACGATTCAGAACATATGACGCGTAACAACGCCGTAAAATATTCCGATTACGCTTTGGGCACTTTCTTTGAAAAGGCGAAAAAGTCATCTTATTGGGATGATACCATTTTCATTGTAATTGCAGATCATGATGCACGTGTTTCTGGCGCTAACCTTGTTCCGGTTAAGCACTTTCACATTCCAGCATTGATCCTTGGTAAAGGCATTCAACCACGTAAAGATGACCGCATAGCAAACAACATAGACATGCCGCCTACACTGTTATCTCTAATTGGGGTAGATGCTAAAACACCGATGATTGGTCGTGATTTAACGAAGCCACTGGCTCGCGAAGATGAACGCGCAATGATGCAATACGACAAAAACTTTGGTTATTTAACGCGCGACAATCTCGTTGTGCTTTCCCCTGGTGAAAAGGTATCGACCCTGGCGTACGACTTTAAAGACCAAACCATGAAGCCGCTAGAGGTGGACGAGTCTATTATCGAGCGTGCAAAAGCAAACGCATTATTTGCATCTAAAGCGTATCAAAACAACTGGTATTCTTCCAAACACACTCATTAACACCAATGATTCCGCTGATAAAAAGGAGCTAAACGGCTCCTTTTTCTTATTCTTTCACTTACCTTCGAGAATGTGCTACTGACAACTCCTGTCGTTCCTTTCCGTTAGATTGCCCCTACTATTTCTAATTGATTAAGGAACAAACCATGCTGACTATCAATTCATTCGTTCTCTACGTTGAGGACATCCACATAAGCCAAGTTTTTTATTCGAAACTGTTCGAACGCAAAGTCACGCAGTTGTCTCCAACCTTCGCCGCTATTCCACTGACCGAAGGCTTAACGTTGACACTCAAGCAAAGAGATAATCTTTCACCCTACAGCGGCATTCGAGGTGGTGGTACCGAGTTGTCTTTATCAGTGCCCAACAGGCATACGTTAGAGCGCATTTACAAGCGCTGGAAAGACCTAGGTGTTGAGTTTGTTCAACCACCAGCGACATCAGTGTATGGGTTAAATTTTATGGCTATCGATCCAGATAAGCATCGCATTCGCGTTTTCATGAATGAATAAAAATGCGTTAAAAATGCTTTTTACCCATTCCCAATGTGACTTCAATAAATTAGACTCAAGGAAACATCAAAAGCGGCGTAGTAATAAGAAGGAATGCCCATGAGCTCAAGTATGATCCTTAGCGAATCCCTAATCGAGAGCGGAAGAGATATCCCCCTCAAAGAACTGCTTTATGCAAAGCGCGTGCTGGATAACTACATGGCAGTAGCCAAAGAAAGTAGCCCGCTTGAGCTATTAACTGAGATGAAATCGGCAGCAAAGCAAGTAGAATACTTTACAACGACGAGTAACCCGTGTGAGGCTCGTAATGTCATCAGTCAGATGATTGATAAAATCGACACCGCGGAATCTTTTGCTTCGTTCAAAGCATTAGCAGGTAAGCCATCTCAAGCACTCAATGAACTAATTGAAGATCGAGCTCAGCTGATTAAACACGAACGAGAACTCCTGCTCGCCTCAGGCTATGACGCCTCACGAATCTAATATACGCGACAGGCTAAAAGTCATAGCTAACAACGAAAAAGGAGCTCTTAAAGAGCTCCTTTTGCTTTTCAAAAATCGGATACAAAAGACTTAAAGGCCGATATCTTCCGTTATTGCTTTGATTTGTTTGAGGTCCATTTTATAGACTTCAATCATTTGATCGACCTGACTTAGTCGTGAATTAGCTTCATCATGTTTATCACACGCGTCCGACTTCACGTCCCAAGATTTGCCTTCTAAAAATACGTCACACTCTTTCTTGAGTTTCTCAATCTTAGGTAATAATTTTGACCGTTCTTTCTCGAGAGACTCTAATTCTTGCGAAATTTTTAGCTCTTTCTGGAATACTTCGCGGGACCGCTCAAACATAGTCGCTTGCATATCCGCTTGACGACTCAACTTCTCATTTTCTGACTTCGTCGTGTTGATCTTATCTGCCTGCTGCTTCAATTGAGACTCTAGTGACAAGTTGACCTTCTCGACCTCAGTCAATTGCTTTTGCAACTTCTTAAGTGCTTTCTGATGAGCTTCATCTTTCGCGGCGAGTAACTCACTAACTTGGTTTTGTATTTCTTGGTCGAGCGCCTCTTCACGCACTTTTACTTGAGATGCCAACTGGGTTTTATCTTGCGTTAGTGCTTGATACTTTTCTTCTAATACGTGGTAAGTCGATTCCCACTTGTTCGCAGTGACAACCGATCCAACAAGGCCACCAAATGCCAAGCCTAACACCGCAGCGATTGCGATATAGATATGCGTACGTTTGTCACGCTCTTCAATGACAACTACGTCGTCTTGCTCTTCCATTTTGTTCTGAGAACTCACCGTATACTACTCCAAGGACTCTTTTACTTTGCTAGCGGATCAATTCCGCAAACATAATTGATGCTGTATAAATCAGAAATGCGCCAATTAATGTTATAACGGTCGCTTTTTGGACTTTTTCATTGGTTCGATAACGAAACAGCACAAATGCTACTGCAATCAACACCGCAATGGCTAATAATCTGGTCATACCGCCTCCTTGTCCACTCATGAAAAACTGCCTAGGTCCGTAGACTGTTTCACAAAGGTTCATTGTAACCCATTTATACGTACCATAAGGTCAACTTAGCGTAGATTTTAAAATAAGTGCTCCGATTTTAATCAATTTTGTGTCCTTAATTGAATAACTTATGTCGTAACAATCGAAACACATTTATCGTTCTGAAGTGTTTTTGGGTTCCATTCCCTAACCCAATAAATTTTATTTATGCCGTGACTCGCACAAAAAGATTGGCAAACATACCTTCATGAAAATTGATGAGGTTATTTCATTAAAAATAAATTGACATAGGGTGTTGAAATGGACCAAAAACATGATAGAGTTCACACGTTAATGATGACCAGCATCATTAACTAACCTTTACTCATTTAATTGAGTAATTGTTCCGATGAAGACTGCAGGAGAGTGGTTATTAATCAAATTTTAACATTTGATTAGCATAACTCGCCGAAGAATTAACTATTTCAGGTGCTACCTAGGTAGCGGGGACTGTAGTTGGAGGAACCTCTGGAGATTTAAATTTCTAGAGTTACCTATCTGATATTATTAACTTTCTTAGATGTTACCCACATTTTGGGGTACATTTAAATGAGACATATCACCAAACGAAACAACACCTTTTACTATCAGAGACGAATCCCCTCCCACCTTCAACATCACTATCAAAATGCTAAAGTTGTACGTTTTTCTCTTCATACAACCAACCCTCGTGAGGCTGTAATACTAGCAACGAAACATACTGCAAATTACGATAGAGAATTCTTTCAACTCCAATACATAACATTGTCACAGACTCCTGTTGTAACTAATCAATTTATAGCCGAACGACCCCAAGTTAAGCTTCAGCAGCAAGCAAAGAAGAAAGAGCCGAAACTCTCAGAATGCATAGAATTATTTCTGACAGCTAAAACAGTAGATAGGGTATCTCCAAAAGCCCTAGCTCGGTATCGGTCTAGACTTGAACTACTACTACGCATTGTTAAAGATAAAGGGATTAACTCATTCACCCGTGATGATGCCTTATCATTTAAACACCAACTTGTGCAGCTACCGCCCAATATCAACAACAACCCACGTTACAAAGGGAAACCGATTAAACAAATTATTGCTTTTGGTGATAAACCTATCGGTATTCATACGATTAACGACACGTTGAAGGTGGTTAGCGGTTTCTTTGACTGGTTGGTTTTGAATGAAAAATCAGATAAAAACCCGTTTACTAAGTTGCAAGTACGTAAAGAAATCAAAGCAAGTGAAGAAAGGAAAGTTTTCACACGTTCAGACATTAAAAAGTTATTCACTATAGAACCATACAAAACGACCCCCAAAGAAGCTTGGCACTATTGGATACCACTACTAGGTTTGTACACGGGAGCTAGAATTAATGAGTTGTGTCAATTATATACCGACAACATCAAGCAAATAGATGGAGTTTGGTGTATCTCCATCAATGCAGATAGACCGTATCAAAAGCTCAAAACCAAAGCTGCATTTAGGAATATCCCGATACACAGTAAACTAATTAAGTTAGGGTTTATCGACTACGTTAAAAGCTTACCTTTAGGGCTAGTGTTCCCTACTCTCAAATACTTACCAGAAGATGGTTACGGTAAGTACCCTTCTAAGTGGTTCAGTATTCAGCGTGATAAAGTTCTAAACAAGAATGAACGTTACAAAAAGACATTCCACTCTTTCCGACACACTGTAGCCAATGAGTTCAAACAGTTGGGTGTTGAATATAGTCCAGCTTCTTACCTGTTGGGTCATACAGATGAAACAATGACATATGGTCGTTACGGTAAGGACTACAAGCCTAGGTTGTTACAGGAAGTAATAGAGAGGTTAGATTTTGAATTCAAGTAGGACTACAGGCGGCAACGTGGCCGCCTTATTTACCTTTCAAGTTTGCACCTCTCAGCGTTTGCCAGTGTACAAAGTCATGTTCATTGTTGATTCTTACAAAGGGGTAAGGCGCAGCAAAATAAACTAACTGATTACAGCTAGTACAAAGGTGGGGGATCTGATTGTGTCTCGTTATCGGGTGGTCTTGCGATACACGATAAAAACCTTCACCACATTCACAACGGTATTCTACGAGCAATGCAGATTTTAACTGTCGTGTACAATGGCTCTCAGTAAGTTTCATATTGACACCCTAACATCTAAAGTAATGCAAGAATACACTATAACTGTACATTTATACAGCATTGTGGAGTTTTATCATAAGTGCAATTTCTACACTTTTTGAACTAGTGCAATCTTACTTTAAGGTTAAGGTACTAAAATATGTAACTAGATGAACATGATCTAGGGTGTGTTGATGGCATTGATAACGTGTACAGAGTGTGGAAAGGAATACAGCGATAAGGCAAGCGCATGTATAAACTGTGGTTGTCCAACGGAAGTTAATGTTTCACCACCTCAACAAGAATCTGAACAAACAGAAGAAGAAAGCAATTTAGCAAGTGATTCTTATGGGCTTACACCGCTTCCACATCAGGAAGACCGGAACAGCCTTGAAAGTACCGAAGAAGAAGAACCAACCAAGGAAGCTAAGGCTAGGTCAGTATTCGTATTAGTTTCAATAGTATTAGTCGCTATGACCATTGGGATAAGTAATCTGGAAAACAGTAGGGTAAGAAAAAACGCTGAACAAGCAAATACCTTTACTCACCCTCTCCTCGAATCAGGAGCTAGAGTACCAGAAGGTATCAAAGAAAACCCTGAAGTAATAAATCAACTTGTTAAAATCATTGGTTTATACGGGTACAAATGCAACAGCGTATCGGGGATTGTAGAAATGTCATTTACAAGAGGGTTTTCCGTGTGGTGTAACAACCACAACTACGCCTATCACATTAAGGATAAAGGCGGTAACTGGGTGGTGACACTTCAATGATTCTCATGTGTAGGTACTTCACTAAAATTTTTGCATGATATTAAAAACAGGATCTCAACCAAGATATGATATGAAACCTTATGTTATCATGTCTTCAGTTTAACTTATTAATTAGGTGTTGATATGGGTGGCGTTAGCGTTTGGCAATTACTCATTATTTTAGTTTTACTACCGCTGGCTTTTCTTCCAACGATTATTTCTATCAGAAAAAATCACCCTTACAAAATTCCCATAATCCTTATCAACGTATTAGGCGGATTATTCTGGGGTGTTGGGTGGCTAGTCGCCCTAATCTGGTGCTTCATAGTCCCTGAGAAAAAAACCAATATATCGGGTAGTATCGCTGATGAGATTGAAAAGCTACATTCACTGAAAGAAAAAGGTGTTATCTCTGAAGATGAGTTCAATTCAAAAAAAAGTGAATTAATGCAATAGGTACACACTCAAATATCAGGTAACAACGTTACTTGCAGCGCAAAAAGGAGCATAATTGCTCCTTTTTAACTATGCCAAGTGTGACTTCAATTACTGACTCCAAATCCCATTACAATCTCACAACCAACAACCTTTTCTTTGTTGTAGAGCCTCACAGCATCATTGAACGCTTGTGTGAGTTCTTCTTGTGTTGGTGGCGAAAAAGGTAAGCCTGTATTTTCAACAAATTGCTGTAGTACAAAAATCAAATGATTGAACCCACCAGTTTTTAGAACGCTAAACAGTGTTTCATGCTCAGTCAGAAGAAATCCAAACAAAGCTTCTGAAGTCTCTGTTGATGTAAGGCTGATTAACGGACAGTATACCCCTTTCTCTTGGATCTCTTCTTCACTGTAACCAAGGTGTGTTAAGTATCTGTATAACAGTGAGATGTGCTCACCAATAAATCGAATTTGCATAGTACACCTCTCGATTAAAGTTTAGGGAGAAGAGAAGATTTACTATCACTCGCTTTCGGTGTTGCCTTCTCTGCTTCTTTGACAGCTTCAAGAGCTAAGACAATCTGCTCACTGTCTTTGATAGATTTTTCTAAATCTGTAACCAGTGATAAGGCCATTTGAACCGCTTTCAATTGGACTCCTGAAATATCCTTGTTCTTACCTGTGGCGGCGTCGAGGATAACCTTTGTGAGCTTTGGGAATGCTTTCGTGAGATCACCTAAGCTTTTATTTTTCTGCGTAATCAGGTCTAGGATTTGATCTAGTTGCTGGTCAAGAATTCGCTGGTTTGTATTTTTTGGTTGAACTGGGATGTTCACTGTTACGGCTGACATTGTGTTGTTTCCTTATTTTTATAGGAGGTTGGCTTTTGTGTATAGTTCATGAGCTTCGAGTTTTAGTAACTTCACTGTGTCTTTGAATCGACTAGAAATTTTATAAACGGTCGTTAATGTCGGGGATGAGTTGTGTACCTGTGGCTGAAGTTCTACCACTTGCTTAGGTGTTAGGTTCAAACCTAATAACCAGACTGTGATTACCGTACTCTCTGCGATCCTTGGTGTATCACCTATCAATGAGAACGTAAGAGTTCTTAAATCTGATTGAATTAATTCTGCAAGGCGTTGTTTTGCTGTCATTGGGATACCTTGATGTGTTGAAATATCGTGTAAAAAGGTGTGCTGCTTACTTTTGTCCAAACACGCCAATATTTAATATAATTTGCTTATATTTCAGTATCTTATGAAAGTTCTTGGTGTACTGCTTAAAATTGGGGTATTTGGACTAGTTCGGGAAGGATAGAAATATTTCTATATGTCTAATTATACCATAAACAACATATTTATTCTTAAAAATACGCATATTTATGAAATTAAATTTGACACATAAGCAGTTAAAATATTGGCTCTGGTGTAGATATGGCAAAATATCTAAATGGATAGATAAGGTAATGCTGGCAAGGTTTTGAAGTTCAAAATTGAGGGATCGAGTCACTGAGCACGGCACACACGCCCAGATTTGAAAATCGTAGAAATGTAGAAATATTTATGCTCTTTACCTGCATAAAGAAGACACTCTATTCAAACACCCCACTCTATGTACGTCCGTACAAGCACACACAGCCGCTCTAGGACAACTCGATGCAAGTGCATTCTTCACACAATTAACCTTCTCTCAGAAGCGTACATAAGCTTTAAACACTATCCTTTGCAACGATGTTGCAGCTACAATACATTGTCACGGTGTGACCAACATAATTTCATTAAACAATACAAAAATTATTATGTGCGCACCAAACCACAATCATACACCAAGCCTTATACAGTAAGGGATTCGAGCGTTTTACTACCGTAATAATAACATTTCAAGTGCGCGATAGATCCATTATGTTAAATTAGGCTGTTCTAATATTCATGAATTGAGGTTGAATGGTGTATTTTCGATAGTTTTCTATCTTTAAAGTTGGGAGTTTTGAACAAGAAAAGTTTGAAATTATTTGCACTATATTGGGGCATTGCAAAAACAGGTAGCTTTGTATAGATACCTCACCAACATCGTATATAAAGATAAATTAGAATTTACTAATGCACTATTCATTATCTCCCTCCCTCTAATCACATCCTAACCAACATTAATACAATCACACCAATTCACCGCTAAAACGCTTGTCTGAGCCGCATAGAAGCATTTGCACACCAATTACCCCCACACTCACACATCCAGTGCACAAATCGACTTAATATCTGAGTATTTTCATTTATATTGCACATATGGTCTATATGCATTTATTGAATTATTATTCAGCATCGAATGTTGCATTTTTGGTAAATTGATTACCATTTATGAAAAGTTTTAATCTGTGGGGTAAGAATGGATAGAGAGGTTTGTTTAGCACACCTCTATAAAGCTTCATTGATAAACTGTACTGCTTAACTACCTATAAATAGAACTGTAAATATGTTGATGCTGCTTTGTGAGCAGGCTAGATAACATGATTATTCAGTGTGCTAAGGTATTTGATTCTCTGATTTAATTAAGGAAGTTTAAATGTCCTATACAAACGATCTCAACATACATTTCCTTTACGGTAGACACCTTGATCGAAGAAATCCCAAGAATATCCACCTAGAGTTTGAACAAAATGATCTTATGTCGTCTAACTCTCTCCCCTCATTAGTTATGAAGAGTGGTAAAATTGAGTATGTAGATGAACATGAGTTAATAGATTATGTGATCGGTTTAATTCCTGTTTCTCCTCGTAGAAACCGAGTAATTAAGGATATTGAGAAAATTGTACCTTATATACTCACTGCAAATGATAAAGCAATTATCTATGATATTGAATCTGTTTACTTTAATTATGGAGATGGTTTTAAAAAGACTTACCACCCTCAGATCACTGGTGGTTGTGGTGGACTATTTATCTACCTCGAACATGGAAAAGAAAGCTATGAGACGCTACAAATGGACTCTCAAGAATTACAAGCGTATCGAACATTTATCAAAAATATAGGTTCTAATGACCCAGAAGTAGATTTAAATGAGGTATTTGCACGTCAATTGACTAACATAGTCAGCATTGAAAGAAGTAAGGACAGAACTGCACCATCCCCAGAAGCAACAGACCTTGCCAGAAAGTTATGGGCTGTGATTGATGGTGAAATCACTGAACTCATCTAAATAATAAGTTGACTAGAAACTATTACCAAGCTCAAAACTAACCAAATCAAGGCATCACGATTAGATGTTCCCTACTCCTTACACCTTACAGCACCGTGGGGATCTTTCTTACAGATTGATCCGTCCGACCCCCTCAAGTTTCCGTGAGCATCTTCTCGCCACGTATTACCCTTGTTATCCCTAATGATTCCGTTTGAATCAGTCTTATATATTGAGCCGTCTGAACCTCGTATAGCTCCATGAGCGTCAACCTTATACGTTGTTCCGTCCGATGATCTAACAGTGCCTTGTGCGTCCGTCCTGTACCTTGTCTCTACCCCATTGGAGTCCTTACAACGTGTTATTCCTATCGCATCGGTTTTACAGATGGTTTCTGCTTGGGTAACAACTGGGAGTAGACAGAGAGTAGCTAGTAATAATCGTTTCATGGTGATGACTCTTGTACTTCTGAACAGGGTCCAAACAACATGTTTGAGTATAGCAATATCATCAAGTTTTAATTTGATTTCCTAGTTAAAATTACTCGGAAGTCTTATGTATAAAGGGTTCTGGTTACTACATAGTGTATATGAGTGGAGGAAGAAGAAGAAGAAGAAGAAGAGAGAGTGAGAGAGATTAATAATATATATATATACATGAACAAAGAAATGCAGATTTTTGATTACGATGGTATGAAGGTTGAGACAATTCTTCATGAAAACGATAAAGGTAAAACAGTACCTTATTTTCATGGAAGCAGTGTTGCTATCATCTTAGGTTATGAGAATCAACAACAAGCTGTAAGTCATAACTGTACTAAGGTTCTCAAACTGTCTAAGCTTGATATTGCTAAAAATTCAGTATCTCTACAGGATAGTAATGTTACGCCATACAAGTCCCTCACTGATAGTGGTTACTCACATGGAGAGATTATTGCTAAACAATCGTGGATTCCTGAGTCAGATGTATATCGCCTTGTAATGAAATCTACATTACCTAGTGCTGAAAAATTTCAAGATTGGGTGTGTGAAGAAGTGTTACCTAAGATTCGTCAAGATGGAATGTATATTGCTGGGGAAGAGAAGGTAGAATCTGGTGAGATGTCGATTGAAGAAATGACATTGAAAGTGCATGAGTATTTACAGAATAAGGTGAACCGACTTACTCTTAACGATTACTTTGAAATCAATAGCTTACCCACCCTCACTTGACAAACTATTTTTAAATGGTAGATTGGTAAGTATAGATATAAACAAAAGTCAACTCCAAATACGTTAAGCTTGATATAAATCACAAATTAGTTGTTGACATTGATTCTCATTTGTAATAAAATGGTTGTATAGCGTTGAGAAATACGCCTTTCAAGAGAACTCCCCTCCTCCAATAGCCAAACAATCTGACCAATCATTCTCATTAGAGAATTACACTATCTGCCTTTACCCAAAGGAATCACAGATTGGTGGACTTTTGCTATTTGAAATTTATAAATCAATAACACAAGGAAATATTAATATGAATATCCCCAAGGAATTAACACTACACACTTTACCAGTGCTGACACAATATCAGTTACAGCGTTTAATTGAAGGTGATACAAATCCTGTAGCTAATTCAAAACTTAAATCAGAGCGTAGTAAGAAAGGCAGACATGAAGAAGCTTTTAATATTGGCTTAGCATTAAGCCTATTTCGATTACTCCAAGAGTTCAACAGTAATATTAAAGAGGAAGTTTGATGAATAAAATTGATGATGAGAGAAAGAAAACTATAGACCGTGTTATTGAGTTAGAACGTAAATTCTATAAAGGACAATGGGAACATAAAGACGGTGAGGAATATGCTTACTTAGTAACTGGGAATTATATGATATGGCTTACTCCTGAATCATTCCTATCCTATTAATCTAATCCTCCACTCATATACACTATAGATACTCTGTAGCCCAAGCCACATAAGGGATTGAGTTAATTTTAACTATAAACTGAAATTAAAAATCAACGGAGAATATCAATGAGAGCAACAATATATAACGAGCAATCAAAGCAAGTAATTGCAGAAATGGCACAACAACAAAACAAATCTATTAGTTACATCATTAACCAACTTGTTTACAAAGCTATATCCCAACAAGAGGAGACGGAAACATATGCAGGGAACGAAGTACGATAATAAATCTCACCCTAAAGTAAGAGAGCAATCCCCCCACTTCATTGACAACGTTTACTCTTCATTAAAACAAACCGAAATCAATATAGAATATAACGGCGGTGTTAAGTTTCACAGACAATACAACCGTGTCATTAAACAACTACAAACCCTATCAGGCAGTAAAAAATCCTATGGTGCAAGGCTTTTCCTTTACATGGTTAATCTTGCAAAAAGCCGTAATAACGTAGGGTTCAAAGTTAGCCTAGATAAACATCTATTCAAAGACAAAGGTAAGGATGATGTATCTTTTCAATCATGGATAGACATGCTTCAGGTTGCGGTCAATGAAGGATATGGGGCACTTTACATTGGCGACAGTACAAATGAAGAAGGGATCTGTAAACAATACGTAAGCGTGTTTCAACTTAGTGATAAAGCATTCACTTTACTTGATGGGATGAACGAAGATAAAGCACCGAATACCAAGATTAAAACCCTTAGAAACAGCGTAAGTACAACTATCAAACACAGTAAAGTTTGGGAAGAAGAAGTTCCAGCAAAGGGTAAAAAGATTCAACAGGGACGATTGAACGAACTGAACACACATCTACTCGATTTCACTTTTAAAAATCATCTTGGCGTAATTGTCGATCCACAAATGGGTAGAAAATTCTCTTTGTATTCCAATGAGAAAAAGAATAATGGTTTAACGATGTTCGATAGCTATGGTCGTTATGTGAATGCATTTCAAAGTATGAGACAGCCACAGCGTAAGGACATTACGATTAATGATTTACCAGTATGTGAAGGAGACTATTCATCGAATCATGCTTTCATTGCCTACGAATTAGAAGGCATTAGGCCAGAGCAAGCGCACGGAGAGTTTAAGCCATACATGATCCCTGATTGTGATAGCCCAATTAAAGGAACCCAAGAGGCTAAACGTGCTGTGTATAAACTCGCAATGATGATGATGTTTAACAGTGGTAATCCTGGTAAGAGTTTATTCAATGAAATAGATAAGATTTTCACTAAACTGGATAACTATTTACCCTCTGAAATTGTCGGTGATAAGGCTTTAGTCTTCAAAGACCTGCACAGACAACCAACAGAAACTGAGTGTCATGATATTGTTCGCCAGCTACGGAAAAAGAACCATAAGATAGAAAAGTATTTTGATGGTAAATCGGCTGCCCTACTACAAAATTATGATAGTCGTATTGCTGAGCAAGTAATGCTCTACCTGAAAGCGCATGGCCTACCATACATCTGTATACATGATAGTTTCATTACTTTCTCATCTGCATGGAAAGCCTTAGTTGATGCAATGTTTTATGGCTGGCGAGAAGTATTGGGTTCAGACATGAATTGTAAGGTTGATTTCAAATACGGTAAACCAGCACCAACGGAAGATCTAGAAGAGCGTGAAGATTATGATCTATGGATGGAAACAACTACCGAGCAAGAACGCCGATTATTTGTTAACGGTGCGGTTCAACACTTCTTTGATTGGGAACAACTTGCAGGAGTTTGGCGGCAGTCAGGTCGTGAGTTAACCCCATTAATGATAAACAATAGAGATAATCTACCCATCCCCTTTTAGCGCAACGCTAACACCAAAACTTACCTAGCTACCATAGACTACACTGAAATAAATCTGATACATGCTTTGAGCACAACGTAGGCACTCTAGTGAGCTTTGAAAATGTACCAAAAACAACACAAGAGGAAAATTTTATGAACACTGAATTTCACATTTTAAAACCAGAACAAGATCTTAATACATTATTCATCACACAATCTGAAGCTGTAGCGGAAAAAGTATTTAAAACTTCAACCGTACCTTTACAAATCGCTAGCTTACCAATCACTAATGAAGACACACTAGAACTTGTTGAGTATTTTGATGGTGAATGGATTGACCTTCACGATTACAAATACCCTTGTGAAAAGAATGGTAATACATACACATATGACATTTTATCAAATGAAGAGTTTCTAGGACTTCTTGTTATGCACCCAAATATTATTAACAAAATGTTCACCATTGATTACTACCAAGATTGTGAAGAAATCACTGAAGAACTAGAGCAAGAATTGTATAAGTTTTTCCTTGAAGAACTGTAAGAAGGCTAAAACTCTCCTTAATACTCTCTCTGCACCACCTTAACACCCATCTAAATAAAACTAATACATCGCCCTCTATACGTGCTTAATCGCTTGTAGGCACGTTCTCGCACGTTATATAGGGCAGATATAACAATAAGGAAATCATAAACGTGAAGAAATACCGAATTAGAAAGCTGAAGCAATTTCGCCGCCGTTTTAACTATGCAAGGTTGGTGTGAAATGGAAGACTTACACAAAAAGTATGAAATGCTTCTTTCAAAACTAGAGCCAAAGAAACAGGAAAAGCTTAATAAACTGGTTAATGAATGGCTACCAATCTACAAACAAGATTTAGCTTGTGTCCTAGCTAACACTGATTATGTCATCGAGCAAAGCCCTCAATTGATACCTATGGGTGGTGGATTATCAGTTTCTAAAATAAGGTTTCAAGCTTACCTAAAACACTCACAGACATGCAAAACCGTTCTTTTAGATGTAGGTTTCAACGCTTATAAAAGCAAACCTGAAAAGGCACGAATGCCTTATTTAAATAACTGGTTAGAACGTTCTTTATCACCTCCTAAGAGACAAAAACCCGTTAAGACACTGAGTGCAAGGTTCATTAAGATGCTCAAAGACTTCGACGCTGGCGCAAGTGTAGATAAACACATGACAACTTTAACCGAAGTCAACCGATTAATTCCACATATGAAGAATGTTATAAACTGTAAAAGACAGCCTACCGTTTACGATTGGTTTTATAATACTAAGATACCCCATGCTGAACTATGTATTTTAATTCAAGAAACTCATGATCAGTTAACACAAAAATAAGCAATAGTCTATATTATTTTAATGTATTTACTATACAAATAAATATATTTTTGGTATAATACTTGTATAGAGTGATTTAAAAGACTTCTCTAGTTTTATTCGACATCCTTCCTATGTTTTCGATAAAATTTTCCTTTGTTACCTCTAGTGTTGCAATGCTAAAAACGTTACTCCAAGCGTTTTACTCAACTTATTTTATTAGTGATGAGGCTCCTCCTTTCCTCTATCTAATATAAAGTTGAGGTTTTGCACCATTTAATTGTAGTCAAAAAGTTTACAATTACTCTATACCTTCTAATCACTTCCACAGTGAATTAACAATCTTATACTCTCACTTAATTTAAACCTAATCCAATTTAACAATGGAGGTCAACCCATGCCTAGAAAACGGATTTTATATAGTTCACCTGAAGAACTATTAAATGAATTGATAACCGGAAGTCGTAACATTAAAAATGTATATATCATGCGATTGAGAGCTAGAAATCTATATGAAGATGAAGAGCAATTTGAAATTAT
Organism: Vibrio sp. YT-19(2023); assembly: GCF_033337395.1. NCBI lineage: Bacteria > Pseudomonadati > Pseudomonadota > Gammaproteobacteria > Vibrionales > Vibrionaceae > Vibrio > Vibrio sp. YT-19(2023). Next base: position 17,340 of record NZ_JAWOQN010000037.1, on the reverse strand, counting down.
CGATGCCGCTTTAAAAATGTATCAAGCTTCTAGAAAAATAAAATCAATCGATTTCTAATCTATCCCCTACCAATAGCAGCAACACTATAATAATAAAAAGGAAGTAACATGAAGATAACTGAGCTTATCGAACTATACCCACAGTTAAACAAACAACAATTAATTAAATTGAGAAGTCATTTTTACAGCATTAAAGGTCGCTGTAATAGTAAATGTGAACATCATAAACACTATCACGATGTTGATTTTAACTTTACAGACTTAATTGAATTCATCGACTTTATTCTATCTGAAAAATCGAAAGGTCGTGATTACTTTACAATCAAAAATCCACATGTTTGTAGACTCTTCGATAAAGGCGAATATTCCCCGACTAATTGTATTATCCGGAGCAGAAAGGCCAATATTAGAGAAAGTTCTGGATATGAATTCAAGATTTACGACAGTCTGACGGGAAAGGTCGAGTATTTTAATAGTGTGAGGCTTTTCTATGAAATCAACAAGAATGTATTAGACATTTCACTCGCTACATTATATCGACGTATCACAGATAATAAGATTATTAATGTAAACGATGGCGTAACATTTGGCTATATCAAAATTTCCTACATCAAATAACTATAACAAGGCATATCATGAATTACCTTTCAAAAGAAATCTTATCTCGACCTCAATTAGCGAGTGTTGAACTTTTTACAACTGTTAGTGAGATTCTTGAAGATCGAGAACTTCGAAAGCAATTAGCCTCTGATAATAGCGGCTTTAAATCTACAAACACTTTGATTAATAAAATTGAATCATTACCTAACACGAAGGTTTTAAATGTAGAGGGTGCGTGTACTTACCGCAGCAATCCGTATCAAATGTTGTGTGGTGGGTGCAGTTATCAAGACCTTGTATCACAAATGGAAAGCTATGCAGCTAATGGAGTTAAAACCGTTGTCATGCTTGCCGATTCTGGCGGCGGTGAGGCTATGGGAGTGTTTCAAGCTGCAACCACAATCAAACGTATTGCCAAAGAGAATAATATTAAGCTCATTGGATACTGTGATGGAACGGCAGCCAGCGCTTGTTATGCACTTTTAGCGATTTGCGAGAGCATTTATACACATCCTATGGGTCAGCTTGGTTCTATTGGTGTAGTTGTTCAGCTTACTGATACATCAAAAGCTCTTGATATGGCGGGAATTAAAAGAATTTTCGTATCTGCAGGTGAGTCCAAAATTAGCGTGAATGAATCAGGGCACTTCAAAGATGAGTTTTTAGCAGACCTTCAGCAAAGCGTCGATGAACTTTATACAGATTTTATCAATCATGTAGCATCTAACCGCCCTATGTCAGCTAAACAAGTAAGAGATACGCAAGCTAAGGTTTTCTCTGCCAATAAATGTTTAGATATTGGCTTAGTCAATGGAATCAAAACACCAGATGAGTTTCTTCAGTTTTTGAAAAATTCAAAACCACATCAACCTGTTAATTCACAAACAAAAGCGTCTACATCAACCTCTAAACCAACTTCAAGTACTTTAACTGGCTATGAACGTGCTAAAGCCGTAGCACAAGCAAGTGTTAAGCCCGTAGTCAAGAGTGATGAGCCAGAACCAGAACTAACTTATGAGCAAGAGAAATTAGAACACAAACTTAAACTTGAAGCAGCAGTTCGTAGAGCAGCGATGAAACGTAAACAAGAACAAGGTGGTTTGTAATATGTCAGACGAAACAAAAACAGTATTACAAAAACTTCGAACTCTCCAATCTCTAACTCTAATTAAAAAACAAAAATAAGGAATAACAATAATGAGCATTGCAACTACTAACACCCTACCAAATGTCCAAACTGTTGAAGAATTAATTAAAGAGTATTACCGAACTCAAGTGACTAAACCAGAACAAATTGATCAGGAACGTGTTGATAAGGTGGTTAATTTCAACCTAGCCTCTTATAACCTTCCTTATATCTCCACGTCCGCACCTAAAGCATTTAGTTCACGTAAGGATGAAATTACATACCTTTTAAGTGGTAGCAACCTTGTAAAAGAAAATAAACTGTGTGCATATCACCATGAATTTATCCGAGAAGGATTACAACAGCTTCTAGTAAAGCATGCTGAGTTAATTGATCGAGGTTTTAAAACAGTCTCTAATCAAGAACACAATTTATTCCATCAATTGAGTGTTAATAAGCTTATCTTGAAGAAGCCTGATTGCTTGATTGAAAAAGATATTAAATTTCTCAAAGAGAAAGTTTTATCTATTCTTGATGAACTCAACGAAATTGAACGTAAAGAAAAAATGGATGTTGTAAAAGCAACGAATTGGGCGCAAAACAAGCATTCTGAACAGAAAGCAGCTTATGATAAAGCTATTGCTGAATTAGCAGCTAGTGAAGCTAATAGCCTAAATGATATGTATGTTAATTTCTCACAATACTTTGATAGCATTGAGTCAAGAGATTATTGGTTCTTCGAGGATGTACAAGCAATGTGTGGTGATGCTGCGAATAAAGATATTGAAGAAGTTCTTACCCATTTAAATTTCATCCCTCTTCGTAAATATCTCGCTGATGATAAACAGCATAAACTTTGGGTGAAAGAAAGTGAAGCTGAAAATCTAGACTATAAGAGTATCCAATATAACAAATAAAATGATAACTGCCCCTTTTAACTAAGGGGTTAATAAAATGCCTATGGAATTTATACAACTACCTCCCCTCCTTCTGATCCTCATCCCTATTCTAATTATCAATACCCTATTTGGTAAACCAAAAGAGAAAGATCCTAAAGAAGATTATCGAACAGTATTGAAGAAGATAAAGAAGATTGTGGATGAAGAACTGAGAAAATAAGGAAAGATTATGATCACACCTACCTATTTGATGTCTAATGATGACCTTGGTAGATTTTATGCCGATGCTTTTACCGAAATCCTACCTAGTTATCAAGCTAATGCTACCAAATACCCAGTAAGCGATAAGAGCGTTATCACTTCAAATGTAGTTAAGAGCAACCCTACATTATCACTTACCTGTTACGTTGGTAAGAATCCCCTCTCAAATATAAATGGTAATTTGTTAAGTATTGATGACAAAGAGCAACGCCCTTTGAATGCCCATCAAATTCTTCTCAATTGGTTTAACAAAAGCACTAAGTTAACAATCGTGAATGAGTTTTACAATTTAAATGACTACGTCATTGTTAAATATACGCCTCGACAAGTCAACACAACTGATTCTATGGAATATCGACTCCTATTAGAACATATCCGCAACGTGTCTTATGAAAAGGGATACCTTCTAACGTTTGCCGATGAACAAAAGTCACTTGATGGTCAACGTAAAACTAACAGCTCTAATAATGGCTTTAGTGGGAAGGTGAATAAACTACCTGATTTGTATAAAGATGGTTATGTAAATCTCATGGGATTAGAACAAAAATCGAATGAACAAATTATTAAAGAATTTTTTAACAGAGAAGGTTAATTCATATGGCTCGACAACTTCATAAATTTACAAACACGATTGCATGGAAGCTCGATCGTCCGTCTTGGAATAAGGTGTTGAAAGATAGTAAAAAGCTGGCTCGACAACTCGATAAAGCTAACCCTGAAAATGTTCTTGGTGTTGGTGGTTCTCCTAGAGCTAGGCGACAACGACAACAAGATCAAGACGCTCACATCAAGCACTATCGTAAGCTCCAAAAAGAACAAGAGCAAATCGAGGCTACACAGAAGAAAGTGTTGCTACGATTTGCTCAATCCACAAGTGCAATTCGTGACATGGGTGTTGCTGAGAAGAAAGTTTTACTGAACAAGCTCAAACAAGCTTCAAGCACAGAAGAATTGCTTCACCTTGAGAAACGATTGAAAAACCAAATCTCAGATCGCAACCGCCGCGAGAAACAAAGGACACGAGAACTTGCTAAACAGAGCGCACTTATAACCCATCAGCACAATGAACGCCGTAAGGCGGCAGCGTCATCACTCAAACGTGCTGGTATGGCAGCAGGTTTAACGGTTGGTAGTTTAGCCGCTTTAGGTATGCAACAATCGTTACAACGAGCTACCGAGCTGGACCAAGCCATTAAAAAGAGTGGTTTAGATGCTATCACGTTTCAAAATATTAGCGCCGCCTCAGAAAAGTTCGGTTTATCAATGGACAGCGTTTCAGACCAGTACAAAGACTTCGCAGACAAGCTCGGAGACTACCAACTAACAGGTGGAGGCGAATTCTCCGATGTGGCTGAGTGGTTGAAGAAGAACAATAAGATCTCCGAGGAGATGCTAAAAGAGCTAAAACCTCTCGAAGCAATGAAGTTGATTCAAGAAGAAGCTAAACGCCGTGGAACGGATATGAATAAGCTCACGTTCCTCATGGAAAGTTTCGGTAATGACGCAATCCTCCAGTTCAAAGCGATGGCTAATATTGAGGAAATTCGAGCACAACGAGAACGATTTAATCTCAACCTCACACAGCAAGATATTGAAACATTAGTAAAAGCACGTCAAAACATTTCGTTAATCGGGGAAGGGTTTGGTCGCCTAATGGATGAATTTCTTGTTGGGTTTGGTGGAGGTAATATCAACTCCATTATGACTGACTTAAAAGAATTACAGCCTACTTTCCGACAAATGGGTGAATCTGTAAGGTCTTTCGTTAACACAGCTGTTAAACATGGTGATGAGATTATCACGATTGGTAAAACAATTGCTTCAATTTGGGTCGGTTCGAAAATCTTTACTGTATTAAGCGGTGGCTTGAGTGTTGTAAATACATTAACAAATGCATTCAAAGGTTTGTTCAAGCTTATTAGCCGTGCAGCAAGTGCACTAGGTCTTGGTAGTGCAACAAGTGCAAGTGTTAAAGGTGGTGCAGCCGCACGAGCAGCAGGTGGAGCACGAGCAGCAGCAGGTATGGCAGCAAGAGCTAACCCTTGGTTAATGGGCGGATACGCTGTATATGAGGGCAGAAAAGGCGGCTTGTTAGATCCTGAAAACTTTTTTGGTAAAAATAAATATACCGAGTTCTTAAATACCGATATCTTCGATCTAATTGGTCGTGCTGGTAGAGAGATCAGTTCAATTCAAACACAACATCAAAAAGTAGATGTAAATCTTCACGTTCGTTCTGATGTTGATAATTCTGGTAACATCATCCCTGTTGTTCGTGGTGAAATTGACCGCGCTGAGGATGATCGAATGGTGGCATTTTATAGCAACCTATCACCTTCAAACTAGAATCTAAGATATGACATTACCCCACCTTATTGGTGGGGTTTTTTATGCTATCGAATACACAAGTTGGGGTACAAATTGGAGTACATCGACTTAAAACACTATGAAAAATACTTGACCTATATCTCATAGTTGGTAAATTATGCGCTGTTAGCAATAGGCTAACTATCTGATTATCTGAGAGTTATGTAACAACTTAGTAACAACTGAGAAACTTATATAAATCAAAGGTAATTGTTCCGATGAAGACTGCAGGAGAGTGGTTATTAATCAAATTTTAACATTTGATTAGCATAACTCGCCGAAGAATTAACTATTTCAGGTGCTACCTAGGTAGCGGGGACTGTAGTTGGAGGAACCTCTGGAGAGAACCGTTAAATCGGTCGCCGAAGGAGCAAGTCTTGCACTCACGCAAGGTGAAACTCTCAGGCAAAAGGACAGAGGAGTGGAAAGTTACAACCTAACTATTTTGCTTGGCCTTCCCGCCTACAACCAATAGCTTAGTTCTTTTAGAGATCGTTGATCTCGTCCTTTCCCTCTTCTCCTTATTAGTTGTTTTATTAAGGGGAAATCATGAACAACCTACAATCTTTACTACAAACCATCGATAATTTTGTCTGGGGTCCACCGCTGCTTATTTTGCTAGTAGGTACAGGTGTTTACTTCACTTTTAGCCTTGGCTTGATCCAGTTTAAACACCTCCCAACAGCGCTAGCGATGGTATTCAGTAAAGATAAGTCATCTAATACTCAAGGTGACGTTTCTAGCTTTGCAGCTCTTTGTACTGCGCTCTCAGCAACAATTGGTACTGGTAACATTGTTGGTGTTGCCACAGCAATCAAACTCGGTGGACCAGGCGCTCTATTCTGGATGTGGCTCGCTGCCCTTTTCGGAATGGCGACTAAATACGCCGAATGTTTGTTGGCGGTTAAGTACCGAAGAGTCGATGATAAAGGCCAAATGATTGGTGGCCCAATGTATTACTTGCAATACGGTGTTGGCTCAAAAGCTCTCGCGATCATGTTTGCAGTGTTTGCTTTGGGTGTTGCTTGTTTTGGTATCGGTACGTTTCCACAAGTAAACGCGATTCTGGATGCAAGTGAGATATCTCTTGGTGTTAACCGTGAGCTATCTGCCTTCGTACTAACTCTTTTGGTTGCTTTCGTAACTTTGGGTGGCATCAAATCCATTGCTAACGTTGCAGGAAAAGTGGTTCCTACCATGGCTGTATTTTATGTGTTGGCGTGTTTAAGCGTGATCATCATGAATGCAGACCAATTGTTCAATGCCGTTGAATTAGTGCTGGTTTCAGCCTTTACATCAACAGCAGCGACTGGTGGTTTTCTAGGTGCAAGCATCATGTTGGCAATCCAATCAGGTATCGCTCGCGGTGTGTTCTCAAATGAATCTGGTTTGGGTAGCGCGCCTATGGCAGCAGCAGCAGCGAAGACAGACTCTTGTGTTAAACAAGGCCTAATTTCAATGACGGGTACCTTTTTCGATACCATCATTATTTGTACCATGACAGGCCTTGCTCTAATCCTGACCGGTGCATGGCAAAGTGACCTAGCAGGCGCCGCGATGACGACTCATGCTTTTGCGGTGGGTTTAAATGCAGATACATTTGGCCCTATGCTCGTCTCAATCGGTTTGATGTTCTTCGCTTTTACCACCATTCTTGGTTGGAACTACTACGGTGAGCGTTGCGTTGTGTTCCTGTTCGGAACTAAAGCTGTGCTTCCATACAAACTGATTTTCGTCGGCTTGGTGGCATCTGGTGCATTCCTTCACCTCGATATGATTTGGCTACTGGCTGATATCGTAAACGGTCTGATGGCAATTCCTAACCTAATTGGTTTGATCGCACTGCGTCACGTCGTACTGGCAGAAACCAAACTGTTCTTTAGCTCAACATCGCAATCAGGTAAAGTTGAAGCAGTGAAAGCTTAGTGAAACGGCAGGTTTGCGGTCACAAACTGTCAGTCACAGAGAGCAAGACACATTAGAAATGGTAAAACACAAAACCCGCTATTATTTAGCGGGCTTTATTTATCTTCGGTTAAATGGTTAATCTCTCAACCATTGATGCTCAACGTTTTCTCCACGTTCTTCAAAAAACTTCGCATTTTTTTGCTTGAATTGATCCGCTTTCAACTCTGATAGCGGCCAGTCTAAAAATGCTTCTGTTACAAACGAGTCGCCGACACCAACTTCAATCGATTCCAGATGTTTCCCGATGTAGCGATAAAAGTAGCCTTGCCCAAACGCATCGCACACCATAGGTACATGCCTGACACGTTGATGATTGACAGAGACCGAAGCCCAAGTCGTCGTTTTAGGTTCACAGGTTTGCTCTTTTACAACGTCAACCTCAAATTTATTGTCCATAGTTGTCGAAACAAAAACGACAATAGCGTCATGCAAATACACACGCCTGAGCAATAACTGTTTAGTATCTTGAGTTCGCGTTTGTTGTATTCCATTAGCAAAAGGCTCGAAGTAGCCCCAGTGCCAAGACCAGATCATGCCGCGTTGCGCAAACTGTACTTGTGGCCACGTATGCCAAGCAACAGCGGCACCTATCCCCACAATAAATACAGCGAGTAGTATCAACAATCGATAAATATTACGCATTAAACGGGTTTTTCAATTAATAACTTCACACCAAGTGCGACTAATACTGCGCCCGTCGCGCCTTCCATCCACTTCATAAAGCTTGCATTCTTTAGTAGATTTTTAGCCGAGTTAAGCGCGCCAGCTAAACCACACTGCCAAACCATCGCAATAGCAAAGTGTACAGATGCCATCATCATTGATTGAAGCAAGGGTGAACCTTCTGGATTCACAAACTGTGGCAAGAAAGCCAAATAGAAGACCGCCGTTTTCGGGTTCAAGACGTTAGAAAGAAAGCCCTCTCTAAAAGAGCGCTTACCATTAAACACTTCGTGAATCTGCTCGGTCACGGTCAATCCATCTTTCGACGACATTAGCGCTTTTAAACTGCTCAAACCAAGCCAGATAAGATAAGCTGCGCCAATCATTTTTACGATTTGGAACAACTCTGCTGATTGCGCAAGAATCGCCGAGATACCAACCGCAGAAAAAAAAGCATGTACGAATAAGCCAAAGCAAATCCCTAGACTGGTTGTACATCCATCTTTTAGGCCCGAGCGGCTAGTGTTACGGATAACAAGTGCAGTATCTAAACCTGGCGTTAACGTTAAAATCGTAATGGCAATAATAAATGCCTCGAAATTCAAAATATCCATATTATCGTGATAATTAATTGTCAATCCTTCATCAATACCGCCAATCCACAAGATTCGCAAGCTTCTTTTTTAAGAGAGCTATACAACTGGGTGAGTTTATGGACAATGGGTTGGAGTTAATTGTTAATTATTAGTAAATTAACGCAGGTTGCTTAGTGCAACACCATATGAAGGACCCGTTATCGGGTGTTTAGGGAAAGAACAAAAGAATAAGAGTAGTCACATGAACGCATTTACAAAACTCGTTGAACATTCCAAAAAAGTGGCAAATTTTGAGCATCTATCTGCCATCATAGATTGGGATCAAGCAGCGGTCATGCCACCTGGTGGCGCTGAAGCACGCTCGAATGCCACGGCAGAGCTTGATGTACATATCCATTCTTTAATGACTCAACCGCACTTGGGAGAGCTTTTCGCTCAGGCAGAAGAAGAGACGCTGTCTACAAAAGAAAAATCTATCCTAAGAGAAATGAAGCGTGGGTGGCAGCAAGCTAACTTACTACCAGAATCATTAGTTCAAGCTCAATCTCTTGCTGGCTCCAAATGTGAACATGCATGGCGTACACAACGTGGAGAAAATGACTGGGCTGGTTTTGAAAAGAACTGGGCTGAAGTAGTAAAGCTATCGCAGGAAGAAGCGCAAATTAGAGCCGAAGCAAATGGCACGACTCCTTATGATGCCATGCTCGATGTTTATGAACCTGGCACAACGTCTGCGTCGTTAGACATTCTTTTTGCTGACGTGAAAACCTGGCTTCCTACTTTGATCGATGAAGCGCTTGAAAAACAACAATCAGACAACATCTTATTGCCAACTGCACACTACCCTGCGGAAAAGCAAAAAGCGCTCGGTTTGGAAGTCATGAAGCTACTTCAATTCGATTTTGAACACGGTCGACTTGATGAGAGTACCCACCCATTTTGTGGCGGTGTACCGACAGATGTACGTATTACGACACGTTATAATGAAAACGAGTTTGTCCAATCATTGATGGGGATTGTCCACGAAACTGGCCATGCTCGATACGAGCAAGGGCTACCAAAAGATTTATCAGGAACACCCGCGGGAGAAGCTCGCTCTATGGGTATTCATGAATCACAATCACTCTTCTTTGAAATGCAAATAGGACGAAGCAGCGCGTTTATCGATCACCTCGCTCGACTGGCTTCTAACCATTTTTCTGGTAGTGAATTCGAAAAAGACAATTTAGCCAAAATTTACACTCGCGTAGAAAAAGGCTTTATTCGCGTAGATGCTGACGAACTTACATATCCTGCTCACGTTATTCTTCGATATGAAATTGAGCGAGATCTCATGAACGGCGTTATCAAACATACATATGTACCAGAACTCTGGAACGAAAAGATGAAAGCGTACTTGGGGCTATCAACCGAAGGAAACTTCAAAAATGGCTGTATGCAAGATATCCATTGGACAGACGGAAGTTTTGGCTATTTCCCGTCCTACACGCTCGGTGCGATGTACGCTGCACAATTTATGGCAGCAATGAAACAAACCGTCGATGTAGATGCGGTTATTCGTTCTGGCGACTTAGCTCTGATATTCAATTGGCTCTCGGAAAACATCTGGAGTAAAGGTAGCTTATTCACCACTGATGAGTTGGTAAAACAAGCCACGGGTGAAACACTGAATGCTAAACACTTTCAAGCTCACCTAAAAGATCGCTACTTATAAAGCGAAAAGAATAGAAAGTAAAAGCCCAAGGTTCGTATGTTCCTTGGGCTTTTTGTAGGCTATCTATGTGTTATGCCAAGCTAGGGATGAGCCTAGGCTTGTACAAACAGTCCTCACCCTCTGGTCTAGTTTTAAACCGACGATGAAGCCACATATACTGGCTCGGACTTGCCATGATTGATGTTTCAACTATTTGATTCACGAATGCGGCGGCGCGTTGATGATCCTCTTTCGGGAAACCGTCGACGGGCGCACTAATGGTTAGGGTATAGTGTCCGTCTTTTCCTCTTACCATCGTAAAAGGCACAATGGCGCAATCTGTAGAATCAACCAACAAACTTGTACCTGTCGTAGTACAAGCATTTTTAACGGCAAATAACGGTGCAAATGTCGAGCGTCGGTTACCATAATCGTGGTCCGGTGCATACCAAACCCGCTCACCCGTTTTAAGTGATTCAAGCATGGCTTTGACGTTTTTACGATCAATCAGTGTACGATTAGAGCGAGAGCGTCCCTTATACTGAAAATAATCAAAGCACGGATTATTGTTTGGGCGATAAACACCGGTTCCAGACTTTTTAATGCCAAAAGCTCGAGCACCTAACTCTAGATTCATTGAGTGTACGGCCAACATTAATGCACCGTTGCCTGACTTCTCTAAAGCCTCTAGATGCTCCATGCCTTTTATCGTGACGTGTTTGTTTACCCGTTTATCTGACCAAAACCATGCCATTGCGGTCTCAAAAAGTGCGATGCCAGTATTGTCGATGTTGTCTTTTAGAATTGCTTCGCGTTGGCATTCTTCCATATGAGGGAAGCAAAGCTCAAGATTGCGTCTGATAGTAACTTGACGTTTTCTCATGATTCGCATAGCTAAACGACCAATGTTGCGTCCCAAAGCTAGTTGAACTTTAAAAGGAAGGAGGCTAAGTAAGTACATCACGCTAATGATAATTAACGTTCCCCAGTAACGAGGCAAAAGAAATTCGGCCTTGAATGCAGGCTTTTTGTATTTGTTCATGTAAGTATTGTCAGATGTGCCCATCTATAAGTGATAAAAACAATGATAATGGACTGCACTTTTATCATTGATAACGCTAATAACATAAATTAAAGCGCGCGGATTCTATGGTTCTTCGACACACTACACAATAAGAACTTTGCAGAAATATGTAGGGAATGAAAAAGCAGTAAAGATGAGTCGCCACGTTAACATCTATCGGAGTGATTTATCTACTGCCCTTTCCTAAAGTTTGAAGAAACATAACTTTGTATTTTCAATGCGCTAAATAATGCCTGTTTTTCAATCACATAATGCGACCGTGATGAATACAACAATAAGACGTCATATCAATACTCGCCATTAGCGATTGAATTTGTACTAAAAAGCCGCAGCAATTTCTCGCTGCGGCTTCTTATTCACTTAACAAGTAGAGTGGCGTTATTCGTGCCCTACTGTTTTGGATAATAAATTTACGATCAACACACCAGCGATGATAAACCCAATACCAACTAGGGCTGGTAAGTCTAGACGCTGTCCGTAAACAAAGTAACCAACCGTCGCAACCAAAACGATCCCAGCACCACTCCATATGGCATAAACAACCCCGACAGGCATTGTTTGCACTGTGACGGAAAGCAAGAAGAAAGCGATGCCGTAACCAATCAAAACGACTGTGCTCGGCATTACTTTCGTAAATTGCTCTGTTTTGGGAATATAAGAAGTGGCAATCACTTCACATACAATCGCTATCGACAGCGCCAACATTGGTGGCATAGAGACAAGCATTTTGAACATAAGGCATTAACGCTCAACAGAAATGTAACCGACAACATGTCCGGATAATTAGGCCGCGCATTATACCCAACTCATCTCACGATGGAATACCACTAACGATGTTTACACACCATCACTTTCGCTTACTTTTTGATGACCAGGTGAAAGGCTGACGTTTTGGTGCTGACGAGAAATTTCAAAGTAGATATGCATATCAATCGGCTCAGGTGTATTGAGTAGCATCTTACCTACTTCACGTTGGAAATGAGCATAATTACCTAGCTCATCCGTTAGTTCTAGGAGCTCGTAAGAGGCTTCATCGGCAAACATTCCATACGCATACTGATAATGACTGATATCCTTGCTCTTATCATAACCCAGCTTTTGAAGAGCTTGATCAATCTCTTCCGGCGTATAAATGTCTTTATCACCAAACGAATGCAGTAGCACGCAAGGAACTTCTTGAGCTATGCTCTGAATCTTTGTCTTTCTCTTGAAAATACCGAACATAATGTCCTCCACTGACGATGTTTCCAAATATGCACATTAATGCAAAATGGTGAGCTGATTGTTTTTAGTATGGCTCATTAATTTGAGACTTCCTTACTACGAAGTCACCTTCACATATTAACGTGATCGCATAATTACCAGCAAATAGTACACACTGCGTTTCAAACCTATCTCATCAGAAACTCTGCTTTAGTCACAATTGTGTGACAACCCCGAGTACGGTTTACCATAATGTAAAGAGTAGATTGAAAAGTCGGATTTCGTATCGACATCTAAACTTAATTAAGTTAGCTTTAGAAGTATAGACGTCTAGATTGACTATACTTAGGGAGAGAAAGTCGTGCCAATTAGAATTCCAGATCAATTACCAGCTACCGATGTATTAAGGACAGAAAACATCTTCGTGATGAGTGAAACGCGTGCAGCGAGTCAGGAAATACGTCCTTTAAGAGTGCTGATCCTTAATCTGATGCCCAAAAAAATAGAGACTGAAACTCAGTTTCTGCGTCTACTCTCAAACAGCCCACTACAGGTTAACGTCGAATTACTGCGCATTGATAACCGCCCGAGTAAAAATACGCCAACTGAACATTTAGACACGTTTTATCGCCAATTTGAAATGGTGCGAGATAAAAACTTCGATGGCATGATCATTACTGGGGCTCCATTAGGTTTGGTACAATTTGAAGATGTCATTTATTGGGATCATCTCAAAACCATCATGGAGTGGGCAAAAGATCATGTGACATCCACTCTTTATGTTTGCTGGGCTGCGCAAGCGGGACTAAAGCTACTCTACGATCTACCTAAAAAAACGCGTAAAGAAAAACTTTCAGGCGTGTATCATCACCAAATCCATCATCAATTTCACCCTATCTTACGTGGATTTGATGACACGTTTTTGGCTCCTCACTCGCGTTACGCAGATTTTTCGCCTCACTTTCTAGAAGAGCATACTGACTTAGACATTTTAGCGACATCGGATGTCGCAGGTGTGTACTTGGCCACCACAAAAGACAAACGCAATGTCTTTGTCACAGGACACCCTGAGTATGATTCTCACACCTTACATAATGAATATATCCGAGATTTAAGCGAAGGTATGGAGCCCGCTATTCCTGTCAACTATTACCCAAACAACAACCCAGATAACCCACCAATTGCAAGCTGGAGAAGCCATGGACACCTCCTCTTTTTAAACTGGCTGAACTACTGTGTTTATCAGCAAACACCGTACGACCTCGATCACTTCAGTGAAGATGCTTTCACTAAAGACGATTAGCTTCAAAATAAGCAAACAAAGCACTCATCATTACCGAAATGTAATATGTGAACCAAGCCGCCATATGGCGGCTTTTTCATAACAGTTTGCAAACCTGATCGCATAGTGTTTTTTCCTCAATAGGCTTTTGCTAAGTAATTCATATCATGCAGAAAGATTCAGGGATGTAGGGATAAAGAATGAAAACAGCAAAGCTCGGTGCACTAATATTATTGTCTCAGTTTGCACTCGTGGGTTGCGTGACGGTGAAAGAAGATGGAAGCCCTGTCGTTAAAGCCGATCCTGTGGCAATGGCAGAATCACGTATCGCACTTGGCTTAGGTTATTTAGACGGCGGTAACATGATTCGCGCGCATGATAACTTACAACAAGCCTTAAACCACGCACCTCAATACTATCGCGCGCAATTATCTATGGCTCACTACTACGAAACGGTTGGTGAAGATATTAAAGCCGAACAGATGTATAAACGCTCTCTACGCCAACACACTAAAAACGGAAATGTGCTCAATAACTACGGTACTTTTCTTTGCAAGCGAGGTGACTTCGAAAAAGCCGATCAGATGTTTAATCGAGCCATTGAGCAGCCTTATTACTACCTTATTCCAGCGAGCTATGAGAATGCAGCTTTTTGTGCTCTAAAATCACAAGATAAAGACAAAGCGAGATACTACTTTACTAGAGCTATCGATCATGATCCCCATAGACCAAAATCGATTTTGCAACTCGCTAAAATAGAAATTGATAGCGGTGATTATACTGAAGCTAGAATTCGATTAATGAGATTCAATCAAATGTATGGCGTGAAGAAGCCCTCTTTGCAACTCATGATTCAACTTGAACGTGCAGCAGGCAATGAAGCTCTCGAGAAAAAGTATCAAAAACAATTGGAAAAATTTTCTTAGTACAAAATAGCGATACATAAGGCGCATTAGCTCACAGCCAATACAGCGCTTGACCAAGAATCCAGTGAATTCAGACTCACGGTGATACATTCATCCTGTACATAAACGTCAAATTCGGTACTATTTGAACGGAATAAGTGACCAAGTCACATTATAAAAAGTGCGCACACAACGAAATTTGTACATCATACTGTTTTTAAGATTGATTTCGGCACATTGATAAATACTAAATATTACTGACATGCACCAGAAGGAAGTTGAAGCCGGATGAAACCTGCCTGCACTCTGTTATTACTCACTTTGCTGAGTTCACCTTTTGTCGTCAGTGCACAAGAAAATATTGAGAAAACATTCACATTTGGCATTGTGTCCAATAAAGCCCAAAGCAAAATCAAAAAAGCGACGCCCCTTACTCAGTATGTAACTGAAAATATGGCTGAATATGGTTACGCAAAAGGGGCGGTAAAGGTATTTAAAAACTATCGTCAGCTCGCGGTTGCGCTTGAAAATGGCACCGTTCAAATTGCAACGGCGACCCCCTTTAATGCGATGACCTTAGAAAAGGAGTCTAATAGCCAAGTCCTCGCTATACGATGGAAAAAAGGCCTGCAAAAATATCATACGGTGTTCTTTACTAATAAAGAGAGTGGCATTGAGTCATTTTCTGACCTGCGCGGAAAAACGCTTGTTTTCGAAAAGCGCACGTCTACCAGCAGCTATTACCTACCTGCGATTACATTGCTGAACCACGGAGAAAAACTGCAATACCTTCCCTCTCCTGATGACAAACCGGCCAAAGACAGTATTGGTTATTTATTCCTTGATGAGCAACTCGCTCAGTCAAATGAAATCAACCTATCTGTATGGGTATATAAACAGAGAGTTGCAGCAGGAGCATTCAGTAACTTCAACTGGAACAATCCCAAAGATTTGCCAGAGAACATGAAAGACAAACTAGCGATTTTTTCTCGTTCTGTTGAAATACCCAGGGATTTAATTCTCGCTTCTCCAAGCATGAGCCTAGAGCAACAGCGTAAAATCACGTCCATACTGCTTGATATGGATACAACTCACGAAGGCTCTCTCGCACTTAAAAAGTTTCAGAACACCAAAAAATTCAGCGCGCTTACTCCAGAAATGCGAGCCTCCTTAAGTACAGTGCGCAAGTCAGTTCACTTGTTACCGAAGGTGGATTGATGTTTCAAAAGCTCTCACTCGAAACCAAATACATTTGCTCGACAATGTTCGTTGTCTTGTTTGTTGTGGTGATAAATCTTGCGTTATACATGCACGGTTACGATGCGTATTCAAATAGCTTAACTCAACAGATCACGAACAACTCTCAAGAAAAAACAGAATCTTACGTTAAGCAAAAAGGGTTGGTTTATGCAGAGCTATTATCAAAACAGCTTTTTGATCCACTCTATACAGACAATATCAGTCAAGCGTATGAGCAAATTAAGGCAACATTGAGCCAGCCAGATGTCTCGAAAATACATGTTGTTGACAATGAAGGGCTAATCTTTCACGACGGCACTACTCAGCTAAGGATGTTTGCCCAACCTCATTACCGCTCTCCTTTTATTTTGAAAGCAATAGAAGAATCCAGAACTCTCGTTTCCTTTTCCAAGCATCAGTTGGAGATCGCAGCGCCGATTCAGCAATCAAACATTACTCTTGGGGCGGTATATCTTGAGCTTAACTTGATACATCTACTGGAAGAGAAAGAACAGAACATTGAACAAGTCCAAGCGATTACCTCAAACGATAAACAGAAGATGTTTAACTTGCTGCTAACGATCAGTGGGATATCCGTTCTATTCGGTAGCATCATCGCTTATGCTTTGGGGCGGTCGTTAACTAAGCCACTCAAGCAACTAAAAGATCAATTTTCAGAGTCAAATACCCAAGCGCTGCCAGTCACCGACATACAAAGCAAAGATGAAGTGGGAGAACTTATTTCGGCGTACAACAAAATGTCAAACAAAGTGAACCGATACACCAGCCGAGTTGAGTTCATGGCATACCACGATATTCTGACTTCCCTGCCAAACCGAGAAAAGTTACTCATTGATATTCAAACGCAAATAACTGACCACAAATCCCCCTCACTCGCGGTTGTGTTTATTGACTTGGATGACTTTAAGCACATTAACGATAACTACGGACATAACATTGGGGATAAATTGCTAGGCCATCTTGCCTCAGAGCTTCAAGGCCGTTTGCCGAGTTATTTTAAGCCGCTTTACCGCCTTTCGACCATCGTAAGTCGAGTAGGTGCGGATGAATTTGTACTGGCCTTTCCGTGCTCGGGCAGTCATGAAGCTAGAGAAAAAGCGAACGATATTCATCGCCAACTACTCTCTCCCTTTAGTTTGGAAGAGAACGATATTCAAATTACGGCAAGCCTCGGAATTGCTGTGTATCCAGAATTTGGTTCAAACGCTGAGTCTCTTTTACAGCTATCCTCTCTTGCGGCGCAGGAATCTAAAAGACGCGGTAAAGACATTATGACGATATACGATTCCACGTTTGATGAAACGATTAAACAACGTTTATACATAGAACGAGAACTGCGTCGTTCAGTACGTGACTTGATCTGCTCCAGCCAGACTGGACACTCCATTAAGCGACATTTTGTTGTTCAAAGTTAACTGGGCTTAGATACCCGA
>NZ_JAWOQN010000378.1:0-778 GCF_033337395.1 Vibrio sp. YT-19(2023) | reverse complement strand
GACGTTGTGTGGGCGAGAATAGAAGTAGCCTTGAATATAATGGCAACCCATGTCGATAAGCTTATTTAACGCCCTGTCGTCTTCTACGCCTTCTGCAATTAAGTCGACATCCAACAGTTGAGCTAACTGGGCTATCAGATACACCACTTGCTCTGACGTTTTGTTCGAGAGCATATTGCGCACAAATGTGGCGTCAATTTTGATGCTGTCGATAGGGTAATTATGAATGTAATTTAAGCTCGAATAGCCGGTGCCGAAGTCATCCAGTGCGACTTTAAAACCAAGATAGCGAAGCGAGTTCAAAACCATCTGCTCGCGTCCACTTTGTGAAAGCAAAACGGTTTCAGTGAGCTCTATAACAAAGTCCGAAGCATCGTGACCGTATCGCTCGAGCAAGGTTGTTAGGTGGTTGATGTAGCGGTTTGAATCGACCAATTCGTGTGCAGAGCAGTTGATGGATAGCTTCACGGTATAACCGAGGTGAGCCTCTAACTCTTGCTTCGCAATACATGCTAACTCTATGATTCGCTCACCTAATTCGATGATTAATCCTGATTGCTCAGCCGCTTCAATAAACTCCGCAGGGGAGATGTTGCCATACACACTGCTGTTCCAACGAGCGAGTATTTCAAAGTAATCCCAGCGATCATTGTTTACATCAACAATCGGTTGTAACACCACGTAAAGCTCATGACTTTCAGTAATGCTCGTGCTTAATTGAATGCGCATCGCTTCAATCAGTTGCGTTTGACGATGATAAAGCGCACTTAAGTGCGTG
>NZ_JAWOQN010000377.1:0-778 GCF_033337395.1 Vibrio sp. YT-19(2023) | reverse complement strand
TAAACGTCTTAAACAACGGCGCGATCAATGGTCTACCGGATGACGCCGTGATTGAATGCAGTGCAGTGATTGGTAGTTGGGGAGCAAAACCACTTGCTGTTGGTGAGCTATCAAACAACATCAAAGGACTACTGCATCAAGTGAAAGCTTATGAGCAGTTGACGATAGAAGCCGCTGTTGAAGGTAACTACGACAAAGCATTGATGGCATTAACGAATAATCCTTTGGTGCCAGACATTGGTCGAGCGAAAGCGATATTGGATGAGCTGTTAGCGGTTAATGCGCCTTATTTGCCTCAATTTAAACTTACAGCGTTGTAACACTAAGGAAGAGCGTCAATGAAAGTCATTTTTAATGCGGACGATTTTGGTCTGACTCAAGGTGTTAATAACGGCATTGTAAAGTCCCATCAAGATGGTGTCGTGAAATCGACTACTATGATGGTAGGGATGGATGCCGAGCAGAATGCAATCGAGTTAGCTCATCAAAATCCAGACTTAAAAATTGGCGTACATCTACGGTTTACAGCAGGTGCTCCTCTCACGGAGCACCCAAACTTAACCAATGGTAGAGCGCATTTCGTCAAATACAGTGAATTGTGGAACAAGCAAGATTTTGAAGCTCAAGCGGTTTACGATGAAGCTAAAGCTCAAATTGATCACTTCTTGTCACTTGGACTAACGCTCAGCCACCTTGATAGTCATCATCATGCTCATACGCATCCCCAGATGCTTCCTATTGTTCAGAAACTCGCGAAAGAGCACCGCGTGCCACTTCG
>NZ_JAWOQN010000376.1:0-779 GCF_033337395.1 Vibrio sp. YT-19(2023) | reverse complement strand
GATCGACAAATTCTTTTACTTGGTTTTCTTTAAGCGAGAAAAATGCTGCTGGGTAGCTACCGACAACGCCGCGCACGATGGTCATATCGTCGTTGGCGAAGTCTCGGTTGCTTTCTTCATCAAACAACCTCGAAATATTAGTGTGCGCATTGTTGTGAAGTAGGGTGAACAGTTCGTCCTTACCTGACTTACTACGCACCATCAGCATCGTGATTTGTGGGACGGTTTGTAGCCCTTCACCACGCACTTGACCGATGCGTTTTAGCTCTTTTTCCGTTTTATCTGAAAGCGCAGTATCGGTAATCTCATAACGAGGCAGCAGCACTGGCGATAAGCGTTTGCGCATCATGTTCAGTAGCTCGGTTTTTGGGTCGTCCGTTTTGTAAACAACGCTGGTCGGTTGATTAAAAGGCTTCACGTTACGTTGCAAAAAGTCACTAAGCTGAGGGCTTTGATCTTGATACCAGCTCGATTGAAGCTGGTGACGCATATCCGCAGGCAGCAAGGTAACAAAGTTACTCTCGCCTTCAAGACGTAAGAAGTCCATGAACATACGCGTCATCAACTGGTGACCAAAGTTACCGTATACGTCAAACCCTGCTACCAATAGGTAGTGACTACGCTCTAGCAAAGCGTAATCTAAGATCCAGACTGTTTTTGGCTGCTCGCCAACCAACCCTTGAACTACAGATGCACTGTCGAAATGACGGAATACTGTTAATGCTGCATTTGGGTTGGTACCGTTACCGTCCCAAATGACGTCAGTCGATAGGTTTTCG
>NZ_JAWOQN010000375.1:0-779 GCF_033337395.1 Vibrio sp. YT-19(2023) | reverse complement strand
GGATTCACTGGCGATATCGAAAGCCAATATTCAAGTCGTTTAGCTGTCGCTACTGACAACAGCGTTTACCAGCAACTTCCTCAAGCAGTCGTCCATCCTCGAACGACTCAAGATGTTTCTCTCATCGGGAAACTGAGCAATCAAGAAAAGTACGAAAGAATCACGTTCTCCCCTCGTGGTGGCGGTACCGGTACAAATGGCCAGTCGCTGACCAAAGGCATTGTGGTGGATTTGTCTCGCCACATGAATAAAGTATTGGAAGTGAATGAAGATGAAGGGTGGGTTCGCGTTCAAACTGGTGTTGTGAAAGATCAGTTGAACGATGCGGTTCGTCCTTACGGCTACTTTTTCTCTCCAGATTTGTCGACCAGCAACCGCGCAACGATTGGCGGGATGGTGAATACCGACGCCTCTGGTCAAGGCTCTCTTAAATACGGGAAAACGTCTGATCATGTACTGTCGTTGCAAGCGGTGTTTGCTGACGGCTCGATTTTAGAGTCTGATTTGTCTCATGGTTATCCAAAAGAAGGCGAGTTTGCCGCTACGGCGTTACAAGTGACGGAATCAGTTTGTCGAGATAAACGCCAGCAGATAGTGGATAAATTCCCTCCTCTCAACCGCTTCCTAACGGGCTACGACTTAAAGAACGCGTTAAATGAAGAAGATGACCGCTTCGATATCACACGAGTGCTGTGTGGAGCAGAAGGCTCATTGGCCTTTATTACGGAAGCGAAGCTAAACCTGACGCCAATTCCGAAAGCGCGTACCTTAGTTAACGT
>NZ_JAWOQN010000374.1:0-779 GCF_033337395.1 Vibrio sp. YT-19(2023) | reverse complement strand
TTCGAACAGCGCTTTTGTCACCTGTTGACCATTGTCGAGTGACTTACCGTGCTGAATCCATTGCCAGATTGAGGCGCGAGAAATCTCAGCAGTCGCAGCATCTTCCATTAATCCGTAGATTGGTACACAGCCGTTTCCAGAAATCCAAGCTTCGATGTATTGCAGCGCAACGCGAATGTTGTGGCGCATGCCTTCTTCTGTACGTTCACCGTCACACGGTTCTAGCAACTCGGCTGCGGTAATTGGCGCATCTTCGGAGCGACTAACATCTAGTTGATTTGTTCGCTCTCCAAGTGCCGCACTGAATACTTCCATAGCAGTATCGGCGAGCCCCGGGTGAGCAACCCACGTACCGTCGTGACCGTTATTCGCTTCAAGTGACTTATCGTTGTGAATTTTATCCAACACTTTCTGGTTTTCTTGCGGGTCTTTCGCGGGAATAAAGGCGGCCATTCCTCCCATCGCGAAAGCACCACGCTTGTGACAAGTACGAACCAGCAAACGCGAATAGGCGTTCAAAAATGGTTTGTCCATGGTGACGACTTGGCGATCCGGCAGAACACGATCTGGGTGTTTCTTCAGTGTTTTGATGTAACTGAAAATGTAATCCCAACGACCACAATTCAGCCCTACGATGTGCTCTTTAAGTGAGAACAAAATCTCATCCATCTCAAACACAGCTGGTAACGTTTCGATCAGCACGGTCGCTTTGATCGTGCCAGTCTCTAAACCAAAATATTCTTCTGTGAAATGGAACACTTCACTCCACCACTTCGCCT
>NZ_JAWOQN010000373.1:0-781 GCF_033337395.1 Vibrio sp. YT-19(2023) | reverse complement strand
TTTCCGCACTGGCGGCAACCACATTGCACCACAAGACAGCATTATCTTAGTTAACGCTGATGAAGTGCATAACGGCCATTCAGCAACCGAGGGGGGCTGGGAATACAAAGCAATGTATCCTGTGCCAGAACAATTTCAAACCTTGGGGCAAGAGCTTGGCTCACCCAATATCGCGCTGCCCTATTTCCCTCAACCTGTGGTTTATGATCCCGAACTGGCAAGCCAATTGCGCTTGGTGTTTGAGACTCTAGAAAAATCGGACAATCGACTGCTGCGAGAAACCTTGGTGTACGGCACGTTGATCAAATTGGCGAGTAAACACAGCACTCACCGCGTACCACTAAAAGAATCCACCAAAGCGCAACGACAGTTACAGCTTGTAAAGGAGTTTTTAGAAGACTTTCCACAAACCGATGTGTCGCTGGAAGAACTCGCGAAACTGGCTGGGCTGAGCCCTTTTCACTTACTGCGCGAATTTCAAAAGCAATTTGGCTTTCCGCCTCATGCTTACCAGATCCAGCAACGTTTACGTATGGCGAAAAAGCTGCTCAAACAAGGGCAGAGAATCTCTGATGTCGCACAAGAATGTGGTTTTCATGATCAAAGCCACCTGCATCGACACTTTAAGAAAGCCATGGGCGTCACGCCGGGCCAATATCTTCGCTTTAGCTAAATCCGCAATATCGTACAAGGCGAGATCTCTCTACCACGTTACGTTGATAGCCTGACTTCAAAACAATTAAGAACAAACAATGGATAACACTTTGCCGTTACAAGAAGA
>NZ_JAWOQN010000372.1:0-782 GCF_033337395.1 Vibrio sp. YT-19(2023) | reverse complement strand
CTGAGTTTCGGCTCTCTTCATATCCAAGTCACCTGCTGTGCAGTTTAACTTGACTAGCTCACTCGCTCAATATTTGCGCCAAGTGCAGCCAGTTTATTTTCAATTTTGTCATAACCGCGATCGATGTGATAAATACGATCTACGATGGTTTCGCCTTTCGCGATACAACCAGCAATCACCAAACTTGCCGAAGCTCGTAGATCCGTTGCCATCACTTGTGCACCACTTAGTGATTCAACGTCACCACAAATAACCGTGTTACCTTCAATCTCCGCTTTCGCCCCCATACGCATCAGCTCAGGCACGTGCATAAAGCGGTTTTCAAAGATAGTTTCAGTGATCACGCCGCCGCCTTTCGCCATCATGTTCAATAGCGTAAATTGCGCTTGCATGTCTGTCGGGAAACCAGGGTGAGGCGCAGTGCGAATACTTACTGCTTTTAACTCGCGGTCTGTCATATCAACAGAGATCCAGTCTTCGCCTGTCTCCACCAATGCGCCCGCTTCTTCTAACTTCGCTAGAACCGCTTCAAGCAAGTGACCGTTGGTATTACGACAAACCACTTTACCGCCAGATACCGCTGCAGCTACTAGGAATGTCCCAGTTTCAATACGGTCTGCTACGACACTGTGCTTGCCGCCACCTAAGCGCTCAACACCTTCGATAGTGATGGTGTCTGTACCCGCGCCAGAGATTTTCGCGCCAAGTTTATTTAGGAAATCCGCCGTATCGACGATTTCAGGTTCGCGCGCTGCGTTGTCTAACGTTGTGGTACCTTCGGC
>NZ_JAWOQN010000371.1:0-783 GCF_033337395.1 Vibrio sp. YT-19(2023) | reverse complement strand
CACCAAATGAATCGTTAGTAGAAAGACATCCGGCTGAGGATAAAGTAAACTAATCGCCCGCAGTACAGAGGGCGACTTTCATTGTCAGCAAACGCCCTGTAGTGAACAAGTGCTGCCCAAGAGGAATTAGAATGACGGACACAAGTTTGCAATCCAATACAGCGTTAGAGAACGAAACGACCCACTTTGGTTTCACCACAGTGGCGAAAGAAGAAAAAGTGACCAAAGTTGCCGAAGTTTTCCACTCAGTGGCAGCGAAATACGACATCATGAACGACCTGATGTCAGGTGGTATTCACCGCCTTTGGAAGCGTTTTACGATCGATTGCAGTGGCGCTCGTCCTGGTCAGCGCATTCTGGATCTAGGTGGTGGTACGGGTGACCTAACAGCGAAATTCGCCCTTATTTTTGGGGACCAAGGCCACGTGGTTCTGGCAGATATTAACAACTCAATGCTGAATGTTGGCCGCGACAAACTGCGCGATAACGGCATTGTGGGTAACGTACACTACGTACAAGCAAACGCAGAAGAACTGCCTTTCCCAGATGATTACTTCGATGTGATCACCATCAGCTTCTGTCTTCGTAACGTAACCGACAAAGACAAAGCACTGCGTTCAATGTTCCGCGTACTTAAGCCAGGTGGTCGTCTATTGGTTTTGGAATTCTCTAAACCAGTTCTCGAACCACTATCAAAAGTGTACGACGCGTACTCATTCCACCTATTGCCAAAAATGGGCGAATTGGTCGCGAATGACGCAGAAAGCTACCGCTACCTTGCTG
>NZ_JAWOQN010000370.1:0-783 GCF_033337395.1 Vibrio sp. YT-19(2023) | reverse complement strand
ACAAACCAAACGCGAACACTATTCAAAAGGTAATACACTCTTTATTTACCTCTTTGCGACGGTTGGGGTGGTAGCGTCAGTCATTGCTACCAGCACGTTTTTCATCTTCAAAAGAAAGGTGGCAACACGCTTTAGCCACTTTGCAGAAGGCATTAACGAAATCGCCTCCCAATATCAGCTTGAAGGTTTGCAGTCCGTAAAGTTCGATGAGTTAGAACTCGCGACAAAGCTTGTGCAAAAGCTCTCTGAAAACACGTCTATGACTCAGTTACAGCTGAAAGACTCCATGGAGAAATTCGGCGCACTTTACCACAGCTCATCGTTAGGCATGCTGATCGTTATTGAACGTGAAATCGTCGACGCCAACCATCGAGCGCTTGAACTACTGAGTTATAAAAAGTCCGACCTTCTTGAGCAGCCATTAGACACGCTCTGCCCTACGACTGCAGATGAGTGTCGTGTTGATGCAATGTATCGAGAGCTTCAACATGGCCGCAATCAGTTTGAAGCACAGATGCTAGACAGCCACGGCGAAACCATCGATTGTTTAATAGAAGCAACACTGATTCAGCACAACGGGCACACCGCCTTGATGCTGCTGTTGCAAGATTTGAGTGAAAACAAACAACAAGCTGAGATGATTCAAAAGCTGACCGATTTTGATCCTGTGTCTGGCTTTTGTAATCGCCCGGTAATCTTAGGTGCACTTGAAGAGTTGGTGAAACACCAGCCGAATCACTTCTCGTTCATCTACATAACAAGTAAGAGCCTCAAGCAAATCGC
>NZ_JAWOQN010000369.1:0-785 GCF_033337395.1 Vibrio sp. YT-19(2023) | reverse complement strand
ATCGAAAGGCGTTAACTACCCGACGATCTCGATTGAAGCTTCTCAAACTTGGAAAGACGATGCGGATGGCTTAAAAGGTCGAAGCGATGAAACTCTCGCCATGTTGCGTTTACGCTATAACTTGTTCAACGGCGGTAGCGATGCGGCAAATTCAGAAAACTTCGCATACCAACTCAACAAAGCGAAAGACTTACGTGAAGGCGCGTACCGTAATGTTGAGGAAGGACTTCGCTTATCTTGGAGTGCTCTGGACTTAACGCTGCAACAAAAAGAATTTTTAGCAGACCACGTTGATTCGGCAGCTGAGACGGTCATCGCGTATGAAAAGCAATATCGAATCGGTAAACGAACCTTACTAGACGTTCTAAACACTGAAAACGAGTTGTTTGAAGCGCGTAAAGATTACCTTGATTCAAAATATGCAGAGCAATATGCCAAATATCGTGTGATGAACGCAACTGGCCAAGTGTTGAGTGCGTTAAGAGTCGAAATGCCGAAAGAATGGCTAGAAAAAGTGGAGGATTAATTATGAAAAACATAACTATTATTGCACTGTCATTAGTTGTTGCTGCATGTAGCTCTTCGAGTGATCGAGGCGACGAATACGATTACATCGACACTCCTATTGCAGATCAATGGGCCGACCACCAAGATGACGACAGCGACGGTGTCATTAACCAGCGCGATTTATGTCCAGGCACACCATTAGGTGCAGAAATTGATAATGATGGCTGCGGATCTTACGCAAACTCATCACAACAAATGCAAATTCGAGTGTTATTTGC
>NZ_JAWOQN010000036.1:0-48316 GCF_033337395.1 Vibrio sp. YT-19(2023) | reverse complement strand
CTACGACGATTAATGGGTGTAGCCGATCAGATCGTAGCTTCTTGATTTAGTTCCATCGATTTAAGCAACAAAGCCCAATATTTTTAGAAAGTTAGAAGTAAAGAACCGTACGCAAGCTACAAGTTGGGCTAAGAGAAACCTGTAGTACTAGTATTAACTTGCTGTAATAAAAAGAAAATACTCTATAAAGTACTAAATTTTATATTTATTATTAAAATGTCAGTCTGAAATATCATGCCATATTCAAACTTATTCCTATTCAGTTGACTATTAGACTTCTCATGTCGTGACGAATCTAGTCAGACGTGGAACAGACAGAAGGTCTATTCAATTAATAAGCTAAGAGGGAATAAAAATGAGCGCAAGTGACAATGACACGTATTTAGGCGATGCAGGTGTAAATAACCAATTTGCTGATTTCGATGGCGGCGATGATTTGTTTATCGGTTTTGGTGGTAATGACTCGTTTGTTGGCGGTGGCGGTAATGATTATGTGATCGGCGGCGACGGCGACGATCGCCTAACTGGTGGTGCTGGAGATGACATCCTTAGGGCTGGTACAGGAAACGACTACCTCGGCGGTGGTACCGGTAATGACTTGCTGTTGGGTTTGCTGGGTGACAATAAATTAAATGGTGGTGTCGGTGAAGATATTCTTGTTGCTGGTTCTGGTGACAACGTTTTAGTTGGCGGCAGCAATGGCGATAAGTTTGTGTTCACGGATAAGTTTGGTGGCCATGGCGAAGCCAAAGTTGTTGATTTCACCATTGGTGAAGACTCTTTGCACATCATTAGCGACTCTGTCACTGACTTTGGTGATTTAAGCTTTAGCTACGATGCAGTTGGGAATGCAGTGTTTACCGATGGGGCTGATCTAACAGTGAAACTTATTGGCGTGACTGAAACTGACATCAACACCTATGGTGCAGATCTGTTCGTAATCTAAACGACTGAAAATAACTCTGGATGGGAATTAGTTTGCGTGGCTCTGCCATGCTGAGGTGAACTAATCGGACACTCTAGAGCGATTTGAGGTTACCTTAAGCTAGGCGCTAGTATTTCTGGCGCCTACAATTTTCACGTTAAACGGAAGTAGTCGTGCAAAAAACGGTTTTCAAAGAAGTGAAACAAAAACTATGCACGCTTGCGGGCTTGCTGATCGTTTTTAGCCTTTTTATCAACTTATTGGTTCTCTCGATTCCGTTGTACATGCTTCAAGTGTACAACCGAGTTATATCCTCCTACTCAACCGATACTTTATTCTTGCTCACTGTCATCGTAATTGTCGCGCTGTTAACCATGTCCATCATCGACATTGCACGAGCACAAATGAGTAAATCTTTTGGTTATTGGATGGACACAAAACTCTCCGCTTTCATGCTCAAGCGCACGATTCAATATCAATCACATACTGGGAAGAGTTATACCTCGCAAACTCTGAGAGACATTCAGAACATCAAAAGCTTTTTGAGCAGTCAAGCACCTTATCCACTGTTGGATGCGCCCTGGACACCGCTATTTATTTTATTTGTGTATTTATTGCACCCGATACTAGGTCACATCGCGTTACTTGGATCTATCGTATTGTTTAGCCTAGGTCTGCTTAATGAGCTAATGACGCGTAAAACAATGCAAGAGAGCGAAGTCAGAGCGATTTCTCATATCAACAACGCAGAATTAGCCACGCAAAACTCCAATTCAATTCTCGCAATGGGGATGATGAATGCATTTTTAGAGAAGTGGCAGTCGCGCGTGAGCGAAGTGAATGTGCTTGAAGAGCGAGTTGCAGGTAAGTCTATCTACATGGCTAACTTTTCTAAGTTTGTGCGTGGCTCATTACAGATATTTTTACTGGGAGGTGGTGCATGGTTAGTTATCCAACATGAGATAACGGCAGGGGCGATGATCGCGAGCTCCATATTAATGAGTCGGGCATTATCGCCGATGGAGCAGGCGATAGGCACGTGGCGAAGCGCGATGTCTGCTAAAGGCGCCTATAAAAGGTTGAAAGAAATCGATGCGATCGTGCGCCAAGATGAATCAGATATGCCACTGCCTAAACCAAAAGGACACTATGAGCTTACCGGACTGGCCTATCGCCATCCTGGAGCAACCGAACCAGTGCTCTCATCGCTCAGCTTATCGATTCCTCCGGGTGTTGCTGTTGGGGTGATTGGCCCTTCTGGTACGGGTAAATCGACGTTTGCTCGGCTGTTATTAGGTACGGTTAAGCCATTAGCGGGTAAAGTGACTCTTGATGGAATGGAAGTCTCCGTATGGGCATCTGAAGATCGCGGCGTGCATTTTGGGTATCTCGCTCAAGAGGTGGAGTTATTTCCTGGCACAATTCGAGAGAACATCGCGCGCTTTAAAGAAGAAGACCCCGCTAAAGTCATCAAGGCGGCTCAACTAGCAGGATGTCATGAATTAATACTCAAGAAAAACAAAGGCTATGATTGCATTATTGGTGAAAATGGCCGTGGTTTATCTGGGGGGAAAGGCAGAGAATCGCTCTTGCAAGAGCCGTTTATGGCGACCCTTCTATTGTGATTTTCGATGAAGCGAATGCCAACCTCGATGGTGAGGGAGAGGCTGCGTATCAACGTTTGATTGCCCATTTAAAAGCACAGAGTACAACGATTATCGTCATTGCTCACAATCCGAGCACGTTACGACAAATGGATAGGCTCTTGTATTTGGCTGACGGCCGAGTCAAGTTATACGGCGCTAAAGATGAAGTATTAAAACGTTTGATGGGCGAAGAAAGAACAGATATCCCAAGGGTAAGAAATGAGCAATCAACTGCCAACCGTTAATCAGAGTTCTACCGAGATCGTATATCGTTTTAGCCCCAAAGCGAGACTAAACTTTCGAAAACCAATTTTACTCGGTGTGGTGACCTTAAGTGTTTTTCTTGGAGGCCTTGGCTACTGGGCTGCAACAGCCAAATTAGAAAGTGCAGCGATTGCTTATGGTGATTTGTCAGTTCTCACTAAGCGACAAGAAATTCAGCATTTAGAAGGCGGTATTATTGAAAAGCTATATGTACAGGAAGGGGATTTAGTCGAAAAAGGTCAGTTATTAATTCAACTTTCTAAGCGTCAAGCTATGGCTAAGTTGGACTCGTTAAGTGGTCGTTTTATCCATACTCTAGCAAAGGAAAACCGTTTAAGTGCGGAGCTTGATGAGCTTCCAACGATTGTATGGTCTGATGATCTTGAAAGCATTCCCCGTGTCGATATCGTACAAGAAGCACAACTGGTTCAAAACAAGATCTTTGAAGCGAGAAAGCGATTCTTTGATAGTAAACTGAGTATCATTGAGCAGAGTATTTCTGGAGCAAATTTAGAGCTTGAAAACCTTCAGCAAACCAAAGTGATTGAGACGGAACGGCTCAACTTTATTGCTGAAGAAATAGACAGCAACCAAGCCTTGGTGCAAAAAGGTTTCTCGGGAAAATCTACTTTACTTCAACTCAAGCGCTTAGCAGCGGAGGTGAGAAGTACCTTAAGCCAGTTAGATAGGCAGTCGCTCACCGTTAGAAAAAGGTTAGATGAAAACCTAGCGCAAATTGAAGAGTTGAAGCTTGAAAGGCTGAATGAGATTGTCGAGGAACTACGAAATACCAAAACGGAAATTGTCGCAATTCGGGAAGAATATCGCTCCGCTCAAGATATTGTCGCAAGAACAACGATCAACGCACCTATTTCTGGTCGCGTAGTCAACATGCAAGTGTTTACCGAAAAAGGTGTGATTGGCTCGGGTGAAACGTTACTAGAACTGGTCCCGCAAGACGATAAGTTGTTAGTCGAGGCTCGTGTTAATCCTCAGGATATTGATTTAGTGAATCCAGGCCAGCAAGCGCATGTTCGTCTGACCGCTCTGAATGCACGGACGTTGGCACCTTTAGACGGTACTGTGCTGACGATTTCTGCCGATAAGCTCTCGCAAGAAAACCAAGAAGATTTTTATCTCGCTAGAATTGCAATTTCACCGGAAGATGTGACAAAACATCGTTTAACCTCAGGCATGAATGCCGAAGTGCTTATTTTATCTGAGCCACGAACGCCATTGAGCTACCTAATAAAGCCAATTACAGAAAGCATGAATCGCGCCTTCAGAGAGGAGTAATTTCAAAAAGACTTGAGTGAGCACGGACAACAGACAAAATAATTTGTTATCGTTAGCTGTTACTGGGCCGTATTTTTATTCGAGGGAGCCGTGGAATGGAGAAAGTGCAGTTAGTTGTCGATTTTCTTCTCACTCATAAATTGATTTTTACCGCACTGATCTTTGCGATTATGTGGTTAATTCGTCGTGCAATTTTATCGATGATTCGTGGTGATCACGCTTTTCTCTCAGAAGATCAGCGTAGTTGGATGTCCAGAACTAAAAATGGCACCTTTGCTGTTACATTACTGATTTTATTTATTTTATGGCAATCAGAAATTAACGAGTTTGCTCTGAGTGTAACGGCGATTGCCGTTGCCATTGTAGTGGCATCCAAAGAAATCATTTTGTGTTTTACGGGTTCGATTCAAAGAGCAAGTTCGCGTTCTTTTCGCGTTGGAGACTGGATTGAGGTCGGAAAGTTGTGTGGTGAAGTGATTGAGCACAATATGATGGCGACGGTGATTCAAGAGATCGACCTGCATCACGGGCAATATCATTACACCGGCAAAACAGCGACATTGCCTAATAGTATGTTCTTTACCTATCCAGTAAAGAACCTCAACTTCATGAAGCGGTACGTTTACCACAACTTTTCTGTAGTGGTGAAAGACTTCGTCAATTTGTATCCACTGTTACCGATTTTAACTGATAAAATTGAAGAACATTGCAGTTACTTTGCTGATGTTGCACATCGTTACAATGCGATGATTGAAAAACATGCCGGTGTTGACCTTCCTGGTTCTGAGCCACATATGCATATTTCTAGCAACATTAATGGTGAACAAATTCTGCACGTGATGATTTTCTGCCCAACCGATAAAGCGAACCACTTAGAGCACTTAATTCGTAAGGACTTTATGGAACTTTATGAGCAACGTTTTCCTGTAGTGCGAGAAGAATAGAGCATCGTACTTCGCCTTTAATTTCAAACCCCGCTATCAAAATAGCGGGGTTTGTTTTTCTTAGCGTATTTTTAGGCTGTAACAATATTCCCAACTTAGCTGAACTTACTCTTCAGCATTAAAAATAGGAAGTAAGTGCTGCCTATAATAGCGACCAACGTGCCAGCTGCGACCTGACTTGGATAAATAGCGATTTGTCCTAGCCAATCTGCCCACAACATTAGGGTTGCGCCAATTAAGGCACCGACACACAGTTGCTCTTTCACTTTTCTTGCTCCTAACATCATCGCCATATGGGGAGCGACCAAGCCAACAAAAGATATTGGACCAACTGTAGCGGTAGAAAAGGCGCATAACAAAGCAACGATGGTGAGCATAAGCGTATTGGCTACGGTAGGGTTAAGCCCTCGTGCATTTGAGAATTGTCGCCCGATGGAAATTAGTGTTAGCCAACGAGAAATCGAGAATACAGCGGCAAGCATAACTATTATGGCCAAACATAGCATCAGTGCGGTGTCGGCTGTGACTCGATAAATAGAACCAGTTAGCCACAATAAAATTTTGTAACTGTCACCTGAGCCTTGAGCTAGCGAAAATTGAACGAGGGCTTCTAATAGTGCCGTTAGTGCGATGCCGGACAACACGAAGTTAGATGGATTAAAATGGCTTCGTTTACCGATAATCAGCAATAACATCAATACGGACATACTTCCGAAAAAAGCGATACCCCAGCTAAATGCGGAGAGAAGCGACCCAGCGATGACTCCTGTCGTTATAATGGCAAACGTGGCTCCGGAAGACACACCGAGAATATCGGGACTTGCCAGAGGGTTGTAAACAATGCGTTGCAAAATGATTCCTGCAACGGATAGCGCAATACCGACAGAAAGTGCGGTTAACATTCGCGGCCAACGCAATTGCCATTGGAACTCACCTGGCACAGACCATTGAATTCCGTTTATACCATGGGTAACGAATGAGTAAGCTAGAATCCCAATCAGACTGAATAGCGCAATGCTGCATACCGCGCGTTTAGAAAGCGCCGTTTTTCCTTGGCTCATTGAAAGGTTAAGTTGATCGGTTGCCGTCAGCTTTTTACGAGTAAACCAAATTAAAGCGGGAGCGCCAATAGCTGCAGCCGCTACACCGCTAGGAATGGTTTCCTCTAACCATAAGCTCAGCGAGATAGCGGCAGAGTCTGTGATGATTAGTAGCATTGCGCCCAAAAGCATGCTGCTGATCAATTCGTCGCGCGGTGTTCTTGTCCCCATCGCTCTGGCAATATTGGGTGTCAGTAATCCGATGAAGCTGATAATACCAACTGCGGTGATGGAGGCTGATACCAGCCAAATACCCATCACCATTAATGCACCAAACGCGGGTAATACCGCTAAGCCTCGGGCTGCTGCGCCTTCTTGTCCCAGTTTCATTAAGGTCAGAATACGTGGTGCGACGATCAAAATTACGATTGCGATAGCGCAGCGAGGCAATAACCACTCAAACCAATCCCAGCTGTATTGAGAAAGGTCTCCTGCTCCCCACATAAAAATATTCTGTGCGAACTGGGCGTTTAAAATAATAATGGCTGTGGCGATAGAACCGAGCAAGATATTGATCACCATCCCCGAAACGACCAGCGGCAAACCTGTCATATTACGCACACCGGCAATTGATACGATCAGGCCAAACGCCACTAAAGCCCCAACCATTGCGGCTAATGCAGAGTAATCGGCGACCCAATCGACGAACCAAATGTTTACCACGACTAATGCAAGCCAAGCACCAGAAGAGGTGCCAAGAGTCAACGGCGAGGTGAGGTTATTCTGCGTTAATTGCTGCATTAAGCTGCCGGTGAGACCAAGCATGGCACCAACAAGCAGGGTCATACTTAACCTAGGAAGCTGCGCTTGCGTAAAGAATACGTCACGAAACTCGGTTGCTACCTCTGGTTTTGTTAATAATTGCCATTGTTCGAAAAGTGATAAATTAGTATCAATTTGTAGGCTAAAGACGCTAAGTAACGTAATCAGCGCCAGATAACCAATATAATGTTTCGTTCTCATTGTTCTGGTGCCAACTCTATTAGACTGTCGGTAATCGCTTCAGCGGTGTATTGCAAAGACATGGCACCGCCATACGCCCACACTGCTCTGACTGAATTTACCCGCTGCTTTTTCACAAACGGCATCGCTTGCCAAAGTGGCGACTCTTTCAGTTTTCGTTCTTCTGGGAAAGGCTGTACGTAGAGAACGTAGCTGTTTTTGAGGCCCTGAAGCCGATTGATTCGATCTTGCTTTACTCCCCACGCACGTGGGTCCTCTTTAATTGGAGCCTGTAATCCCAGTTTTCTAACCACGTAGTCAGTGGTGGAGTTTTCGGTTGCAAGTAATACAGTATTCGGGGTTGAAAATCGCATCACAAGAACGCTGAGTGGAGCAGAGTAATAGTGGCGAATTCGCTGGCGCATCTGCGCAAATGAAGCATCTAATTCTGCCAGTTTCTGTTCAGCAAGTGCCTCTTTATTGAATAGCTTGCCGAGCGTACGAAAGTGACGAATGGCCGTTTCAGCTGCGGCCTCATTTTCAGAAAAATTAGGTAAATAGATTACCGGAGCAATTTGTTTGAGTAACGGAATCAAGTCTTGCTGTGGAGACGCAGCAAGGATGACATCTGGTTTCAAACTGGCTATTTTTTCTAAGTTGGGTTCTGCTCGGGTCCCAATATCTTCAATTGACTCTGGTGCGGTTGGATTGACGACCCATTGGCGGTAGCCTGGTAAATTTGGGGCTGCGATTGGTTCTACGTTTAGCGCCAAAACTTGTTCTAAGATGTCCCAGTTTAAGGCAACAACGCGTTGAGGCGCTTGCTCAAAACTATGCTCACCATATTCATCGGTAACGGTGATGACTGCATGTGCATTGGTCATAAAAAATGCGAGGAGAAAAGCAGATTGTGTAACCACAGTAAGTAAACGAGCTATTATGCGCATACAACAGCCACCTTTTGGCTCGCTAATGTGTTAGCCGGGCTTGGGTGCTCAATCAGCTTAATTGGTGACTCATATAGTTTAGAAAGGCGTGCCTCGTCTAACAACATGTCGGCGTTGCCTTCGAAGGCAATTTTACCTTTTTTGAGCGCAACAATGTGGGTGGCGTAGCGCAGTGCTAAGTTCAGATCGTGCAGGATCACGATAATGCCTACATTTTCGGTTCGATTCAGTTCTGCCAGCAGCGCCATTAGTTGAAACTGATGGTGAACATCGAGCGCCGAGGTTGGCTCATCGAGAATTAAAATTGGCGATTGTTGAGCCAGTAGCATAGACACCCAAGCACGTTGGCGTTCGCCGCCCGATAAGTCATCCGCCAAAGCTTGAGCAAAAGGTGTAACTCCTGTTCGTTCCATAGCCTGCGTGATGATCTGTTTGTCTTCGGTTTTCCAACGACCAAGTGCCCCACGCCACGGAAAGCGACCTAAGCGCACTAGCTCTTCTACCGTTAAACCAGCCGAAGAGGGCAGCTTTTGTGGCAAATAGGCGATCTGTTTTGCCAACTCTTTGGTTTTGAGTGATGAAAGGGAAGTATCGTTTAGTGTTACCGTGCCTTTATCTGGTGGCATTTGACCAGAAAGCAGGTTCACCAGTGTCGACTTACCTGAACCGTTATGGCCTAAAACGACCGTTAGCTCATTTGTTGGGATGTTAAGTTGTTCGATGCCGAGGATCTGACGTCCACCTCGTACGATCTCAATATTAGACAGTTGAAACATGGATGGCTCTTAGGAGAAAACTCCCCTCAATAGAGGGGAGTAGAAGTACAATTACCAGCGGTAGTTTGCGTTTAGCATAACAGAGCGAGACTGGCTGTAGTAACACCAGTAATCGCAACCTGAAACAAACTCTTTATCTAGGATGTTGTTCACGTTTAGCTGTGCTTGCCACTGTGAAGTGATGTCGTAAGTGACTGACGCATCCCAAAGAGTGACAGAAGGAACCGTTAGGTTCGAGCTCTTAGGGTTATCTTTTGACTCACCTACGTAGCGCACACCAGTACCGATATTGAGGCCTGGAATCAGGCTGTAGGCGCTGTAGTCTACCCATGCAGAAGCTTGGTGCTCAGGAATAAGTGCGGCTTGTTTTTTACCTTGGCCAAAGCTCTCATCTGTTTTCGCTTTAGTGTAGGTGTAGCTTGCCATCAGTTTTAGATCGTCTGTTAGCTGCGCCGTGCTTTCTAGCTCAATACCTTGAGATGTCACTTCACCTGTTTGTGTCGCAATCCATGTTGATGGGTTAGTGACCAATGCATTCTTTTGCGTGATGTCGAACCATGCAAGGTTGATAAAGCCATCCATAAAGCTTGGCTCATACTTTACACCCACTTCTACTTGCTCGCCTTCCAGTGGTTTGTAAAGTTCATTGGTTGCCGCATCAATAGTGCTGATCACTTCAAACGACTGAGAGTAGTTTGCGTAAGGTGACAGGCCATTGTTTGCAAGGTACATCACACCCGCACTTAGAGAGAGCTGACCATCATCACGAGATTCACTTTGATCAACGGTAGCGCCTTTGCCAGAGTTTTCTGTTTTCACCCAGTCGTAACGAGCACCGATGTTACCAATCCACTGTTCATGCAGTTTCAATTGGTATTGTGAATAGAGACTTGCTTGAGACTTCTCAATCTCACGTTTCACGTTGTTAGCAGGATCAAGAGGGGTGAAGTTGCCGTAAACTGGGTTCCACGGATTGATGGTGCCAAATGCGTAGTTGTCCTGCTCGTCGCCATCGGTTTTGTGGAATTGCAGATCCATACCGATAAGCACTGTGTGCTCTGCGTTGTCTGTCATCCAGTTGCCGACAGCATTGTTATCGAACGTGATGCTCTGGTTTTTTCCGTCACGGAATACGATGCCTTGCGTTAACTCTTCTTTCGCTGGATCGTTGTTTGAGAACGCGTAAGAGCTGCGCAAGTACAACTCATTCGAACCGTAGTTGAGGTTTTGCGAGAGTGACCACGTGTCATTGATGTCGTGCTCTAGTAAGTAACCTAGAGAAAACTGCGTGCGTTCGTATTTATCGTAGTTTGGCTGACCAAGGTTAGTCGAAGGATCGATTTTGCCAAAGTTAGAACCAATCAGAGTACCTGCAGCTGGGAAGAATGGGTTAGTTGGTACACCGTCATCATGAAGGTAAGTTGCCAAAACGGTCAGCATTGTACGGTCAGAAATGTCGAACTCGACACTTGGCGCTAGGTAGAAACGCTCGTTGTTTGTGCCGTCCAGTTCACCATCTTGGCTTGTCATCAAGCCAACCAAACGATAGCGCACAGTGCCTGCGTCGTTTGCTTCGTCAGCAATGTCAAAACCTACGGATTGGTGTTGGTTGTTGCCAACTTCGACTTTTACTTCGCCTTGAGGCGTAAACGTTGGTTTTTTCTGAACAGCATTCACGATACCGCCTGGTGCCGATTCACCAAACAGAATAGCCGATGGACCTTTAACGACTTCTACACTTTCTAGGCCGTAAGGTTCGACCAACCATGTGTAGTAACCATCGCGGAATAGGCGGTTGCCGTTTAGGTAAGTCGCTGCATCAAATCCACGAACTTTGAACCAATCAGTGTCGTTGTCTGCGCCATAAGGCTGAGCGGTTACACCAGACGTGTAGCGTAATGCTTCATCTAGCTTTTTCGGTGCACGAACACGAAGTTCATCTTCAGAAATGATAGATACGCTGCGCGGCGTTTCTGCTGCCGGGGTTTCTACTTTAAGTGCTTGCGCGGTGACCGTTATGGTCTCCATGGCAATCACGTCATCTTGTACGACGTCTTCTTGAGCTTGTGCTGTGAATGCAACCACTGCTGTAGGTGCTAAAGCACAAACCAACGCGTTGCGGATAGCGATGGTCAGTGAGTTATTCTTTTGCATAAATCTATTCCCGATAATTATGATTAACGCTAAGCTTAATTGTAATTATTATCATTTGATCTTTTGTTTCGGTATTTTACTGACTTTTGTATCAAAAGATAGTAAAACGTTCGCAAATTCATTCGCGGTACCTAAAGTCATTGTTATGTTCAATTGGTTTGAAAAGCTGACCCAACCCTTTCCCCAGATGGAAACCGAAAAGCCACCGAAGACGCTATTTGGCTTTTGTCGTTTTTACACTCGTGGCTTTGAAGCCCCTTTACTCGTTATGGCTGTGTTCAGTGCGCTTATTGCTATTACTGAGGTGACGCTGTTGCGTTATATGGGCGAGCTCGTCGATATTCTCTCTAATCAAGATCGCGCAACATTCTGGCAAGACCAGGGTGATCGCATGCTAATGATGCTGTTCTTAGTGGCGGTTGTGATGCCAGCTCTCGGTTTTGTCCACTCAATGGTGATGCACCAAACGTTATTGGGTAACTACCCGATGTCTATCCGTTGGTTGATTCACC
The DNA here is from genome assembly GCF_033337395.1 of Vibrio sp. YT-19(2023). NCBI lineage: Bacteria > Pseudomonadati > Pseudomonadota > Gammaproteobacteria > Vibrionales > Vibrionaceae > Vibrio > Vibrio sp. YT-19(2023). The sequence goes on along the minus strand of NZ_JAWOQN010000036.1, from coordinate 36,810 downwards.
GTTACTTGCTAAAACAAGCGGTTGGATTTTTCCAGCGTGACTTTGCAGGCCGAGTTGCGACCAAAGTGATGCAAAGTGCGTTAGCGGTACGAGAAACGGTCATGAAGCTGGTGGATGTACTGGTTTATATCAGCGTTTATTTTCTTTCGATGCTCTGGATGATGGGCGAAGCCGATGGTTTGCTAATGTTGCCTATTGTGATTTGGATAGGAATGTACGCGGTTATCCAGTTCTACTTTATCCCTAAAATGAAACAAGTAGCGACAGAGCAAGCGGATGCTCGTTCTGTAATGACTGGGCGCATTGTCGATTCTTACACCAACATATCTACCGTAAAGCTATTCGCGCACTCGCAACGAGAGTTGGAATACGCAGAAAGCAGCATGAAGCAATTTTTGGTGACGGTTTACCGCCAAATGCGCATGGTGACTTGTTTACTGTTTAGTGTGGATGCCATCAACTATTTGCTGCTGATGTCTATTAGTGCCATTTCGGTTTATCTATGGCTAGATCACGCTGTAACAATTGGTGCTATTGCGATTGCCATCAGTATTGCGTTGCGCGTACAAGGTATGTCGAAGTGGATCATGTGGGAAGTTAGCGCACTGTTTGAAAACATCGGTACAGTAGTAGACGGTATTAATACGATTTCAAACGATGTTGAAGTGAAAGACGTACCAAATGCTAAGCCTTTGCAAATCTCTCAAGGTGAGATCTGCTTTGATCACGTAGGTTTTAACTACAGTGATGAGAAGGCAGTATTTGAGAACTTGAATCTGACTATCAAACCGGGCGAAAAAGTCGGCATTGTCGGTCGCTCTGGGGCAGGTAAATCCACGTTGGTCAACTTGTTGCTGCGCTTTTACGACGTAAATAGCGGTAAGATTTGTATTGATGGACAGGACATTTCTCAAGTTGAACAAGAGTCGCTTCGCCAACACATCGGTATGATCACGCAAGACACCTCTTTGCTGCATCGTTCAATTAAAGAGAACATTCTTTACGGTGATCCAGATGCTTCAATGGATGCCGTTATCGCAGCTGCTGAGAAAGCACATGCTCATGATTTCATTCAATCTCTACGAGACGAGCAAGGTAACGTTGGCTATGACGTTGAAGTGGGTGAACGCGGTGTGAAGCTGTCTGGTGGTCAGCGTCAACGTGTGGCGATTGCTCGCGTTCTGCTGAAAAACGCGCCAATTTTGATCATGGATGAAGCAACGTCTGCACTTGATTCAGAAGTGGAGTCGGCAATTCAAGAAAACCTTGAAGTTCTGATGGAAGGAAAAACAGTGATCGCGATTGCTCACCGTCTATCAACGATTGCCGCGATGGATCGTTTGATTGTAATGGATGACGGCAAAATCATTGAGCAAGGCTCGCATTACGAGCTGCTGCAATTGGGTGGTGTTTACGCTCAGTTGTGGAAGCATCAAACCGGTGGCTTTTTGTCTGAGCAAGGTGATGCTCAACTGCAAGTCATCTAATATGACGCTACACGAAAGAGGAGCAAATGCTCCTCTTTTTTGTGTCTGTCGTTTATACCGAGTAAGTAGGCGTTAATGGGCAACGTTAACTTGTGATTATTCATTAAGTTAGGCCAACTTAATGATGATTATGTTTATAACTCACTGTCGTTATTGAATTTTTTACGCTTTTTTTACGCGAACTCCGAATGGGCTTTTGCTAAAGTTTTCTACATCGAATTTTGGTTGATGTATTTTATGTTTGTTCAATGGCGAGATAACACCTTTCTCTTTTCTACTACCGTGATTGTTGGCGCGGTTGTCGTCTCATGGTTGTTAGACTAACTGTTTGGCTCTACAGCCGCAGTCCTGCTGATTTTACAGTTAGCAGTCGTGGTAGTGGCGTTTCAATGCAACTCGCGATTCGCTTATGCGGCGGCGGTGATCGAAGCGTTGAGCTTCAACTTCTTTTTCACGACGCCTCGTTACTCTTTGCAGATGTTTCGTCCGGAAGACATTTTTAATTTAGTCGTGTTTATGGTGGTGGCATTTATCACCAGCACCTTTGCGGATCTTTATCGTCGCCAGCAGGGAGAATTAAAACAAACCAAGCTGCAAAACAGCATCCTGCTATCGGTGTCCCATGACCTACGCACGCCGCTGGCAACCATTATTGGAACACTGACCACACTCAACGAGTACATGCCCAAGCTCAATGACTTAGAGCGCAAAGAATTGCTCGACAGTGCGACTTCAGAAAGCCATCGCTTGCATCAATATATCGAGAACCTCTTACAGGCGACTAAGCTCCAGCACGGCACATTAAAAATTACCAAAAAAGATGAGCTGATTGCAGATATTGTGCGGGATGCGGTTTCTCGTTTGCCGAATTACACCGAGAAAGTGTCCATGAATATGGATGATGCCGTTGGTTATTTATCAGTAAGTCGTTCGCTCATCGAACAAGCGATTTTTAATGTGTTGGATAATGCCATGCGATTTTCACCAGAGAATGAATCTGTTGAGGTTTCACTTTCTAAGCAGAGTTCGTCGTGCGTGATTGATGTTCGGGACATGGGAATTGGCATCAAAGCTGAAGATGCGGAAAAAATATTCAACCTTTTCTATTCCGGCGCGAACAGCAAATCGGCCGATTCAGGCACCGGAATGGGACTCGCGGTTGCCAAAGGCATCATCACCGCACACCAAGGATATATTCAATCTATGTCAGTATCAGAAGGGACGCTGATCCGCATTCGACTTCCACTCAATGAAGGAGCAGAGCAGGCGTGAGTTACAAAGTTTTAGTCGTGGACGATGAGCCTCGCATTCATACCTTTATTCGAATTTCGCTGTCTGCTGAAGGGTTTGATTACATTGGCGCGAGTACCATTTCAGAAGCCAAAGCGTGTTTCGAAGCGCATTCGCCGCACGTCATTTTGCTAGATTTAGGCTTGCCCGACGGCGATGGGGCGGAGTTTCTCACTACGCTTCGTCAGACCTATAAAACGCCAGTGCTAGTGCTGACAGCTCGCGATCAAGAAGAGGAAAAAATCCGCCTTTTAGAAGCGGGCGCGAATGATTACTTGAGCAAGCCTTTTGGCGTAAAAGAGCTCATCGCGCGCATCAAAGTGCTGGTTCGAGATTTGGTGGATGAGCAAACCGTCGCTGATGAGCTGGTGGCTGGCCGAGTCAAAATCATCAAAAGTACTCACCAATTTTGGTTGGATCAGAGGGAAATTCCACTCACCAAGAAAGAGTTTTCTTTCATTGAACAGTTGATTCTCAAGCCGGGAAAACTCATTGAGCAAACTCATTTGCTAGCGGTGATTTGGGGAAAAAGTCATGTCGAAGATACTCACTACTTACGTGTGTTAGTGAGTCAACTACGCAAAAAACTGAACGATAGTGCTGACGAACAGCGGCTATTAAAAACCGAGCCGGGGCTGGGTTATCGTTTAGTGCTAGAGGCGTCCAAGCACCACTAAATTCCAAATTTAATCAACGTTAATGCCAAGGTTTAGTGCTGGTTATCGGCACTCGAACAGGATTCGTGTTGCCTATTTTCCGTGACGGAAAATCAGTCTAACCCTTAACGCATTAGCATTTTCTATACATAAAACACAGTTAGGTATTGATATGGCTCACTTTACAGTAATTGGTCTAGGGCGATTTGGCGTTGCCGCCAGCTTAGAACTTATTCATCTTGGACACACCGTAACGGGGGTGGATAGCGACCCGAAAATCGTCGAAAAATACGTCGAAGAGTTAACGCAAGCGGTCATATGTGACGCAACAGACGAAGGTGCACTCAGAGAGTTAGCGTTAGCGAACAGTGATGTGGTGTTGGTGGCGATTGGCGAAGACATGCAAGCCAGTTTGTTGTGTACGCTGGCGCTGAAAAATCTGGGTGTGAAATCTATTTGGGTCAAAGCGAGCACCAAAGCACACCACACCATCGTGTCTAAGCTTGGTGTACAACGCATTATTCATCCGGAAGAGGAGATGGGCGTAAGAGTCGCGCAGGCACTCAACTATCCGATGGTGAACAACTATTTGGAAATGGGGCATGGTTTGTATGTGGTGGAAATCCACGTTAAATCCAATCTGCACGATACGCCGCTTTCTAAGTTGATCAGCCGAGGCAGTTACAACATTCAGCCTATCTTGGTGAAGCGCGAAGAAGCCGTCTACACCAATATCAATGATGAGTTTGTGCTTAATGAGTTCGACACGCTGTTGCTTTGCGGTAGTCGCGCTGAGCTGAAATACGTCGCTCCAAGGTTGGTGTAACATGGTTTTGTGGCATCCCTCTGTTATCCCAATCGAGCGAAAACCCAAAGCGGGCAAAAAATTGTTGGGCGCACCGCCATTAATACTTAGCCTCAGCTTTGCGTGCTTGATCATGCTCGGCACGGTCTTACTCAAACTGCCGATTGCCACCACAGAGCCCATCACTTGGATTCAAAGCCTGTTTACAGCAACATCGGCCATTACGGTGACGGGATTAGTTGTGGTGGACACGGGCACGGCGTTTACGCCTTTTGGGCAAGTGGTTATTGCTTTCCTGATTCAATGTGGTGGCCTAGGTTTGATGACGTTTGCTATCGTGACCTTGCTGGCTCTGGGCGGAAAAATTGGCTTTTTGGAGCGAGCAGTCGCGAGAGAGGCGTTCAACCAGACTGATTCATCGACACTCATTGCCACTGCTAAATCTGTATTGATGTTCGCTCTGCTCGTTGAACTTATTGGTTTCACTATTTTGAGCGTTTATTGGAGTGAAGAGCTGGGCTGGGAAACCAGTTTGTTCCATGGTTTCTTCTACACCATCAGTGCGTTTAACAATGCAGGTTTTGCGTTGAGTGCCGATAGCTTAATGCCTTACGTGGACGACCCGGTCGTTAACTTCACCATTACCAGTTTGTTCATTATTGGTGGTTTAGGCTTCTCGGTTTGGATTGACTTAAAACGCAATCGCCGTTGGCATCGACTCACCGTTTACAGTCGAATGATGATCTTAGGCACGATGATCATTAACGTGGTGGCACTTATCGCGATTTATCTGATTGAATATGACAACCCCAACACGCTTGCCCCGTTGAGCGAAGCAGGGAAATGGTGGGCATCGTGGTTTCAAGCGGTGACGCCAAGAACGGCAGGGTTCAACACTTTAGCTATCGATCAGTTGGAAGATGCCACAACGGCGATCATTCTGGTGTTGATGTTTATCGGCGGTGGATCATTGAGTACGGCAAGTGGCATTAAAGTTGTGACATTTATAGTGTTAGTCTTGGCGACTTACAGCTATTTGCGTCGCGATGAAGCAACCTATGCCTTTCAACGCGAGATTCCCAAAGAGACCATCAGCAAGGCATTGGCGCTGACTCTGATCTCGGTGGGGGTGACTTGGTTTGCCATATTCACGCTGTTACTGACAGAGAAAGAGTCTATGTTAGACATTATGTTCGAAGCGGTCTCGGCACTGGGTACGGTTGGGTTATCGCGAGGCTTAACGGGCAGTTTGTCCGAACCGGGTGAGTTAGTGATCATCTTCATGATGTTTATGGGACGATTAGGCCCCCTTACTTTGGCGTACTTCTTAGCCAGTCCAAGAAAGAAAAAAGCGCGTTACGCGAGCACTAAACTGGCAATAGGGTAAATGGGCTAACTCGTACAAAGTGAGCAAAAGGCTAGACAAAAGAGGAGTAACTGCTCCTCTTTTTGTGCTCGTTGTAGCCACGAAACTGTATACGGCAGTCTCTCTCACAACAATTTATGATTCATCTCTATTTTTTATCATTTATAAATTGTCGTTTTTGAGGTGTTGTCCAGAATGGCATTATCCACGTGCAACATAAGATTGCCGGGAATAAAAATAATTACAATACTGCCTTACTGGAAGATACATGAAAATCAAACCCCTCCCACCTTTAAATAGCCTCGTTGCGTTTGAAGCGTCGGCGCGGCACTTGAGTTTTACGTTAGCCGCTGACGAGCTAAACGTGACCCAAGGTGCTATCAGTCGCCAAATTAGACAATTAGAAGAATACTTAGGCAAGGCTATGTTCACGCGAGCCAATCGAAGCATTAATTTAACGCCTACAGGTCTTCAATATTATCAAGCTGTCAGCCAATCTTTGCTCGATATTGCTCAAATCACGGGTGAAGTGAAGAAGTGGCAGGGCGAACAAAAGATCACGGTTGCGACGACAAATGCAATGGCAGCCTTGTGGTTGTTGCCTAAGGTTGCTCAATTTCAAAATGAACATGATGACATCGATATAAGAATATTGGCCTCAGATAATGTGTTGGACTTACGCCGATTAGATTGCGATCTCGCCTTGTTTTATTGTCGCACTCCACCTGCGGAAATGGATGTGACAACGCTATTTTCAGAAGAAGTATTCCCTGTGTGTAGCCCGCTTTATTTAGAGAAAATCGGCCAGCCTAGTGAGCCAGAAGAAATCTTCAATAAAACGTTACTCTATCTGGAGGAGTCTCAAAGAGATTGGGTGAATTGGGAGCAGTGGTTTGCGAGTGTAGGATTGCCAAATATTTCGCCTCGTAATCGCATGAACATCAATAACTATCCAATGCTGTTACAAGCGGCAATTAATGGTCAGGGCATCGCGTTAGCCTGGGGATCATTAGTGGACGACTATTTACAAAGCGGTGCTTTAGTTAGGCCAGTCGAACACGTGCTTTCAACACCTTCCAATTTCTCTATGCTTGAACCTAAAAATAGAGGTTTAATCCCAGCAAGCGTCAAGCGTTTTAGAGAGTGGCTTTTGCAACAGTTGCCAGATGAGGTGGGTGATCGAGGTTTAGCCTAAATCAATAAGCAGAGAAAATAACAGAGTTTGGTCATGTTAAAAAAGCGGGAGTACCAGTTCCCGCTTTGTTTTAATTGATTGATGAAACGACGCACTAACTTAGTACTGGTCCCTGATTGAGTGTGGAATCACTTTTTTGTGAGGATCTTGAAGCGATAGGCTCGGAAGCCACTGTTTTGCTTTCAACAAGCGGTTCAACAGGACCATCAAGTTTCTCTTGCTCTGGGTGAACATGCTCAGGCAGCATTGCCCATGGCTTAGGTTCGCGTCGAATACTATGAAACAGCGTTAAGCTCATCACCGCGATAAAAATGGCGATAGGGAAACCGGCAATAATGGAGGCCGTTTGCATTGCTTTTAACCCTCCTGCGTATAGAAGTACTCCCGCAATGGCTGCGATCATGATCCCCCACAATACGCGTATAGAGGTAGGAGGCTCACTGTGCCCAGCGGCATCGAGGGTACATAGAACCAAGGTACCCGAGTCTGCGGAGGTAATGAAATAAGTACCGAGCAATAGACACGCAAGTACGCTAAGTAGTTTACCAAACATACCTGTATCTAGATTGTCGAATAGCGTAAACAAAGCGCGTGTCGTATCGGCTTTAGTCGCTTCAAGAATCGGGCCGCCAGAAAAATCCGCAGGTGGTGTTTGTTTGGCTTCTTGTGCCGCAGTGACTTGCTCTTGATGAGCAACACGAGCGTCTTGCTCTACCTTCAACGCTGCACCACCAAATACTGAAATCCATAAGAACGTGATCAGCGTGGGTACGATGAGAGCACCGCCGATAAGTTCACGTATTGTGCGTCCTTTAGAGATACGAGCCACAAACATGCCAACGAAAGGTGCCCAAGTCATCCACCAAGGCCAGTAATAAGCCGTCCACCAGTTTTGCCAGCCAGAGTCATTCTGTGCATCGCTCCATAAGCTCATACCGACAATGTTTTGTGCATAAAGCCCCGTACTTTCGAGTAGCGTATTTAAGATATAGCGAGTTGGACCAATGTAAAGTACGACTAGCACGAGTGCGAGTGAAAGCAGCATGTTCCATTCTGATAAACGGCGAATACCTTTTCCTACACCAGATAGCACCGACGCAACCGCACAAGTACAAAGGGAAACGATAATAAAGAGTTGAATCCCCAAACTAATGTCTAGACCAAAGGCTTGATTCAAACCAGAGTTTATTTGGATAACTCCCATCCCCAAGGTTTGAGAGATACCGAAAGCAGTCACCGCGACTGTTAGGATATCAACCGTGTGTCCGATAGGCCCATAAATACGATCACCAATCAAAGGGTACAAGATAGAGCGTAGGGTAAAAGGCAGATCTTTACGGTAGGAAAAGTAAGCTAATGCGAGTGCAACAATGATAAAGACAGACCAAGGATGTAGACCCCAGTGAAAGAATGTCAGTTTCATTGATGTTGTTGCGGCTTCATTGGTCAGGCCTTGAGTAAATGGGTTGTCAGCGTAATGCCACATCGGTTCGGCGACCGACCAGAAAATTAAGCCTATCCCCATGCCTCCGGAAAAAAGCATGGATACCCAAGACAAATAACTAAACTCTGGTTTTTCGTCATCTTTACTCAAACGAATATGCCCATATCGACTAACCATAAGGTAAAGAAGAAAACCGACAACGAGTGAAACAAGTCCGATGTAAAACCACTTCATATTCTGTAGCAAAATGCCGGAAATCGTTTCGAAGTATTGGCCCGCTTGATTGGCGAGAATGGCGCAGAAAAGTACAAAACCGATAACGACGATCTTTGATGCGATTGTCACAGTCGGATTGAGTCCTTTCAATATCCCAGATGTTGCTCTCATAGGCATCCCTCACAGTGCGTTTGTTTTAACGTTATTGTTTGTTGCGTTATTGTTAATTTTTGAAAGAGAGTAGAGAGAGGGCTTTTGTGTTTCAACTGATTAATACTCATCGGTTAATGAGTATTAATCATGACAAGAAGATCATTGTTAATTAAAAGGTTATTTTTTTGTTCGAGATCAATGCATGAATGACAAAAACTCATCCAAGCCCGGCGAAAAAGTCGTTTGTTTGTTGCCGGGTTGTTAATCACAATTATCTCCACTAACACAACACGATGTTGTACGCACTGGATGCAACTCGACTCTCGGAGATAAGAATATGAGCAATGTCAACCAAACCATTATTCCTGTTGAACTTGTTGATAATGTACTGAACCCAATCAGTGAAGCAACAGGAATGCCGAATCAGGCCTACACCAGCGAAGAGTATTTTACTTTTGAGCGTGATCAGGTGTTTGGTAACACTTGGGTATGTATTGGTTTTGCATCAGACCTGCTTAAAAATGGTTATGTAATGCCACTTGATTTCATGAATCTTCCACTACTCATGATGAGAAATCGTCAAGGTGAAGTCCAAGTCTTCCACAACGTGTGTAGCCACCGAGGTATGAAGCTGGTTCATGAGGCAGGCGAAGTTCAAGGCATGATTCGCTGTCCTTACCATTCATGGACGTACGATCTTGACGGCAATCTAAAAGGCACACCACACATTGGTGGTATCGCAAAACACAAAGATGACCGATTTAAGTGTGAAAAACATGGCCTTAAGCCACTTCGTTCAGCCGTTTGGATGGACATGGTGTTCGTCAACTTATCGGGCAATGCAGAAAGCTTTGAAGAGCATATCGCGCCGCTAGAGCAACGTTGGCAGCAATTCTTAGGTGAAGAAGGATTAGGGCTTCTTCGCCGCGTGAACATGGGTGGCAACCTAGAGATAGAAGTGAAAAGTAACTGGAAGCTTGCCGTAGAAAACTACTGTGAAGCTTACCACTTACCTTGGGTGCATCCGAGTTTGAACAGTTATTCTCGCCTAGAGGATCACTACAACATCATGTTTGCAGAGCGTTTTGCTGGCCAAGGTAGTCTCGCATACAACCTCTCTGATACTGCAGGAACACACTTACCTAAATTTCCAAACTGGCCAGAAGATAAACTGCGTCATGCAGAATATGTTGCACTCTTTCCAAACGTGTTGCTTGGTATTCAAGCCGATCATGCCTTTGCGATGATGATTGAACCAATCACTGCGAATAAGAGTGTTGAGCACCTACGTGTTTTCTATGTGGGTGATGAAGCAACGAAAGATGAGTTCGCTGCGTGCCGTACTGCTACCGTTGAGTCATGGCGAGTCGTATTCGGCGAAGATATTGGAGCGGTCGAGGGCATGCAGGAAGGTCGTTACTCACCTGGCTTTGGTGGTGGTGTGTTCTCACCAGAAATGGATGTTCCGACGCATTTCTTTCAAACCTGGTTGGCAAAGCAAGTGAAAGCGGCACTGGAGCAGTAATATGATGCATTACCTTAATTATATTGATGGTGAGTGGTGCGATTCAGAGCAAGCGCTGACCGTCATGAACCCTGGCACAGCCGAAGCGTATGCGACGGTTGCAGAAGCCACTATCACCGATGCAGATCGCGCAATGGCAGCGGCACGTCGAGTAGTCAATCAAGGCGTTCTTTCGGACGTTCGTCCAGCCGTCAGAACCGAGTGGATGTTAAAAGCCGCCGCGGCTATTCGTGAAATGGCTGATGAAGGTGGGTTAGTTGCCTGCCGTGAAAATGGGAAATCTTTGCAAGATGCCAAAGATGAGTTTTTAGAATCGGCACGTTACTTCGAATACTACGCTGGCATGGCCGACAAGCTAGAAGGCACGTCAATTCCGTTGGGTAAAGATTATGTCGATTTCACCCAATATGTGCCGTTTGGTGTGTCAGTGCAGATTGTGCCGTGGAATTTCCCAGTTTCTATTTGTGCACGCTCATTAGCACCTGCATTAGCTGCTGGTAACGCAGTGGTGATCAAATCGCCAGAGATTTCCCCACTCGCTATGACGTTGTTGATTAAAGCGATTGAAAAAGCGGGTTTCCCAAAAGGCGCGATTAACTTGCTATGTGGCAAAGGCTCCGTAGTTGGCAGCCACTTGGTGCAGCATCAAGACGTTGATCAAATTGTCTTTACAGGTTCTGTGCCGACCGGCCAACGCATACTGAAAGATTCAGCGCAACGCGCCACACCATCTGTGATGGAGCTGGGTGGTAAATCGGCCGCTATCGCACTGAAAGATGTGAGTCTCGAAACGCTTTTACAAAGCGTTCAAGTCGGTATTTTCTTTAACGCTGGTCAAGTTTGTTCGGCAATGTCTCGTTTGCTAATTCAAAAAGAGCGTTATGAAGAAGTAAAAGCGGCGGTAGTGAAAATGGCGCAAGACCTAACCATTGGTCAAGGTGAAAGCCAGCCGGATATAACACCGTTGGTATCGGCTGATCAACAAGCGCGCGTGCTTGAAATGATAGAACAAGCAAAAGCCGACGGCGCGAACATCCTAACGGGTGGATACGCCCCTGATTTGTCGGGTTACTTTGTGGCACCGACGGTGATTGAAGCCTCACCAGATATGCGTATTGCTCAAGAAGAAGTGTTTGGTCCTGTACTGGTAATTACACCGTTTGAAACCGAGCAAGAGGCCGTTGAAATCGCGAATGGCACCGATTTTGGCCTGGTCGCTGGTGTCTTTGGTGAAAGCCTAAACCAAACATTGCGTGTGGCACAGCAACTGCGTGGTGGACAAGTGTTCATCAATGAATGGTTTGCTGGTGGCATCGAAACACCATTTGGTGGCGTGGGCTTGTCCGGGTTTGGGCGAGAAAAAGGACAAGAAGCGATTTATAGCTACGTCCAGACACGCAATATTGCCATTCGTTTGCAGCAAGACAGCAACGTATAGCTACCGTGTAACTGTATTTTCATCACCTCGTACCGGCTTGGATTTCAGACCACAAGCTAGGGCGAGGTTGATGGAATCACAACAAATCTGACAGCGGTTTGTAAACACGGAAATTCTGAACAAGGTAGTTGGAGTATAAGTGATGAGAAAGTGGCTCTGTATTATTTGCGGCTTAATCTATGATGAAGCACAAGGTTGGCCATCCGATGGCATTGCACCAGGAACAGCATGGGAAGATGTACCGGATGACTGGTTATGTCCTGACTGTTTAGTGGGTAAGGCCGATTTTGAAATGATCGAAATCACCGACGATGTGCCACTAGAAGAGGTTGCAGTGGTGTCTTCGGTGTCGGTAGAAGCATCTGTTCAGCCAAATACGGCTCAGCCACTTCCATCTGAAGTCACTCAACCTATATTTTCAGCTGACCCTATCGTTATCATCGGCAGTGGCCACAGTGGTTACCAGTTGGCAGCGGCACTTAGAGCACAATCTGAAACGGTTCCGATCACTGTCTTTACCGCTGATGATGGCGCACTGTACAGCAAGCCTGCCTTGTCTAATGCACTGGTCATGAATAAAGACGGCGACGCGCTACAAAGTGAGAGCGCGTTGGAGTGGGAAAGCCGTCTCAACATCCGAGTTTACCCGCATACCCGTGTTGAACAGATCGATCGTGCCAATTCAACGTTACATACCTCCATCGGTAAATACGCCTACAGCCGCTTGGTACTGGCAACAGGTGCATCACCGATTGAAATCCCAATTGAGGGCGATCGCTCTTGGGTTATGAGTGTGAACGACTTAGTTGATTACCGCCGTTTCAGAGCGGAGCTGCAAGACAAAAAGCGCATCGCGATCCTAGGTGATGGCTTAATTGGCTGTGAGTTCGCAAATGATCTGATCGAAAGCGGTTATGAAGTAACAGTTATCGGGTTGGGTCAATGGCCAATGGAGCGTTTGATCCCGCAACAGTTGGGTGAATCATTACAAAGCGCACTTGCCGATCGAGGCGTGCAATGGGCTCTACAAGACAGTATCACCAGAATCGAACCAAGGTCGGAATCTAGTGCGGTTTTACATCTAAACAGTGGCAAGCAGATTGAAGCAGATCTAGTGCTGAGCGCGGTTGGACTCAAGCCAAATGTTTCTCTGGCTGAGCGCGCGGGGCTTGAAGTTGGCCGGGGCATTAAAGTGAATCAATTCGGCCAGACGAGTGATGAGAATATTTACTCGCTAGGTGACTGTGTTGAAACTGAGCAAGGTTGGCAGCCCTATATTGCACCGATTAATCAAATGATCCCTTCTGTAGCGAAAAGCTTGCTAGGCGATGTCGCCCCTATCTCGTTAACACCAACTCCAGTGATTGTAAAAACGCCGATTCTTCCACTCACGATTTTCCCGGTAGCCGCTGAAGAACAGGGACAATGGTACATCGAGACCCAAGCAGATGAATTGACCGCTGCGTTTTATTCACCAGAAGGAGCAATGCTCGGTTTTGCGTTGCTAGGAAGAAAAGTACAGTCATTACGCGGCCCTTGGCTAGATCAATTGTCATTGAAACTGTCAGCAGCGTAGCGGAGAAAAAAGATGATTCATTTACCCAATGATGACGTGACGTGTGGTTGGTACCATGCGTTGCCAAGTATTCCAGAAAAATCGGCGTTAAAAGGTAAACAAAGTGCTGACTATGCCGTGTTAGGTGCCGGTTTCGCAGGCCTAGCTATGGCAAGACGTTTAGCTGAACTTATGCCTAATGCACGAATTATACTGATTGATGCGCAACGTATCGGCCAAGGGGCTTCAGGAAGAAATTCGGGCTTTGTTATCGATTTGCCTCATAAGTTTTCACTTGAGCATCCCGACCCTGAGCACAAACAAAAGTTATTGTCGCTCAACCGTTCTGCGATTGCTCAGCTAAACACTTTAGTGTCGAAGCACAGTATTTCTTGTCAGTGGTCAGCAAAGGGCAAATATCAAGGAGCCGTAGGGGCGCGCGGTGAAGCGTATCTCGATCACTTTGAGCACCTAATGAAAGACCTTGGCGAACCATACTTCCATGTTAATGGCAGTGAGCTGGCGAAAGTCTTGGGAACCAACTACTACAGCCGCGCAATTTACACGCCAGGTGGTTATTTAATGCAACCTGCTGCTTTGGTGCGTGGGCTAGGGGAAAGCCTTCCAGAGAACGTCGAGGTGTTAGAGAACTCGCCAATCCGCAAGCTCAGTAAAGAAAACGGTTGCTGGGTATTACATGGAGATAGTGGCTCTGTTGAAACCCCTGAACTGCTGCTTGGGACCAGCATTTTTACTCGGGAGTTTGGTTATCTTAAAAACAGACTACTTCCAGTGATGACGTTTGCAAGCTGGACGCGTCCATTAACCGACGCAGAAATGCAACGATACGGAGGTGAGCTGAATTGGGGGTTAACTCCAGCTGATCATGCGGGAACGACGTTACGTATGACCGCCGATCGACGTATTTTGATCCGCAATACTTACAAACACGTGCCGAAATATGGCTCAAGCATGAACGATAAAGTCAGAGAACAAATTCGCGACGATCATCGTCAGGTCTTTCTGGCGCGTTATCCCGAGCTGGCCGACGTACCATTTACTCACACATGGGGTGGGGTGTATGCAATCTCTCGTAACTTTACTAACTTTTTCGGTCAATTAGATGAAGGTGTTTATGCCAGCGCTTGTGACAATGGTGTTGGTGCTGCGTGGGGAACCATTTCTGGAACACTGTTAGCTGACTATGTCGTTGGTGCGACATCTAAATCATTGGATGACATACAGCAAGTGACAGGAATGCCTTGTTTGAATCCGCCAGAGCCTTTTTTAGGTTTGGGAGTAAAAACGCGTATCCAATTAGCAAAATGGCAAAGCCGGAGTGAATTATGAAGCCAGTCAAACTTGTTGATAGTAAAAGTCTAGATTTCAATGTTCGTGGTGATACGCCAGGAATGGCGTATGTTGCCAGGGCGTTAAGCCCAGAAATTTCACCAAACATAGGCGTAGGCTTTGCTAAATGGGAAGGCGCTAAAGTGGCTTGGACAGTGCTTTATGATGAGGTTATTTTCGTGATTGAAGGCTGTTTCGAGCTGACCGCAAATGGTGAAACACATTTTGTGCACCCAGGTCAGATGCTGTGGATACCGGAAGGGACTGAATTGGTTTATGGTGGGCATGCTCTGTTCGGCTATGTGGTTCATCCAGGAAACTGGAAAGAGTTACATGGTATTGAATGACTTTTATCATTTAGTTGTGTTTCGGAAAGGCAAAATAAAAATCTGATTTTTAACCATAACTTTTCGCAAAAGAACTTAATCTCAATGGAGCAAGGGTTTCATACTTGCTATGTTTCTTGGTCACGTTTCCAGACGTGTTAGACCTTTCTCAATTGCTATTTTATCTATCAAAAAGGGAAGCCTTGGCTTCCCTGTAATGAGTCTTCTTTTGGCTTGGCTAAAGCTTTTATTTTAGCTCAAATTTACCCTGCATGATTGCCCAGTGACCCGGGAACGAACAGAAGAATGAATAGTCACCGCCGGCTTTCATTTTCTCAGTACTGAACGTAATGCTGGTGCTTTCACCGCCACCAATTACTTTTGTGTGAGCGTAGACGCGATCATCATTTGGTTTTACGTAGTTATTTTCTGCTCCAGCTGCCATGCCATCAGTACCGACTGCTTGTAGGTTGGCTGTGTCAGAGATGACCACGTTGTGACCCATCGATTGCGCTGGCATCTTACCTGTGTGATTCAGCGTTAGTTTTACCTCTTTACAAGTGGCTGGTACGCTCAATGTTTTAGTAGAAAACTGCATCATATCGTTAGCATCTAATGACACTTCACACTCGGCACTGGCTTGGGCACCAAAGCTCATTCCTACTAATGCGAAGGTTGTTGCTAATAAACGTAAAGACATATAACACTCTCCATTTTGTATTTTAGGCTGACTTGGATTGATCTTATCCAATAGTTCTCATTATCAGCCAATTTTCACTCCAAAAACGTGCTTCAATCGGTATATTGACGTTTTGTTGCAAGCTTGTACTGGTCAGTTCCGCTATTTGATCACTCAAATGCCTTATTTCATGCGATTGCGTGAGTTAAATCAAAAGTCGTGATTAGCCAGAGTTAAGGTGAAAATAATCTCTCTAAACGGGTGGCAGAATTGTTTGGTTTTACGGTATTGGAGAGGTTTCAAGAAAGAAGCTCAGCTAAATTGCTGAGCTTCTAGAGAACAGACGACAAGTAGGCCTAGCGAGTTTGCTTTAACGTGTGCAACACATCATGCAGTGAAGGTGCGACAGTATGGCCTAATTGCTTTATTTCGTCACAAGGCTCAACCAAATCAGGAATTTGATAAGTGATCATGTTCGCTGCTACCGCAGCACGTACGCCATTATTTGAATCTTCAAAAGCGAGACATTTGGTTGGATCTACGCTTAGACGACTTGCTGCAAGCAGGTAGATCTCTGGATCAGGTTTGCCGTGTGACACTTCACAGCCTGTCGTTAAGTTGTCGAAATACTTGCTTAGGCCCGCTAACTCCAACTTCTTCTGTGCCACTTCTTTTGCTGTAGAAGTGGCGACTGCAATTGGCAACCCTTGGCCTTTCAACCACTCAAGCAGCTCAATCACCCCTTCTTTTACCGGTATCGCTTGGTGCTTAACCACAGCGTCGTAACGGTCGCGCCACTCTTGGTGTAAGCGGTCAAGATCATCCCCATAAGCTTTACGAAAAATCACTTCAATGCCCGCTGCATTGCGACCAATGATTGAAAGGTAAACATCTTTATAGAAGGGTAGATTCTGGGCTTCACATGCTTCTTGGAAAATATGCATACAGACGCGCTCAGTATCAAGGAGCAAACCATCCATATCAAAAATAGCAGCTTGGTAGTTCATTACATTAAGACTTTTTGGTTGGGATGGCGCATTTTGACACAAGCAGATCGTTTTTTCTTCTAAAAATTAGAACTTGATTTTGATCCTATGAGTTCACATTGCCTCTGAACACACTATACACAGAGTCTATAAATTAGGTGTGAAATATAATATTTTTAAAATTATAAAAATTTCAGTTAAATAGATAAAACTCTATCTTAATATAAGCTAGAGTTTTATTAATATTCTATTGTTATTTTAACTATTGGATAATTTATTAATAGTTAAAATTAATAATAAAATAATACCAAGTCACGATTGTTTACGACTGCATGAGTGTACCAGCTCTTGACTTCAGATATTTGTTGCTCTGATAAGCCTCCGAAGTCAACGTTATCTTGGTGAATATCTTGATTTTTTATCATAAAAACAACAGGGAAATCGTCAGGGAGTGGGAATTTTATGGGATAATCGGTATTAGTGAATGGAATATCGCAGAAATCGTTGACATCGCAAGGATACCAAGAGTTATTGGATAAGTAATAACCAGTGATCTTACATATAGCTTCAAGCAAGTAAGCATAGGCGTAACCCAAGTGACTGTATTTTATCTCTTCAGACAGCATCTGCATAAGAAGCTCTTCAGCTCGGATGCTTTCGCCACTACTTTCCAGCATTTCATTAATCACTTTAAAGGAGTCTTGACACCTTTCCATGATGGCTTTTTCTAGCTCTGGATTACGCTCATTCTTTAGTACGTTAAAAACCTTTTCAGTATCTAATGAATATACTGTCGCCCCATATCCCATATTTTATTCTCCTCACTTTTATACAGTTAAATTCATTTAAGTGTTTTTATCGAAGGGATTATATTTGGATGTTTTTTGAAGGTAAAGTGTATACATAGAGGTTGTATTTATTATGATGAACTTTGAAAGTTTAGATTCTTAAAATAAATACTATATATTTAATTTTATTAGATCTGGCTCATAAAAATACCTTAACTATTATTGTGTTTATTGTTAAGGGTTATTAAATCTGTGAGGTGGTTCAAGACAATAAAATTTAGAAGAAAATACCGTCAAACTTAGGTGGCTATTCTATCTGAGCACTCAGCTCACTACTTATAGTGGGCTGAGTGAGCGGTTGGGCATCGGCTCTTTATTTGGCGATGAATATGCCATATTAGGTGATATTCGTTAGTGTCTATTTTATCCCTAGCCGTTTTGCTAATCGGTGCAAATTGCCGTTATCTAATTCAAGCTGACGTGCCGTTGCTGCCCAGTTACCTTGGTTCTCTTCCAGAACTCGAACAATCATCGCTTTTTGGAAGGCGTCTGTGGCAGGCTTTAATCCGCCTTCTGGTAGCTCAAGCCGAGATTTTTGTTCCGTTTCTTCAACGTTCTTGATGTTCTGA
Organism: Vibrio sp. YT-19(2023); assembly: GCF_033337395.1. Taxonomy (NCBI): domain Bacteria; kingdom Pseudomonadati; phylum Pseudomonadota; class Gammaproteobacteria; order Vibrionales; family Vibrionaceae; genus Vibrio; species Vibrio sp. YT-19(2023). The sequence continues at coordinate 18,922 of NZ_JAWOQN010000036.1, read as the reverse complement.
TTCGGCGTTCGGATGTCAAAATCTTGCTCAACTAACTCAATGTCCATGGCGTGGGTACGCGCTTTTGCCAAAACACCAGCACGTTTAATGACATGTTCAAGCTCTCGCACGTTGCCTGGCCATGAATAGTCTTTGAGTGCCTGCACCAAAGTGGGGGACAAACGAATGCTGTTCAATCCCAATTTGCTTCTTAAACGTTCGGCAAAAAAGCCTGCGAGTAACACCACATCGTCTTCACGTTCACGAAGAGGTGGAACATGAAGCGGGAAGACGCTTAGACGGTGATATAAGTCGGCTCGGAAGCGACCAGCAGTCACTTCTTCATGCAATATACGGTTGGTGGCGGCGACAATGCGTGTATTGACTCGAATATGGCGGTCATCACCCACACGTTGAATGTCGCCGTATTGTAGGGCTCGAAGTAACTTGGCTTGCAGCTCTAACGACAGTTCGCCGACTTCATCTAAAAACAGTGTGCCGCCATCGGCTTGTTCGAACTTACCCTTGCGATTGCTGATTGCGCCTGTAAATGCGCCTTTGATATGGCCGAACAACTCGCTTTCCGCGACTGATTCTGGCAGCGCCGCACAGTTGAGGTAAACCAAAGTATTGCTAGAGCGGCTAGAGCGATGGTGAATAGCGCTGGCAACCAACTCTTTACCTACGCCCGTTTCTCCCATCACCAGCACAGACAATTCCGTATCGGCGACGGCATCGATCTGCTCTTGAAGATTCTTCATACCCTGAGAGTTGCCAATGATTTCATTACTTAAGGTGCGCTTCTCGGCGTAAGAGTCACGTGGCAGGCTCGCTTGTGTTTCTAATTGCTCTAACAGGAGTGCAGTGTGTAGGCCACCTGCTGCCAACGCGCTGACAAAACGTAACTCTTGGTTGCGTAGCCCATCAAATTGATTGGGGTCGAAGGCGTCAATCGTAATGGCACCAATCAGTTGATCGTCGATCAGCAGAGGTAAACCAATGCAGGAATGGACATGCAGTTTGTCATCGTGGTTTGGAATCAAGCCATCGTATGGATCAGGTAAGTCGCTGTCAGAGGGAAAGCGCACGATATCGCCTGCTCGGGCAATGGCTTCTAATCTTGGGTGCTGCTCAATGGAGAAACGGCGTCCAAGCACTTCTTTCGCCAATCCATTGATCGCTAAAGGTTTAAAGTGTTGGTCTTCATACAAAAGAAGGGCAGAAGAGTCACACTTCAATACCTCTCGAATCGTGGTTAACAACGTATCGAAGCGAGCCTGTTGAGTGAGGGCCGAGTTAAGGTCTTGCGTGATGTGTAGCCATTGCGCGATTAAAGAAGTCATAGCCAATACCGATTGTGTCAATATGACTATTGTAGTGTCTTAATGACAATTTTCAACTGTGTCTAAATGACACTTGTTAAAGTTGGATTTCAATTAAGATATTGAAATATATGGCAATTAAAAGTTGGCATGCCCAGTGCAATACAAGAAGAAATTAGTTTTGTTTATCCCGTCATTCAAGGTAGTAATTATGACAATTCACGTAAAAAACAACATCCACTGGGTAGGTCAACGCGATTGGGAAGTCCAAGATTTCCACGGTACAGAATACAAAATGACAAAAGGTACCAGCTACAACAGTTATCTAATTCGTGAAGAGAAAACCGTATTGATTGATACGGTCGATCATCGATTCAGTCAACAATTCATCCAAAATTTAGAAATGGAAATCGATCTTAAGTCTATCGACTTTATCGTGGTAAACCATGCAGAGGAAGATCACTCAGGCGCATTGTCGGCATTAATGGAGAAGATTCCGAACACGCCAATTTACTGTACAGAAGCGGCGATTGATTCCATCGTTGGTCATCACCACCATCCTGAGTGGAACTTCAAAACCGTAAAAACAGGCGACAGCATTGATATTGGCAACGGTAAGCAATTGGTGTTCGTGGAAGCGCCGATGCTGCATTGGCCAGACAGCATGATGACTTACCTAACTGGCGATGCAGTATTATTCAGCAATGACGCATTTGGTCAGCACTACTGCGATGAACGCTTATTCAATGATGAAGTGGATCAAAATGAGTTGATGGAACAGTGTTTGCGTTACTACTCAAACATCCTAACGCCATTCAGCAGCTTGGTAACCGCAAAAATCAAAGAAGTGCTGAGTTTCAATTTGCCTGTCGACATGATCGCAACGTCACACGGTATTGTATGGCGCGATAATCCGGTTCAAATCATCGAGCAATACTTGGCGTGGGCAGACAATTATCAAGAAGATCGCATTACGATTTTCTACGATTCAATGTCAAACAACACTCGAATGATGGCCGATGCAATCGCGCAAGGCATTCACGATGTCGATCCTGGTGTGGCGGTCAAAGTCTTTAATGTCTCTAAGCATGATAAGAATGAAATTCTCGCCAACGTATTCCGCTCAAAAGGCATCTTGGTTGGTTCTTCTACCATGAATAACGTCATGATGCCGAAGATCGCAGGCATGCTAGAAGAAATTACCGGTCTGCGCTTTAAGGCGAAGAAAGCCGCTGCGTTCGGTAGCTACGGTTGGAACGGTGGTGCGGTGGATCGTATCCATGCTCGATTGACTGACGCAGGCTTTGAAACCGCGGTGAGTTTGAAAACCAAATGGCGACCAGATGGTAAAGCGATGCGTGAATGTCGCGAACATGGTCAAAACATCGCGAAATTGTGGGCAAAGCATGACCTGACAAGTCCTGTTACTTCGCTGGCGATTGCTGCGTCTGCACCACAAGTTCAATCACAACCCGCTGCACAAGTAGCAACACAAGCGGCAGTAGATGCTGCTTCTAGCAACCCTAGTACTGAGGCGCATCCTGCAGGTTGTCAATGCATGGTTTGCACCGTTTGTAATTGGGTATACGACCCAACTAAAGGCGAGCCTAATCAAGGCGTTGAACCGGGCATGGCATGGTCTGAAGTGCCAGATTACTTCTTGTGCCCAGAATGCCACTTGGGTAAAGACGTCTTTGTCGAATACAACGGGTAAGGGGGAGAATATGCAAGCATCTATTGTGATTATTGGTAGCGGCTTTGCGGCTTACCAATTGGTGAAAACAGTGCGTCGAATGGACGCACATATTCCGCTGCAAGTGTTTACTGCTGATGATGGCGCGGAATACAACAAGCCCGATTTGAGTCATGTATTCAGTAACAAGCAAACTGCCCAAGATTTGGTAGTTAAAAGTGGTGAGGCGTTTGCACAGGAACACAACATCGAACTGTTCGCCCATACCATGATTGAGCATGTCGACGTGCAAGCTCAGCAAGTGGTCGCCAACGGCCAAACCTATCCTTATTCCAAACTGGTGTTTGCGACAGGCGCGAAAGCCTTTGTGCCGCCAATATCTGGTGGTGCAGCACCTGAGGTGATAACGCTGAACTCGCTACAAGAATATCAATTAGCGGAAGAGCAAATTAGCCGCGCGGAACGAATTCTAGTAATGGGTGGTGGTTTGATCGGCGTCGAGATCGCCATGGATCTCGCAACCAGTGGTAAAGCCGTTACGGTGGTTGAGCCAAATCCCCGTTTGCTCGCTAACTTGATTCCTGAATTTGTTGCATTGCCGCTGGAGAATCAACTTAAGCAGCAAGGTATTCAACTTGCCTTAGAGACTGGAGTTGTCGCGATCAATCACTCGGATGATTCGCTGGTGGCAAGCTTGAGCAAAGGTAAGGAAATCGAAGCCGATGTAGTGATTTCAGCGGCGGGTTTACGTGCTAACACTTGGTTAGCGAAGGCTTGTGGGTTGAGTGTCAATAAAGGCATCGAGGTGGATGCTCGATTACAGACATCAGCAGCCAATGTGTTCGCATTAGGCGATTGTGCTGAGATCCAAGGTCGAATGATGCCGTACCTCCAACCGATCGTGCTAAGTGCCAATGCTTTGGGCAAACAACTACTGGGGCAAGAAGCAGAGTTGAAACTACCGCCCATGATGGTAAAGGTCAAAACGCCGAGCTACCCAATTCAATTGGCAGGCGATTTTAGTTCGGTGACGAACTGGAGCGTGCAGATTTCTCAAACAGGCATTGCCGCGAAAGCAGAAGATGAAAATAGCCGACTCATGGGCTTCGTCGTGACGGGAGAACAAGTTACGCAAGCATTTCCATTGCTTCGAGAGTTGTCTCAAGCCGGTCAGGCTTAACCGATTTAAACGAAAAGAATTGTAATTAGAGAGGGTATTATTATGTCGCATCTACGAATTCCTAAAGACTGGACTGTTCAACGTTCAACGCCTTTCTTCACTAAAGACAATGTGCCACCAGCGCTACTGACTCATCACAATACCGCTGAGGGTGTGTTTGGGCAGCTGTGCGTCATGGAAGGGCAAGTGACTTACTACGGCTTTGCTGATGAAAATGCCACAGAAGCAGAAGTAGTGGTGGTGATTAATGCAGGCCAGTTTGCTACAAGTCCACCGCAGTACTGGCACCGCATTGAGATGAGCGATGATGCTCAGTTCAACATCAATTTCTGGTCGAACAAGGACAAGAGTGGGCAAGCGATGTTCCACGCTAAGCAGTAGTGAACCTTTGTAAGTGCTTTGACTGTTACGCTAATCGTCAAGTAAAGGGGTGTAGAAGGCGCAATAAACGGACTGCAATGCAGGATCATCGAGACCGAGGAAAGAGAAATCACGAGTAATGATTTCAATTCTTTAGTAGCATGTTACGAAACATTTCAGTCAGGTGAACTAAGGGAAGCGTGCAATGGAAAAACAACGAGTAGCATTTATTGGTCTGGGTGTGATGGGATACCCAATGGCTGGTTACCTAAGTAAAGCGGGCTTTGAAACCAAAGTATACAACCGCACAAAAGCGAAAGCCGACAAATGGGCTGAAGAATACCAAGGCGTAGCTTGTGAAACACCACGTGAAGCGGCAGAAGGCTGTGACATCGTTTTTACCTGTGTGGGTAATGATGATGACGTTCGTAGCGTTGTTTACGGTGAAGAAGGCATTCTGGTCGGTTTGAAAGCAGATGCAGTGTTAGTCGATCACACGACGACTTCTGCAGACCTAGCGGTTGAGCTGGCTGAAGCGTGTGCTAAGTATGGTAATCACTTCATTGATGCGCCAGTTTCTGGTGGTCAAGCGGGCGCAGAAAATGGTGTTCTAACCATCATGTGTGGTGGTGAACAAAGCATTTTTGACCGTGTGTCTCCGGCGATGGATGTGTACGCGAAGCAGATGACGCTACTGGGTGAAAACGGTCAGGGTCAACGCTGTAAGATGGTAAACCAAATCTGTATTGGAGGCGTTTTACAAGGTCTGAGTGAAGCTTTGTTGCTGGCACAAAAATCAGGCTTGGACATCGCTCAAGTTGTAGAAACGCTTAAGCATGGCGCTGCAGGTTCTTGGCAGATGGAAAACCGCGCAAATACAATGGCTGAAGACAAGTTCGATTTTGGCTTCGCTATTGATTGGATGCGCAAAGACTTAGGTTTCTGTCTGCAAGAAGCTGAGCGAGTGGGTCTAGAACTTCCACTGACTAAGAAAGTGGATGAGCAATACGCAGACCTTCAACGTGATGGTTTAGGTCGCATGGATACATCAGTACTGATCAAAGCGGTCGCTAAAAATCAGTAGTTGATGAATCAGTAATAGATAAACAGTTCTTTGGTATTAAAGAGCTTAAAGAAATCTAAGTTAATCATAATGAACCTCCTTGAGCATGGTTTATGACTTGTGATTAAGGATTAGTGATTTGAAATCAGGAGGTGCTGTAGAGCACCTCCTTTTTTTCGTCTTTAAATCACACAGTGTAATGATTACAGCGTTCGCTTACTTGTTTAAGCCTAGTGCAATTTCAAGACCTTTGCCGTACGCCTCGTCCGCTTGGTATGCGTGTTGAACGTGGCGCTGTTGGATGAACTCTGGTACACCGTCCATTGCGCGAGCTGTGTTATCGAGCAGAGTTTGACGTTGCTCTTCGCTCATCAGACGGAATAGGTCACCCGCTTGGCTGAAGTAGTCTTCGTCTACACGATGATCGTAGTGATCAGCGTTGCCGTTGATGCGTAGAGGTGGCTCAGAGTAATCTGGTTGCTCTGCCCATTCTTGTTTGTAGTTTGGTTCGTAACCTAGTGTTGAACCAAAGTTGCCATCAACGCGCATTGCGCCATCGCGGTGGTAGCTGTGAACAGGGCAACGAGGTGCGTTCACTGGGATTTGATGATGGTTCACACCTAGACGGTAACGCTGAGCATCGCCGTAAGCAAACAGACGACCTTGTAGCATTTTATCTGGAGAGAAGCCGATACCAGGTACAACTGCTGCTGGGTTAAACGCTGATTGCTCAACTTCTGCGTAGAAGTTTTCTGGGTTACGGTTCAGTTCGAACTCACCAACTGGGATCAGTGGGTAGTCTTTTTGAGACCATACACGTGTTAGGTCGAATGGGTTGAAGTTGACTTCATCCGCTTCTAGCTCAGGCATGATCTGTACGTACATCTTCCATTTAGGGAAGTCTTGACGCTCAATCGCTTCGTAGAGGTCACGGTGATGGCTTTCGCGGTCTTTACCTACGATTGCTTCTGCTTCTTGGTCAGTTAGGTTTTTGATGCCTTGCTGAGTTTTGAAGTGGAATTTCACCCAGTAACGCTCGTTTTCTGCGTTGATGAAGCTGAATGTGTGGCTACCAAAACCATGCATATGACGGTAAGAAGCGGGGATACCACGGTCACTCATTACGATAGTCACTTGGTGGAATGCTTCTGGTAGTGATGTCCAGAAATCCCAGTTGTTGGTAGAGCTACGCATGTTAGTGCGAGGGTCGCGTTTTACTGCGTGGTTTAGGTCTGGGAATTTTAGTGGGTCACGTAGGAAGAATACTGGTGTGTTGTTACCAACCAAGTCCCAGTTACCTTCTTCAGTATAGAATTTTAGTGCGAAACCACGGATGTCACGTTCTGCGTCTGCTGCACCGCGCTCACCAGCTACGGTAGTGAAGCGAGCGAATAGTTCTGTTTTTTTGCCGATGTCAGAGAAGATCTTAGCGCGAGTGTATTTTGTGATGTCGTGCGTTACTGTGAACGTACCGTAAGCACCAGAACCTTTTGCGTGCATACGACGCTCTGGGATCACTTCGCGGTCAAAGTGTGCCAATTTTTCAAGGAACCAAACGTCTTGTAATAGTTGAGGGCCACGAGGACCTGCAGTCATAACGTTTTGGTTATGTGCGACAGGGCAACCTGCTGCTGTAGTCAATTTCTTGTTTGTCATTTTTCTTCCCCCTCCAGGGTTCAATACCTTAGAAACTGTAGAGGAGGTTATTACGGAAAAGCTGGGGGAGAAAACTGATATTGCTTATCAATTCAATAGATGGTGACTATGGTCGAAACTATATTAGAATCAGAAATTTACTACATTAGCTTGATTGACATAACAATCGACGTTCTCGAAAGCGATTGACTGGGGGGAGCGCTATCCAGTTAGCGTGTCTACGATGTTAGTAATATCGCCCCTTAAATGAAGTTTTACGCGTCATCAAAGGGGCGAAGTAATTAAGAGTACTTCACTTCAAGTTGTTCAGCTTTTGCAAATGCTGGGTGTGTCGCGAGCTGTTTCCCATAACGTTCAATATTAGGGAAGTGATTAACTAAACCAAACTTTTGAACCAATTCGACAATGAAAGACATCATGATGTCTGCGCCAGTCAGACGCTCTTCTACTAGGTAAGTTTTGCCTTCTAAAGATTGCTCGAAGTAGCCTAGTACATTCATTGCTTCCTTGTCGGCATAGCCTGATAAAAACTGAGTTTCATTTGGCTCTTTGCTTACGAAGATTTTTAGCAGCATAGGTAAAATTGCAGAGCTTTCTGCAAAGTGCATCCATTGCAAATATTCTGTGTGTGCTTTTGTACCACGCTCAGGAGCAAAGGCTCCGTCACTGTATTTCTCAATCAAATATTCGGTCATTGCACCTGACTCAATGATAATCTCGCCGTTATCTTCAAGAACAGGTGACTTCCCTAATGGGTGAACACTTTTTAGTTCTGGCGGTGCCATGAAGGTCACGGAATCACGGACATAGGGTACAATCTCGTAATTTACATCTAGCTCTTCAAGTAACCAAATGATGCGCTTTGAACGAGACTGATTGAGGTGGTGAAGTTTAATCATTTACATATCCCTTTTTATAATGGGTCGTTAATCTGTACTACAAGTTTGCCGAAATTCTTACCTTCCAACAGACCGATGAATGCTTCTGGCGCATTATCCAGTCCTTGTACTAGATGTTCGCGGTATTGGATCTTTCCTTCTGCCAACCATTGATTAATATCTTGCGCAAATTCACCGTAACGATGTCCGTAATCATCAAAAATGATGAAGCCTTGCACCTTGATTCGTTTGGTCAGGAGCTTACCCATTAGTAATGGAAGGTGGTCGGTACCTTCAGGCAGCTCTGTCGCGTTGTACTGAGAAACCAAACCACAAAGTGGGATACGCGCATTTGTATTCAGAAGTGGCATTACAGCCTCGAATACTTTGCCACCTACGTTTTCGAAGTAAACATCAATACCTTTGTCACAGGCATTTTTCAGTTGTTCTGCAAAATCTTCAGCTTTGTGATCAATACACTCATCGAAACCAAGCACCTCTTTAGCGTAACGGCATTTTTCGTCTCCGCCTGCTATACCAACAACTCGGCAACCTTTGATTTTACCAATTTGACCAACTGTTGCGCCTACAGGCCCCGTAGCAGCTGCTACCACGATGGTTTCCCCTGGTTTTGGCTGACCAATGTCGAGTAAACCCATGTACGCGGTAAATCCTGGCATACCTGCAACGCCTAGCGCGTAAGAAGGATTTTGCGGTTCTTTACCAAGTTTAATGACCATCTCACCAGTTGAGATAGCGTAGTCTTGCCAGCCAACAGTGTAGGCAAGAACCCATTCACCTGCTTCGTAATCTGGGTGGTTTGATGCTTCTACCTGACAAACTGTACCACCGACCATTACGTCATCAATTGCAACAGGGTCAGCGTATGATTCGGCATCACTCATGCGACCACGCATGTATGGATCTAGAGATAAATAAACCGTTCTCAATAGCATTTCACCCTCTTTCGGAGTCGGTTTCGTTACCTCTTCTAAACGAAAGTTTTCTTGTGTCGGTGCACCATGGGGACGTGACGCGAGTACTATTCTGCGATTTGTTGCGTTAGTCATATCTATCTCACTTGTTGATTAGACCGGTCGTCTAGTATTTATTTCAAAATATCCCGCTTATTTAAAGCGGGAAGGTTTACTGTGTTAACACTGACGCTTTTTCTGACAGTGAAACGTGTGTAGGGTGTTCATTCTGCTTCCACGCCGCCTGTTATGGACAAGTGCGCGTATTCTGCAGTAAGTGTTGAGTATAGGTCAGACTTTGCGTCAATGCTGCCTGATCTTGATAAAGTTTGTTCAGCAAGCTAGCGCCATTCCAAAGGTAGTATATCTGCCTTGCTAATAACGCACTGTCACCATTGGGGATTGAGCCATCTTGAATGCCGATGTCTATGCAATCCGCTATCGCTTGAATGGTTTTGTCTGCTCCTTGGCGTAATGCCAAGCGCATTGACTCAGAGAGATCGGAGACTTCTGCACTTAACTTGACCAATAAACATTTGTTCGCATTACACACGTCGTCTTCTACTTTGACCATTTCTTCGAAATAGCTCATTAGGCGTTGGTAGCCACTCAGTTCAGTATTGGTAAAGCGTGCGTTTAAACGCTCAAAATACTTAGTAAAGTAGTCTTGAATCATCGCTTCACCAAATTGTTCTTTGGATTTGAAGTAATGATAAAACGAGCCTTTTGGCACTGCGGCCTTTTTTAATAGCTCTGAAAGACCAACACTCGTGAACCCTCGGTTTACGATCAACTCGTATCCGACGTCGAGAATATGTTGGCGTGTGTCATTCGTCTTTGCGTTCATGAAGTGTACTATAGAATGAATTAGACCAGTCGTCTAGTATTTGTTGTGGGTTATTTAATCAGCTCATACTCAATAACAAAGAGCGTGTCGGTATTTGGGTAGATTTCTCGAATTAACTGCTTGAGTTTTGGTAGTTCGATGGCTTCTTGTTCTGCATGAAACTCATTAATATCTTCAAAGTGAAGTGGTTCTACAGAACGTATCTTGATATCGCAGACTTTACGATCCGTTTCTAAGGTAAAAACTTCGACTTCTGTATTGGGAACGTAATGGCTTTCTGATTCATCTCGAATCGTTATCGTCTTTTTGCCTGACGTGATCAACGGGGTTAAGAATTCAAAAAAAGTAATCTTGGTTGGATGAGATGGCATGATGTACTCGTTAGTCTGGATGTTTGGCGCAATTATATACCCAAATCCCCCAGAGATTCCTGTATTACTAGAACGATCGAGTGCGGATGAAGCGAATTAACTTGGCACTAAAGTAACCTGAGATAACGCCTATCCAGTTGGTGCTGAGATCATCAAAACTAAATGATCGATTTGGAATAAAAAGTTGGCTTATTTCTTCCATTGAAACGATAGCCAACAGCAGTAGCAAAAGACGAATCCCAAAAACGTCGGTTTTATTCGAGCTCACCAGAGAAGGGAACGTGAAAACCGATAAAAAGCCGATCAATAAACTGAAAGTAAAGTGAAGCGTACTCGATCCGCCTAAGTAGGTTTCCATTTGCAGGTAAGCAGTATGGTGTAGGTCAGAGCTTTTCCACAAAGAGAGTGAAGCGGTTAGCATCAGGACTAAAACAAAACTCGTGCGTGCCAGTATTAAAGCCATAATTAACCTATTGGAAAGAAGCCTAAGTAACGTTTTACAAAGTACAGTGCAGCTAAATTCTGGATAGCCATGCCAATTGCCATTGCCCACGCTGCACCAATCACCCCAAACATTTGGCAAAGCGTAACAAGTAGGCAGATAGACACCGTACCGGAGGAAATTGTAATGTATTTCATGGTTCTCTCATGACCGCTCATTAATAATAAAAACCCTACTGAACCAGTCGCAACATTGACTAACTGCCCCAGAGAAAGGACGACTAATAGTGGCGCCGCGGCGAGAAACTCCTCACCAAAAAACTGCATTACAAACTCGGGGAAGAGGGTGCAAATAACTACGGGTACAATCGCTAAACCAACATTGGCTCGGCACGCCAAGCGGCTCAGGTTCTGCAGTTTGAGCATTTGACGCTCTTTGTAGAGAGAGGCAAACATCGGGGCGACCACAAAGTTAATGGTAATCAGCACAAAGCCAATCAGTAGTGATGTGCGTTGGGCTGCGGCTAACAAACCGATTTCCGCTGTTGAGATAAAAAAGCCCGTAATAACAAGGCTTCCCCATTGAAGAACATTCGTGAAGATACTGCCAACCCAGACTTGCTTGGCAGAAGCGACCATTTTTTTGTTTGGTACGAAAGCCGATGTTTGATATTGATCTGAGCCAAGCCAATTGGCACTAGATATGACCGCGACACCTATGCTCGCTAAAAGCAGTGCGGTCATTAGATTGTTGATATTTTGCTGACCGATATAGTCTAGGGCAAAGACAAAAATGACCATCAACATGCTTACCCCAAGCTGCAACGCAAACAGAGATGATACAACTTTTCTACATGCTTGAAGCACCCGACTGTTGGTTTGCGCAAGCACCAAGAAAGGTATGCAAAGCAAGCATAAAGTAATCGCATACATTGGTGATTGAGTCTGGTTTAGCTGTTCTGGAAACAGATTAAACGCTGCCAACAAAACGCCTATGGCGAGCAAGCAAAATGCCATACTTCGATAAAGTGCGGTTTTATAGTTTTGGCTTTGTTCAAGCTTCTCTTTGTTATTAAAAGCGATCGCATTGTAACGAACTAACGAGACATCAAAACCTAGCTGAGAAACGATGGCGAGTAGCGAGACTAGGTTGAATAAAAAGAAGAATTGACCGGCCGTCGAAGCGTCACTGGTCTTCGATACAATCAGAGTCAGTAAAAAAGCAAATAGCGCACTCAACACACGCGTGATTGCGGTTTTTAATCCAGTAGATAACAAGCTTTTTTTACCGCTGGGCATCAACAGTAATTTTTGTTGAACAGTGTGAAACATAGGGGCATTTAACCGTAAATATTATTGAGTGCGAGGCGCTGCTTTTCTTCACTGAAGGCATCGTTTAATTCTGCTGTATATTGGCGAAAATCGATCTCTTCATAATGATTGACACAATGCGCGATCTGCTTGGCCATTTCTTCAGGTGTGAGCGCTAAAAACGGGTAGTTGAGATCTTTGGTTGCGCCGATGGTCCGAATAACCATAGGAAGATGTAACTTGGATGCTTCTAGAATGGTTAACGGCATCCCTTCCCATGCTGCAGTGTGTAGATAAAGGTCTGAACCTTTGAGCTTTTCAACTACCTCATCGCGAGGCAGCATACCCGTTACATCCACATTTTCAGTACGTAATTTCTGTTCGAGTACTTGGTCACCGCCACCTATCCATGTGATCTCTATCGGGCGGTTAAGCGCATACCGATTAAGGAACTGCAATGTGCTGATAAGAAACTGAGGATCTTTTTGGGGCGCGACACGGCCAAGTACAACGAGCTTCAGCGCTTCTTGCTTGTCTCGCTCTATACGATCTTCACTTTGATAAGACACGTAGTTGTTGAGCAGTTCGGCATGTTTCGCACCAATGCTAATGGCTAGGTCACACTCTCGTTGGCTACAGCCTGCAACCACATCAATTTTGCTCAGTTTTACTTTCTCTAGTGCTTTATAGATCTGGCGTGCAAGCTCTGAGATATCTTCACGTTCGAAGGCATAACAGTGCGGTGTGTAAACCAAGCGTGCCTTGCCAAGCTTTAGAAATCGGCCGAGAAATCCTGCTTTACTCGAGTGCAAATGCACGACGTCGGGACCAAGTGATGCAATCATGTGGTTTGCATCGCGAATAAATTGAAGCAAGCCGCCTTCTACCCACTTTGTCTGTACGAAAATGTGGTGGTTGTTCTCATTGGTTAAGTCGTTTTCTCGGGCTCTGGCTAGCAAGAAATGCTGGTAAGGCTCGTCTCTGGATGAGTGAACATAACTATAGAGGGCGGTTTGAACGCCACCTCCAAACGCTTCTGTAACATGGAGCACTTTCTTCATGATGATTTTGTCCCTGGTGTTTGCATCCATTTGTGTTTAAAAGCATCACGCTCTTGCTCTGAATAAACGTGGCGATACAAGGGAAGATCGTACATATAGAACAGTTTTGAGAAGTCGTAGTGATTCTTAAAGTGTTGGTGGATATTGGAGTACCACTTGTTTTTCGCTTCGTTGCTGTTTTTCAGCACGAAGTCTTGCAACTCAAGAAACTCACCGATTTCTTTATCAAGAGAACTGAGCTGTTCGCATTTGATTAGCATGACGTTGGCCTGATCGTTCTGGAATGTGAAGAAAGGTTGAGTGTTGTCCAGCTCTTGGCGCATCACATCGATATTGAAATTACGCTTTAACTCGTTGTCGAACCAGTCCGCAAAATAGTTGAGATTGATATAGTTATCAAAGCAATGCTCGAGGTGCTGATACGTGACTTCCATATCTCGGTGAATTGCATCGTTCTTTTTGCCTTCGATAAATTGCAAATGGAGATCTTGAAAGAAGCGAGAAAAGACAGTTGCGATTGGATCGCGGACCAGCGTAACGATTTTAATCTGCTCGCGTTTTTGTAAGATACGTTTTCGCTGCTTGAGCACTAAGCGATAGAGTGCGCGGTTTCGGAAGTCGAAGAATTTACTCACGTCTTTTTTATTGTGATACATGTGAAATTCTTCGTGATCATCAAAGGTGTGGATGTGATAGCTCGGGATATTTTTCTCCCCTAGCGTGTGCTCAATTGATGAGGAGCCAACTTTGCCCATTTGGTAAACTAAAACAAAATTATCAGCTTGGAGTTCTCGGTTCTTTTCAAATTGTCGAGAGATTGAATACTTCATCTATCCTATCCTTGATTATTCATATTCGTGGTGATGGTTTACCGGAAAAGTATGAGCAATGGCCCTTGAGTCGTTGCTCATGCTGATCATGACGGGTAATAAGAGTATTAAAATTATGGTGGTGTTTACCGCAACGAAAAACACCATGATGAGGGCGTATATCGCAAGTAATAGGCTTTTTCTGTTTTCATTAAGACTACGGAAGCAAAAGCGAATAAAAAGAAAATAACCACCAAACAGCAGACCGATACCAAGCAATCCGTATTCAATTGCGGTATCTAACACAAAGTTGTGGGTGTAGATCGCCAGCTCATCATAATTAAAGTAACTGATCATAAAGTTGGGTAACATTTTCGCGCCGACACCTAACACTGGGTGTTGAAGTAAAATATCTAGCCCATTGGCAAGTAAAAGTTTTCTATGAAGATTCGATACCCAGCGCGCTTCACTTTGGTTGGCAAATAAGACGTCTTCTTGGGTTATTTCCAATGTGTCTGCTAGCGTTTCAAACCCAACGTAGAGTGTGGTTGTGACGGCAGTAAACACAGTGAAGCTTAAGGCTAATAAAATCGTCCACGTGTACGTTTCGCTGAGCGATTTTCTCATTAAGTTTTTTACGAGCAGTTGGTCAAAGAAGAAAAGCAGACAAAAACCAAGTAGCGCTTTTCTTTCTTGTGACAACACCAGTAATACTAAAGCTACGAGCATCAAAAGGTGGAAAGCGCGAATTTTATCTCGATAAAGGTACAGTAGCGAGCACAGTACACCGAACCCGTATTTACTTACCCCGAGTAACTTAAACCCGCTTTGATAGCCCTGAGCAAAGTGCCATAAGGCAACGAGCGTACAGATGAAAAACAACAGATACGTGAAATAAACCATTACCCGTTCGTCATCAAACACGCCATAGGCGTACATCAGGCTCAGTAGGCACAAAATCGCTAACCATTGCACAGTTTCTATAACTAGCGGCATTAAAGGGACGCGATTTAGCAGACCATTTATGAACACATACCCAGTGAACAATACGAGGAACCCCATACAGGGATGCATGAGTTTTTCAGCTTTTCCTTCCAATACCACTAATGCAGTAAAACCAATGGACAAAAGGCTTGCGATGTCAGATGGGGCTAGCGCTATTCCTCCAGCACGAAACTTCATAGGAATAAAGAACAATGCTAATAGGCATGCTGCAAGCAATGAGGCGCGATGGCTCGATGGCGCGGAACTATTTGTTGGCGCAAAGCTGCTGGTAGATTCCATAGTAACCTTCACGAAATTTATCGATGGTGTAGAGAGAGGCCCTATTGACTGAGTATTGACTTGCAGCGTCATACCGCTCAACACTTTCACACAGCTGGAGAACTTTTTGGCTCAGTTCAGTGACGTTACCAACTTGAAATAAATATTCGGCACGTCCGGTGACGTCATCCAAACCAGGTACGTCCGACGATAGTACGGGTAAGCCTGCTGCCATCGCCTCAACCGCCGCCAAACCAAAGCCTTCGACGTGCGACGATTGCACGTAAATATCCATGTCGTTCAAAAAGGCTGGAACGTCAGAAACTACGCCATGAAAGTGAACACGTTGCGCGACGTTGATTTTTGTTGCCAATGCTTGCAGTGACGATTTTTTTTCTCCATCTCCCGCAAGGTGGAGTTCGTATCGTCTTGGTAAATGGATAAGTGCTTGGATAAGCGTTTCATGATCTTTATGTTGGTGAAGTCGGCCCACCATTCCAATCTTGATAACTGGTTTGTCGATTAGGTGGCTGGCGCATCTTGGCGTCATAGAAAACCTTTTTAAATCAACGCCATTGTGCACCACGTGATATTTGTGTTGGTAGCGAGGCATGAACTTCACCAGTTCATCTTGTACTTTTTCACTAATACTGACCGTCAAGTCGTGGCCCCAATACAAGACGTATTCCATGAACTTAAACAGCGGATAGTCACGTCGACGGTTATAAGAACAGTGCTCAGTCTGGATTCGTTTTTTACCTACCGCCAATAGCGCTAGGTAAATGGAAGGGTAGAGGTGCCCGTGAACGACATCCGGCCAACGCAGCAAAGAGAATTTCTCACTCAATGACAATGTGCGCCAGTTAAAACACTCTATCCCTTGGGCGGATAGCATTGGTAAGTAATCATTTTCATCACACAAGACCAAAATTTTGATTTCGTATTCAGGCTTATGTTCTAAAACAAGGTCGACTAAGAACTTCTGAGCACCGCCGTTCTGAGAAAGATCATTAATAATATGTAGAATCTTGGTTTTCATGATTAATTGGTCAGATATTGCTGTTTAAGGTCGGTGATTTCTGCATTTGAGAAAAAGTGCTTCGTCAATTTAGAATTCAGCATTTCTTCAACGTACTCGGGTGTAGGTTGAAATTGCGTTTTGAATTCTTTCATTAGTGGCGAGTACCATTTGTTGTCTGATTGATTTTCATAAACAACATCCACGGGGTAACCTAAAAAGTCTTCAACTGCGGAGTTAGCCTTCGTTAGCTTGTCACTTCGAATGACCAACAGTGAGAAGTTATTGTTATGGTATGTTTGATAGCCTACTTCGTGATTAAAAGACTCGTTAAACACATCAATCCCTGTTAGTTGTTTGATCTCGTTGTCAAACCACTGCAGCGCATATTGATGATTCATGTGCTTATCAAATGCTTCTTGGAGTAATTGCGGTCGTTCGGTACGTATTGCGCTGTCATCCTTTAGATATTTGTCCGCCATCCAAAAAGGAAGTGCTTGAAAGAACATTGAGACATTTCGTCCGATCGGTTCACGCACCAGCGAGATAATTCGAACTTTTTTTTTGCGCTTTAACATATGGCTCATCGTTATACGCTTTAGTCGTCGCTTTAACGCATTGATCTGAGGCTTATGCAATTGCGCTCTAACGGGGGATATTTGTTTTTGCGCATCGACGGTCATAAGGTCGTGCAAGTGAATCGAGTCAGGAATGGAATGCTCTAATGCACTCGAACCTACTTTGCCCATTTGATAGATCAATACCGGCTGTTCTTGGCTTTTCAACGTTTGGTACCAAGATAGGTTTACGTTAGTAGGCGTATTTCTGGACATAAAGCGTCTCTCCTTCCTTGGCCTTGGCTTGTGTGATTAAGACGCCAAGAGATGGAACTGAGTGTTGTATTTGTTTAGATAACGCAAGGTTAACCAGTGATGATTTTGTTGATTCTGAGCGAATGACGGTAATCAGACCATTGGCATACTGACCAAGAATAAGTGCGTCACTCACTGACAGTAGGGGCGGTGTATCGATAATGATCCGGTCATACTTATTTTGAAAATGTTCGAGCAACTTTTTAAAGCGATCAGAAGCCAGTAATTCCTGTGGGTTTGGCGGAATTAGGCCGGCCGATAATACATCTAAGTTGGCTTCTTTTATATGTGTAACACAATCTTTGATTGGCGTATCCATCGTCAGGATATGCGTTAAGCCAGGGCTTGATTCAGCAATACCGAATCGCTTTGCGATGGAAGGTCGACGTAAATCGCAGTCGATGATCAACACCTTTTCCATTTTTGAAAACGACACCGCCATATTGATACTGGTCGATGTTTTTCCTTCTTCTGGAATAGCAGAGGTAAAGGGCAATATCTTTTGCTTCGTGTTGGTTAATCTGAGCAGAAGCGAGGTTCTGACCGAGCGGCAAGCTTCACTAAATAGCTTTTCTTCATCATCTAAATACGCGGTATAACTGACGCCGTTTTTACGCAAATTGCGTTTTTTGACCATAGGAATCACACCTAAACACGTAACACCAAGTTTTTCCTGCACATCGGCTGTGCTTCGGATAACTTCTCGCATCGTTTCTAAGATGATGACTAGAGCGCAAGCAATGGCAAAGCCAAAAAAGGTGGCAATCAGTACCAGTTTGATTCGTTGTGGTGCCACCGGGAACAGAGGAATGATGGCTTTATCAGTAAAGCGAGCCGTGACATTCTTGTAGTCGCTGGTGGCGTTGGTCTCTTTCTCACGATTTAAGAACGCTTCATAGAGTGCCTTATTAGATTCAACCTCGCGTTTTAACTGTTCGTAACGCGCTTTTTGTGACCCTAACGATTGGAAGTCTGACTTTTTGTTATCGAGTTCTGCTCGAAGCATGTCCTCTTGCGCTTTTGCAGCAAGAAGGTCTTGTTGCTTACTGAAGGAAATGTCACGAATGAGTTGCTGGGTTCTTGATTGAATTTCAGCAAGCTGTGCTTTCGCCTGAATCATTCGATCATGTTTAGGTCCGTAGCGCTGTGCCAGTTCAGAGAGATTTTTGGCTGCCTGTGCTTCCGACAATTTTAGATCGCGGATTTGCGCTTGATTAGCGAATTCATCAATTGACAACAAGCTGTCTAAACTTTGCGAAGATTTACGTCGTAACAGTTGGATTAACGTCTGCGCTTCAATACGCTTATTAACAGCGATATTCAGCTTGCGAGTGAGTTCTTCTAGCTCATTTGCGTAAATTTCATCAATACCGTTTATATCGATCAACCCTTCTTTTAACAAGAATTCTTGCAGCGCTTGCTCCGAGTTACGTAATCGCTCCTCCAATTTTTGAGAGTTATTTGTCAACCAAGTAGCCGCATTTTGTGTAACGACCAATTTGGCTTCAAAATTTGCGTCAATGTAGGCTTGGCCGACCGCGTTGGCGATTGTCGTCGCAAGCTTAGGATCGGTAGAACGAAAGCGAATTCTGACTAATTGGGTGTTACGTACTGGCTCAATATCGAGTTTACTTCTGAAAGCTTGAAGTGCCTGATAATAGGACTCTGAAAACTGGGCGGTTTCTTTTGGGCTTGGTGCCACATTCAGTAGGTCTTGAACAAAAGGAATCGACTTTATTTGGTCGATTTTTTTATTTTCAGCCCTAAACCACCTACTTCAGTAGGTGGTTATCATCCGCTTCGGCTTTGCCTGTAAAACTACTC
>NZ_JAWOQN010000368.1:0-785 GCF_033337395.1 Vibrio sp. YT-19(2023) | reverse complement strand
CGGTACTGAGTTGTTTAAACAGATACATAAAGCCAATTACGATTGGTAACAGGACGAGAACAACCAGCGTCAACTTCCAACTCATGAAGAACATGACACCCAACATTACCACGATCATCACAACGTTCTTAACCACGGTCGCGATTAACAACTCGTAAAACTGCTGAAGTGATTCTGTATCATTCGTGATTCGAGAAACAAGCTTACCAGCAGGCGTGTAGTCAAACGCAGAAAGTGGCTGTTTGATCACTCCCGAAAACACTTGCTTGCGAATGGTTTTGATCGTGTTCGTTGCCACCATGCTAAATTGCAACGATTGAAGATATTGGAACGTTGCTGAAATGACTTGAAGTGACACGTAGCCCAACGCTAAAGCAATCAATACGTTACGAGAGTAGTCACCTTTGGCAAAGTGTTCATCAATAAAATACTGGATCAACCAAGGGCCACTCGCACTCGCTAACGCCGCGATAAACAGCAACGCTAAGCCTTTTATCATTGGCTTCGGCTGAGACAATGGATAAGACAACAACCGCTTAAATTTACTGGTTTGTTTCATTGATTACTCCTCCATTGCTTGTTCGAGTTTTTGGTACTGGAACATTTCTGCGTACCAGCCTTGGTGTTCGAGTAGAGAATGATGTTTTCCTCGCTCGGTGACATGGCCATGATTAAGAACGATGATTTCATCAGCCGCTTCCAATGCGGTTAATCGGTGTGCGATAACGATCAACGCTTGATTACGGTAGTGTGTTTCAAGGTTCTTGAGAATCTGGTGTTCGGTT
>NZ_JAWOQN010000367.1:0-786 GCF_033337395.1 Vibrio sp. YT-19(2023) | reverse complement strand
ATTATGACTCAACAAGATATTAAACTGATTGCGTTCGATCTGGATGGCACATTGTTGGACAGCGTACCTGATTTGGCCGTTGCTGCAGACCAAGCGGTACAAGCTTTGGGTTACCCTGCGGTATCGGAAGAGCAAGTACGTGATTACGTAGGTAACGGTGCTGACGTCCTGATTGGCCGCGCACTAAGCCAAAGCATGACCATCAGTAGCGATCTTAGTGAAGAGCTGCGTGCAAAAGGACGCGAGCTGTTTGATGACTTTTACGCGCAAAGCGGTCATCAGCTGAGCCATCTTTACCCAACAGTAAAAGAGACGCTAGAAGAGCTACATCAGGCAGGCTTTACGATGGCTCTTGTAACGAACAAACCATCGAAGTTTGTTCCAGAAATTCTAGAGCAACATGGCATCGCAAAATACTTTGTGGACGTATTGGGTGGTGATGCATTCCCTGAGAAAAAACCAAATCCAGTCGCACTGAACTGGTTGATGGAAAAACATCAGGTGAAAGCGAGCGAAATGCTGATGGTTGGCGACTCGAAGAATGACATCCTTGCGGCGAAAAACGCAGGTTGTGCTTCGTTTGGTTTAACATACGGTTACAACCATGGTGAGCCTATTTCAGCTTCAAACCCAGATTTTGTCGCAGACAGTTTATCTGAATTATTGGAAGTAGTAGCCGTTTCTGCATAACGGCAACAAAAGAGCTTCCAAAATACTTGTTAATGAGTACACTGAGTAAACCGTGCGCTAAAAGCCGCACGGTTTTTAATTTTAATTAGATTAAGA
>NZ_JAWOQN010000366.1:0-786 GCF_033337395.1 Vibrio sp. YT-19(2023) | reverse complement strand
TCTTTTTCAGCATTACAGCTCGTCAAAAGCCTCAATAGCCTCTGACAACTTCTTAACGCCGTGGATTTGCATCCCCGGAATGCCACCTTTTGGCATATTAGCAGCCGGGACAATTGCCTTTTTGAAGCCGGGCTTAAACGCCTCGTTCAAACGCTCTTGGCCACTCGGTACCGGACGAATCTCGCCAGCCAAACCAACTTCGCCAAATACCACCACATCTTTTGGCAACGGACGATCGCGAAAGCTTGATAGTAACGCCATCACTAAAGCAAGATCCGCACTGGTTTCTGTTACCTTAACGCCGCCGACCACATTCACAAACACGTCTTGATCGGCCATTTGCAGACCACCGTGCTTATGCAGTACGGCTAATAATAAGGAGAGACGATTCTGCTCCAAACCAACCGCTACGCGACGAGGGTTTGCCAATTGCGAGTAGTCCACCAGCGCTTGAATCTCTACTAATAGAGGACGTGTACCTTCCCACACAACCATGACCGAAGATCCTGACGTCTCTTCTTCGCCACGAGAAAGGAAAATCGCCGATGGGTTACTTACTTCTTTCAGTCCCTGCCCCGTCATCGCAAACACACCTAATTCATTTACCGCACCAAAACGGTTTTTGTGGCTGCGCAGTGTACGGAAACGACTATCTGTTCCGCCATCAAGCAAGACAGAACAGTCAATAATGTGCTCAAGGACTTTAGGGCCGGCAAGAGTACCATCTTTCGTTACGTGACCAACAATAAATACCGCAACATTGTTCTGTTTTGCTTATCGCGTCAG
>NZ_JAWOQN010000365.1:0-789 GCF_033337395.1 Vibrio sp. YT-19(2023) | reverse complement strand
ATTTCTTTCGCCGTTTCCAGCGCCATTGGCGCATTGAGAAGATCGAGCTTATCTGGTGCCGCTAGCATGAAGATCGCTTTCGCTTGCTCAGGTAATTGCCCTGAAACCATCAACTCTAAAAGTTGGTTCTCGGCAATCAACTTATACAAGGCAGGTGCAGACAAAGTGCCCAGAACAATATACGCCGCTGTCACAGGTAAGCCCATACCTAAAACCAACGATGCCAAAGCAATCAACACGAGCATGATGAACAAATCACCATTCGCCCAACCATTGATCATCAAAGAGAAAGTGTTGCCGATACCTGTGGTACTGATTACGTTGATCACTAAACCAATACCCACCAGCAAGACAGCGGTGGTTGCCATGTTCTTCGCGCCTTGAGACATAGCCTCGATGATCGCTTTTGGTCCCATTTTGTGATCTTTCGAAAACCACGAAGAGACAACAACAGAAATGATGGAAAGGCCTGCCGCATAAGTGGGTGTAAAACCTTTCACGAGCAACGTCACCAGAACCACCAAAGGAATGAGGTTGTGCCAACCACTCACCAGAACTTTGATAAGCGATTCGTCACTGGTTGTAATTTTCTGCACGCCGCTTCGCTTCGCTTCGATACGTACAAAAAACGCGACCGACAAGAAATAAATCAACGCAGGGACAAACGATACAGCAATGATATCCACATAAGGAATTTGAGTGTAAGACGCCATAATGAACGCGCCCGCGCCCATCACCGGAGGCATCAACTGACCACCAGTAGAAGCCGCAGCCTCAACCCCTGCAGCA
>NZ_JAWOQN010000364.1:0-790 GCF_033337395.1 Vibrio sp. YT-19(2023) | reverse complement strand
ACCACTTCCTCTAACGAATATTCGGTTAACTGCTCAAACGCAGAGTTTACCCAAGCAATCGTGCCGTCAGGATGCGTAATGATGATGGTATCGCGAGCGTGTTCCGCCACCTCGGCAAGCTGCGATATTTTTGCGGATAACTGCTGTTGGGTCTGATGTTCTTGCTGAAGTTTATTTTGCGCTTGCGCTAAAGAGCGCGACATTTGGTTAAACGCCTCTCCAACGCGCGTGACTTCATCATTGCCTGAAATAGAAATTTGCGAACCCGGCCCTTGCTGTGAAACCTTGATTACCCCAGTGCGGAGAAGATCCAAACGCTTCATTAAATAGCTGCCTAGCGCAAATGAAAACAGCGCCACCAGCGACATTTCGACAAAGGCAATCACCAAACTCGCATGAGTCGCAAACGAAAGCATTTGATGAACATGCTCGACGTGAACACCCATTTCTACCACGCCAAAAGTCTGATCGCCTAACGTAATTGCTTTCGCCACGTCATAAACACCGTCGCTTGCATCGAAAGGACGAACATTGGTGTCAACGCCTGTGTAATCACCTTGAAGCGTAAGTTCGATGCCATCTTGATTGACGATACGGATGTAAGCCAACTTGTGCTCACTTACGACAGAGCGTGCAAAGCTGTCTAAGTACGCCAGATCCGTTGCGATTACCGCGTCTCTCGAAGCTTGAGCAAACACACTCACCAAATTCTGGCTACCAACTTCGAGACTGGTCTCGTTCGAGCTTTTAAACCAGTTGAGGCCGCTGATGATAAGTACACCGAGCGCGA
>NZ_JAWOQN010000363.1:0-790 GCF_033337395.1 Vibrio sp. YT-19(2023) | reverse complement strand
ATGCACAGCGATCCACTAAACCGTATCGGTCGTCCACGTCAGCTTTACAAAGGCGAAACGCAACGTGAATTTTCGCCGCTTCATGAGCGCGAATAATCGTTACTAGAGTTATCAAATAAACAAAAGGGTTGAGATGTAAGTCTCAACCCTTTTTAGTTTTAACGATAAAAATACACGCTACACTGGATTATCAATATCCACAAACTCGACATCTAAACCGTATTCATCGGCTAACCACTTACCAAGTGCTTTGATGCCATAACGCTCTGTTGCATGGTGACCCGCAGCAAAATAGTGGATGTCCATCTCACGAGCGGTGTAAGTTGTTCGCTCCGAAATTTCGCCAGAAATGAATGCATCTAATCCATGCTGAACCGCAAGTTCAATGAAATCTTGTCCACCGCCAGTACACCAACCAACGGTTTCGATCATTTTCTCCGCATTATCTGGAGCGATATGTAGAGGCCCTCGATTAAGGACTTGGTTGATCTTGCTCGCAAATTGAGAACCAGTCATCGGTTTTTTCAAGCGTCCAAATAGGGCGACAGACTGCGGATGACCTTCTAACCCACCGTCGATTTCAATATCAAGAAGACGAGCAAGCTCTGCGTTGTTACCAAGTTCAGGATGAATGTCGAGCGGTAGATGGTAGCCGTACAGATTAATGTCACTTTTAATTAGGCTACGAATGCGCTTACCTTTCATACCGCGAATGGGTTCTGGCTCCCCTTTCCAAAAATAACCATGGTGGACCAATAACGCATCGGCTCTGAGTTCAATCGCTTTATCA
>NZ_JAWOQN010000362.1:0-791 GCF_033337395.1 Vibrio sp. YT-19(2023) | reverse complement strand
TAACGACAAAAAAAAGAACATAATTTCACTGAGTTTTACCCAAACATCAGAAATTCCCCCGTTATCTGCATCATCAAGCCGAACTGCTGCACATACAAAAATCCCCAACGATACCAAAAGGTATGGCTGGGGATCTTTTCATCAATCTGAAATCTAAGTCAGTGCTTGTTACTTTTTATCTGACTTTTCGTTGTACATTTCTTCGATTTCGTCTTGGTATTTATCGTTAATCACTTTACGACGCAGTTTTTGCGTTGGCGTTAACTCTCCATCGTCCATAGAGAAAGCTCTTGGTAGCAGTTTGAACTTCTTAACTTGCTCAAATTTCGCCAGTTCTTTTTGCAGTTCATTCACTCGCTTCTCAAGCATTTCGACCACTTGGTGGTGTTTGATAAGCTCAACTCGGTCGTGGTATGCGATGTTCAGTTCTTTCGCATATTCTTCAAGAGAGTCAAAACACGGCACAATCAGCGCAGAAACAAACTTGCGTGTATCGGCAATCACCGCAATCTGCTCAATGAAGTGGTCTTTACCAATCGCACCTTCGATCATTTGCGGTGCAATGTATTTACCACCAGAGGTTTTCATCAGTTCTTTAATGCGATCGGTGATGAACAGGTTGCCATTTTCATCAATATGGCCAGCATCACCGGTCTTTAAGAAACCGTGCTCATCAAACGTCTTTTCTGTCTCTTCTGGCATTTTGTAGTAACCACGCATCACCATCGGGCCACGAACCAGAATCTCGTTGTTTTCGCCAATCTCCACTTGCGCGCCAGGCATCGACATAC
>NZ_JAWOQN010000361.1:0-792 GCF_033337395.1 Vibrio sp. YT-19(2023) | reverse complement strand
GTCGCGTCGAATGTCAATTTGCCAGTCAATCCCCTCTTTATTGGTGGTATCACTCAAATTAGTCAGTGCTGGGTTGCTATCAGCCCAAAGCCTAACGAGCTTCGCGGCGTCATCTAGCTCGCCTATACTCCTACTTCGAGAAGAAACTTCAATCACCAAATCATGTTCAACCGGAGGACCGGCATCCGGAAATTTGTACTCTAACTCAACGCCATAAAATTGGTCAGTGGTAGATTTTAGCTCTTCAATGATCGTTTTGACTTTACGACGATATTGCCAATCCACAGGAGTTATTTGAATCTGACCGATTTCGTCACCATTATCGCTCGATCCAGTGCGAGTGTAGACACTTTCAAACTCATCATGACCCAGCATGACCTTTTCAATTTCTCGCATTACGATATCTTTCTCATTAATGGAAAGATCCCCGTAAGAGCGTACTTTTACGGTGAAAAATGGCGGGTCGACTTCAGGGAAAAACTCAGCTCCTAACCCCGCTTTACTGTAAGTAAATCCAACACCACCCGCCAGCAATACCGCGCTCAGCAGCACTTTCCAAGGATGTTGAATCGCCACAAACAAGGTTTTGTAATAAAGCTTGGTAATTCCTGTCGCTTTCTCAAAGTTTCCGTTGTGTAGCTCCACCATTTCTTGTTGGGCTTTAGGATTGATAACCTGAGGTTTACCAATAATGCCGCCAATAACAGGCACAAATAGCAAAGCCATCACCAATGACGCCGCTAACGTCGCGATTAGCGTTAACGGTAAGTACTTCATAAATTCACCGGTAAT
>NZ_JAWOQN010000360.1:0-793 GCF_033337395.1 Vibrio sp. YT-19(2023) | reverse complement strand
CCGCGATACCAGACAAAGGCAACACCACAGTTAAGGCCAAAAGAGAGTACATAACCACAGCCGCCGCGATAGACTCAAATTTACTTCTTTCCGTCATAGGTTTTGGCATACCTCCAATGAGTCTCCCAACTAACCTAGGCACGCGCACGGCTAAGACTAAAAGTCCGAATGACATGTGAGCATTAAAAAGTAAGTTGTTTGATTCATCATCCATAACTAGACCAGAAATGAGTACCGCAATCATTCCAAGCCCGATAACCCAATGGAAAAACATCATTGATTTTGAGATTGCATTGTTCGTTTTCGCGTCCATCTTCTTTCTCCATGTAAAAGACATGGTTATTCTTCACATGAGCCATGAATAAAAGATGAATACTTTATTCAGACAAACCACTCTCAGACGAACTAAACAGGTCGCCGCCCTCTAGTTGTGGTCCGTGTTGATACGATAAAAATAAAAACTTACGCCCATACTCAATATCCTTCCACACCCTCACTCTTATACTCTTTCCCAAAATAAGTAATAACCATAATAAATTTTTAGATTGAGGGGAAAACAATGGATATCTACCAAGAAAGCATCAGTTTTTTAGGTAACGACGCGAACTTCGATGCAAACGGATTATTTCAATGCGAACTGTCATCGAATACAAATGACCATGATGAAGCGCTTTTCTTAACCATATTTAAGAACGAAACCACCATCAATTTGCACATGTCGTTGACCAGCCCTGTTGAGTTGCCAACACCTCTGCCAGAAGCCATCGCAATTGCAATCGGTGAACACGCGCTA
>NZ_JAWOQN010000359.1:0-794 GCF_033337395.1 Vibrio sp. YT-19(2023) | reverse complement strand
GCAGTCAGCTTCTTCTCTATCTCGGCTGGTAACTTTTGTTTATCTATGAACGCCGTCGCGCGGTCGCGTTCGACGATAAGATAGGATTCTGAAACCGGGCAGTAAAGCGTGTCAGCGCCACGAATATTCAGTGTCCACATCACATCGTCAAGGGTTGAAACCAATAAACAGTCCGCATGGTTTTCATTGAGCCATTTACGAATATCTGCGAGTTTTTGTTTGGTTTCTACACCAGAAAACGCAACCGGATGGTCAAAAATTTCTGCGCTCGGTCTGCTCGGGCGGTCAGTCCATATTGGCGTTATCAGATCGAGGTCGAGAACAATCTCGATGTTCTTTGGCTCAAGCGCTTGTTTAAGTTCTTGGTAAAATGCGTAGCTGATCGAGCGCCCATCCACGGCAATCGCGCTGTTTTTGTCGAGGGTATTCGCAAGCCATTTAGGAATGGTGGGGGTTTCCGGCTGACGCGCTTTGAAAAGGTCTAACCCTGTTCCATGCAATTGTTCTTCTGCTTGAATATAGTAGCGACCATCTGTCCATAATCCACCGCCTTGTTGAGTTATGACGACATTACCAGCCGAGCCAGTAAAGCCAGAAATCCACGTGCGTCCAGCCCAATGGTCAGCGGAATACTCACTATTGTGGGGATCATTGTTTGTGACGATGTAGGCCGAAACCTTGTAGTTTGCCATTGCGTCGCGTAGCGATGAAAGGCGTTGGTTAACCGAGTTTGTTGTATTCATGAAAATGTCCTAAATCATGTTTGAACAGTAAATATGATGTTGCTCAGTGCC
>NZ_JAWOQN010000035.1:0-48321 GCF_033337395.1 Vibrio sp. YT-19(2023) | reverse complement strand
CTGAAACTCAGTATATTGTATAAAAGTCGGTCAACTTTAGGAGGTTTGGTTTCTCGTCTGAATTACGCAACAAAGCCATGAGATTTTGCTAAAGTTTGCTCATCAAATAGGCTTGCCTGCACTGCATCTAACGGAAAATGAAGTAAGCTTAGCCTTTGATGATAATCTAAGGGTGCATATCATCTTTCATCCTGAATCGACAACTCTGCAGCTCGAAGCTGAGATTGTTGGCCTTCAAATTGTAAATTCCGATCTCTATCGCTCTTTCTTGGCCTTTAATTATCACTGGCCTGAGCACCAGTTATTTTTTAGTTTGGATAACCACCGACATGTCCTATGTTTAAACCGACTCATTAACATTAGGCGACTGGATTACGAATATTTTGAAACAGCTTTAGCAGAATTGCTGACGCACAGCGAGTCGTGGGAAGCGTTATTGTCTTCTCATGTAACCATTGATGAGGCACCACCGATGCCACAAACTTTAGACTTGAGAGTTTAGGTGTCTTTATGTCCAATGACATCCAATCCACATACACCAATTCATCGGTTCATGACGTTCAACAAGCGCAGCAAAGTGATGCAGTGCCGCAAGGAACGTTTCATGGCCGTAAAGTCACCCTACTCTCCTCATCAGAAAGCAGTATGACGCGAACAAGCTCTAAAAGAGAGCTTGGTGAATGTTTAAATCAATTTGCCAGTCTCGAATCTTGCAATCGCGTTTTGGACTTTGATCCGCAACTCAATATTGACAAGCAAAACGCCGCCGTAGAAAAGCTTATGGAACGAAAAGTGGCGATAATTCAACGTTCCTGATATCACAATATAAGTAGGTTAAACATCTAAGTTAACCTTCAGCCGACAAGCTCACGCTAATAAAAAACCCCGAAGATTCGGGGTTTTGATTCATACTGCTTTTTCTTTATTAATTACTTAGTTTCACTAGAAGAAGCCTAACGGGTCGATGCTGTAGCTAATCAGCAAGTTCTTAGTATTCTGGTAGTGATCCAGCATCATCTTGTGCGTTTCGCGCCCGATACCCGATTTTTTGTAACCACCGAACGCTGCGTGTGCAGGGTAAGCGTGGTAACAGTTAATCCAGATCCGGCCAGCTTCAATATTACGGCCCATACGATATGCAACGTTCGCATCACGTGTCCAAACACCTGCGCCTAAGCCATATTCAGTGTCGTTTGCGATTTCCAACGCTTCAGCCTCATCTTTGAATTTGGTGATAGCGATCACTGGGCCAAAAATTTCTTCTTGGAAGATTCGCATCTTGTTGTGGCCTTCCAACATGGTTGGCTGAATGTAGTACCCCTGGTTGATAGACTCTGGCTGTTCTGACACTCCACCACCAAAGACCACTTTTGCGCCTTCTTCACGGCCGATTTCCAGGTAACTTAAAATCTTATCAAACTGTTCTTGAGAAGCCTGAGCACCAACTTGAGTATCGGTATCGAGCGGATTACCTTGTTTAATCAGCTGTGCACGTTCCGTCAGTTTCTCTACAAACTTGTCATAAATCGCTTCATGAACCAGTACGCGAGATGGACAAGTACAAACTTCACCTTGGTTGAAGAAACCAAGTAACGTACCTTCGATACACTTATCAAGATACTCATCTTCGTAATCGAAGATATCTGAGAAGTAGATGTTTGGAGATTTACCACCTAACTCAACTGTCGATGGGATCAAGTTGTCTGCTGCACATTTCAGAATGTGGTTGCCAACTTGCGTAGACCCGGTAAACGCGAGTTTCGCAATGCGGTTGCTGGTTGCTAATGCTTGACCCGCTTCAGAACCATATCCGTTTACAACGTTGATGACACCAGGAGGAAGAAGGTCACCGATTTTTTCCATCAGAACCAGAATGGATGTTGGGGTTTGCTCTGCTGGCTTCAATACCACACAGCAACCCGCCGCTAGTGCCGGTGCTAGTTTCCAAGCCGCCATCAACATTGGGAAGTTCCACGGAATAATTTGACCAACCACACCAATCGGTTCTGGGAAGTGGTAGCTTGCGGTGTGCTCATCCAGTTCTGCCGCACTGCCTTCTTGTGCGCGAATACAGCCAGCGAAGTAACGGAAGTGATCCACTACTAAAGGTAAATCTGCCGCCAAGGTTTCGCGAACTGGTTTGCCGTTTTCCCAAGTTTCTGCAACAGCAAGCTCTTCTAGATGCTGCTCAATACGGTCAGCAATTTTCAGCAAGATGTTCGAACGTTCTGTCACGCTGGTTTTGGCCCATTTTGCTCTGATGTTGTGCGCGGCATCCAGTGCTAAATTAATATCGTCCTCGCCAGAGCGAGCAACTTTACAATACGCTTGTCCGTTGATTGGTGAGATATTGTCAAAGTACTCACCACCCGTTGGTTTTACCCATTCCCCACCGATAAAGTTATCGTAATGCGATTTAAAGTTAACAATGGCATTTTCACTACCTGGCTGTGCATAGATCATAACTCTTCCTTTTGTTTCTCGTTCAATGTGTTATTGCAGTGTCGTATCGCACTGTTCACAAAGAGCATTACGCAAGTCACACGCCAACTACACCACACTTGTTGTTAATTAAATGTAAAACTATGATTACCAAGCGATAACAAACCAAGTGAGCGACGTTTGAGCGGATGTATGGTGTGAACACCAATGTTCAAGTGTTCCAAAATGGCACACCCTCACTGTGACAAAATGGTACAGTCATGGAACTTCAACATATTAGCGATAACAATTGGCTTTCAACTTCATGGGTCAGAAGTGAACAAGCGGGTTTAAAACAGCGTCGACGCCCTGAAGATATTCGAGTAACGCCAGCAACGCTCCAAGATAGGCGTCACCAACTCAATTTTTTGCTAGAGGCAGTTACTCAATTTGCACTCCCTTTGTTTAATCAGCTATTTGCTCATAGCGACAGTCGCTTAATTTTGACGGATTCAGATGGTGTCATCATCGGCAGTTGGGGACAGCCTAGATTTCGTGAGAAGTTAACGGAAATCTCGCTAAGCTCTGGAGCATGCTGGCAAGAAAAGGTCAAAGGCACCAACGCGATTGGTACAGCTTTGGTTGAAGCAAAGCCCGTTTCTGTTATTGGTGATCAGCACTTTATCCAACACCATCGTTTTATTAGCTGTTCGGCTAATCCTATTTTCGATCATCTTGGTAACCTCATCGGCGTATTAGATATTACGAGCGAGCAAAAGAGACATGACTTCTCAACGCAAGTACTAGTACAAAACATGGTCCAGCAAGTCGAGAATCAACTACTTAACTTGATTCCTCAAGGGCATATTCGTGTGGATTTAGCGTGCGAAAAAGGCTTACTGAATAGTGGTTGGCAAGGAATTATCATTGCAAATGAAGACGGACAAGTTTTGGCTCACAATCAAGTAGCCTCTCAACTTTTTGCGCAAAAAAGTATCATTGGGCAATCCTTAGACGACATTCTATCCACTCGGGGAAATGAGCACCCTTTCGTTTTCAAAACAAAACCGCTTACTGATAAAGATAGCAAGGTCAAGTCTCGTGCTGTAGTGGCGTCCAATGATCTTCATTATGGCGACTCCGCTGTTGAGCACTGTTGGCAGCAAGCTAATCGCGTCATCGATAAAGACATCAGTTTGTTGATTCTCGGGGAGACTGGTGTTGGCAAAAACGAGTTTGTAAAAGCACTCCATAAAAACAGCCAGAGAAAAACGGGACCGTTAGTTTCCGTCAACTGCGGAGCGCTACCAAAAGATCTGGTTGAATCTGAATTATTTGGCTACGTAGCCGGTGCCTTTACTGGAGCAAACAGCAAAGGCTATCAGGGAAAAATTCGCCAAGCACACAAAGGGATTTTGTTTCTGGATGAAATCGCAGATTTACCCTTGGAAGCTCAAAGCCGGTTGCTCCATGTATTGCAAGATAAAACCGTGCTTCCCGTGGGTTCAAACCAAAGTATTCAAGTCGATACACAAATCATTGCAGCCACGCATAAAGATCTGGAACATTTGGTCAGCGAAGGATTGTTCCGCCAAGATTTGTATTATCGCCTTAATGGCTTGATCATTGAGCTACCTCGCTTTGAGGAGCGTGAAGATAAACGACAACTGATTGAGAACATTCATCGGCGTCACGCCGAATCTGAACAACAGCTTTGCCCTCACCTACTTTCTCTGATGCTGTCTTACTCATGGCCAGGAAATTTGCGTGAACTCGATAGTTTAATCAAAGTATCCGCCTTAATGGCGCAAGGTGAAGAAATATTGGAACTCACACACGTCCCAGCCCACCTAAGTAAGAAACTAAGCCAAGCTCAAGAAGGAGCAGCATCGGCTGAACCAACTTCAGAACTGCGTGCAACCGTCGAAGATAAGTTGCTCAAAACATATCAAGCCAACCAGGGGAACATTAGCAAAACGTCTCGTATGCTTGGTGTGAGCCGAAATACCATTTACAGAAAATTGAAAAGCCTTGGCATATTAAGTTAATTCTACGACCTCAGATATAAAAAGAGCACCGTTGCGGTGCTCTTTCTCTTTGAAACCTAGCTTACAGGCCGCCTTGTTGTTGTGCCTGTTTTACTAATGCCTGACGTTGAGTTTCCTTCTCAGAGATCACTTGATTGTCCTTGTGCATTTCCTGTTCCAATTCTGCTGGAATGAAAACAAAGTACTTGTTAAGAGTCATCTTAGAACCTCAATTTGCTGTGTTAATTACCTTCTTGGTCGACGTAAACAAAACCAGAAAAACATGTTTTACTGGATCCTTGTTGCTAGTTTCAAAAAATAAAGGATGTTCATATAATAAACATCCTCCATGTGGGCGATAATTATAGGCGTAGTTTAAAGGCTTACCTAGCACTCTTTTTCACCTTTTGTGCAATCTGAGTTTCGATCGAAAAACGGATTTAGTTGCCCGTAATTACTAAGGTATTGTTAAAAAGAGAAAAAAGCTTTTACTGTAACTGACGACAGGGATGAGCTTACGAGTGTAGGTTCACTTGCAATTGTGTATCGTAGAGTTCGAATACGATAATAATAACGCTACATGCCCTTAATCTGCGTAGTTAAAAACTTTGAAGTGATAGACAACCGAAGTCATATCTGTGCAACTCAGTTTAACGATTTGTCTACCGGTTCAATATTTCACCTTTTTTGAGAAATCTTTAGCCACTTTTTTGTGTGAAACGCCCCAAAAGAGCAGACAATTAAAAGTGTGGCATATGACCACAATTGTCTATCCCCACTTAGCTTCGGGAGGCGTTTATGAAAAGTAACAAACTTGGCCATGTGATGTCTTTCAGCAGGATGTTTTCCTTCATTGCATTCTTGACGGCCACATTCGCATGGATTATCAGCATGTACGCCCTATTTACTGTTTCTTTAGTGGCTCTTGTGGTCAGTGCAATTCTCTACCTAAAAGACAGGTTTTATCAAAACAAGAAAACGACCACTGAAAAGAGCGCCTAGGCGCTCTTTTCTATTGGATGTCATTTCCGTGTGACTTGATATAGTTATCAATCCGTTCGAGTTCGTGAAAATAACCATACATACCAATACGATTAATTTCTGGTTCTATACAGTATTTTTCTTCTTTTACCATAGCTTCTACAAACATTCCGCTTGATGCAATTGTGAAAGGTGGACACGCTGAGTAACCATTATTTTCTGCAATATATTTCAATCGCCCAAATTCAAAAACTTGACCTGGAATAGCAACGATAAGGGACAAGACAACTGTTATAGTTATCACTTTAATCGGCACTTTGACTAACTGAGTCATTCGATCAAATAAAATATAGACCAATAATGTAGGGCACAAGAGTAAGCTTGCGATACTTAAAACATATGACGCATCAATGTAGACCACTTGAAAACCACTACTGAGCTGAAGCGGTAGAGATTCGAAAACGAAATGATGATAAAGGCGATAGATGGAGTAAGTAATCAGTAATATGAACATAAGCAACACGAAAGCTGTGTGAAATGGATGCTTCTGTTGTGTCATTTCTATTACCTTATAGTTGAGGAGACGGCAGAGAGCGGCTTAGCTTCACTCTTCGAAGAGAAATATTAAACTGCTAGCAAATGCATGCTCTCCCATTTCTGAGAAGTGCGTGACGAATCAACGTTTAATGTAACTTTTAAATCTACCAATATCTTACAGACACAAAAAAGGATGCCACTTGGGCATCCCTTTATATCTTTATATTTAGTCGGTTTACTTAAAACGATTACACGTCGTAAGTTGTAGACGCTGTGTCGCCGCCTGTACCAGTCCAGTTAGTGTGGAAGAATTCACCACGTGGACGGTCAATACGCTCATAAGTGTGAGCACCGAAGTAGTCACGTTGAGCTTGAAGCAGGTTCGCTGGTAGACGAGCTGTTGTGTAACCGTCTAGGAAAGATAGCGCAGAAATCGTACATGGCATTGGGATACCAGACTCTAGAGACTTCGCTGCTACTTTACGCCATGCTGCTAGGCTGCCTTGTAGGATATTTTTGAAGTACTCATCAGAACCTAGGAATGCGATGTCTGGGTTCGCTTCGTACGCATCACGGATGTTGCCTAGGAACGCAGAGCGGATGATACAACCACCACGCCACATTAGGGCTACGTTACCGTAGTTTAGGTCCCAACCGTTCTCGTTCGATGCTTCGCGCATTAGCATGAAGCCTTGAGCGTAAGAGATGATCTTAGAAGCTAGTAGCGCTTGACGTAGTGCATCAACCCACTCTTGCTTGTCGCCTTCAACAGGAGTGATTGTCTTACCGAATAGAGATTCAGCTTCAACACGTTGGTCTTTCAGTGCAGATAGACAACGAGAGAATACAGACTCAGAGATAAGTGTTAGTGGAATACCTAGGTCTAGTGCGTTAATACCAGTCCATTTACCAGTACCTTTTTGGCCTGCTGTGTCTAGGATCTTCTCAACGAGAGGCTCACCGTCTTCATCTTTGTAGCCAAGGATGTCAGCCGTGATTTCAACAAGGTAGCTGTCTAGTTCAGTCTTGTTCCAATCAGCGAATACTGCTTGCATCTCGTCTGCAGACATACCAAGACCGTCTTTCATGAACTGGTAAGCTTCTGTGATAAGCTGCATGTCACCGTATTCGATACCGTTGTGTACCATCTTAACGAAGTGACCAGCACCGTCGTTACCAACCCAGTCACAACATGGCTCACCAGCGTCAGTTTTCGCAGCGATACCTTGGAAGATAGGCTTAACCGCTTCCCATGCTTCAGCAGCACCGCCAGGCATGATAGATGGACCGAAGCGCGCACCTTCTTCACCACCAGATACACCAGTACCGATGAAGTGGATACCTTTTTCACGTAGTGCAGCAACACGACGGTTTGTATCTGGGTAGTTAGTGTTACCACCGTCAATAATGATGTCGCCTTTGTCTAGCAGAGGTACTAGCGCTTCGATGAACTTGTCTACAACGTCACCAGCGCGAACCATCAACATTACTTTACGCGGCGTTTCTAGCTTCTCTACTAGTTCTTCTAGAGAGTATGCACCGATGATGTTCGTGCCTTTTGCTGGACCTTCCAGGAACTCGTCTACTTTAGCAGCAGTACGGTTGTGAGCAACCACTTTAAAGCCGTGATCATTCATGTTTAGGATAAGGTTTTGACCCATTACTGCTAGGCCAATTACACCGATATCACCTTTCATTGTTTCTCTCCAATTTTATTTCATCGACGAGCAGCGTCTTAAGCAATTTTTGCTGCCGCGTCTAAATCTAAATACCATTCCGTTAGGCCCGATTTCGCTTGAATCTTAGCCGCTGGGTATGGCAGTGCGTGTGCTGGTGAACTGTTAATTTCTTCAACAATGTCCGCTTTTCCTGCACCAAGCACTAAGTAACTAATGCGTTTCGCTGCTTCTAATACGCGTGCGGTTTTCGACACACGAAGTTGGCCCGATTCAGGATGCGACGCCACAAGAGATAGGTTCGCATCATCATAATTCGTTTGGCCAGGGAACAGAGAAGCTGTATGACCATCTGCACCAACGCCTAATAAGATCCAGTCAAACACAGGTGTGCCGTTTTCATTCGGGATTACCTCTGCCATCTCTTTTGCAAAGCGCTCGGCTTCTGCTTTAGGCTCATCTTCGCCACGGATGCGGTGAATGTTTTCTGCAGGAATATTTACTTGGCTAAACAACAACGTGTTCGCTTCACCGTAGTTGCTTTCTGCGTCGTCAGGGGCAACACAACGTTCGTCACCCCACCAAAAGTGGAGGTTTTCCCATTGAATGGAGGTTGCGTAAGCCTCTGAAGCCAGTAGTTTAAACAGCATTTTAGGAGTGCTGCCGCCAGAAAGAGAGATGTGAACAGGTCTGCCCATTTCGCTAAACGCTTTCATATCGTTAGCTAGGCTTTCAACTACCTGTTCTGCTGTTTGGTAGATCTTATGGTTGATCATAGTTCACAGTAATCCGTATCTGTTAAGTTTTTACATGGGAAACGCCAAGCACGGCCATCACGCTGTAACAAGTCATCTGACTCTTTAGGTCCCCAAGTGCCGCATGCGTACCCGAAGAGGGATTGTGGATCTTGCTTAAAATCTAAGATTGGCTGTACGTATTGCCAGCACGCTTCCACCGCATCACTACGTGCAAATAGCGTAGCATCACCATTCAAAGCATCAAGTAGAAGACGCTCGTATGCCGTTAGCATTTGCGTTTCTTGCAGGTCAGCGTAATGGAAGTTCATTTTCACTTCCTTCGCTTCAAAGCCTGCGCCTGGCTCTTTCAAGCCAAAGCTCATTTGAATGCCTTCGTCTGGTTGAATACGAATGATCAGCTTGTTTTCTGGTGCGTTTTGACCAAACACAGGATGCGGTGTTTGTTTAAAGTGGATAACCACCTCAGTAACGCGTGTTGGAAGACGCTTACCAGTACGCACGTAAAATGGCACGCCATTCCAACGCCAGTTGTTGATGTACGCTTTCAAACCGATGTAAGTCTCTGTACGAGAATCGTCTGCAACTCCCGGCTCTTCACGGTAGCCGCGTAGGCTTTGCCCACGAACTTCAGACGCCGTGTATTGGCCTAATACTAGGTCATTGCGCAGAGCGTTTTCGTCTAATGGCTTTAAGCATTGAAGCACTTTTACCACTTCATCGCGCATCGAGTCTGCATTGATTTGCGCTGGTGGTTCCATACCTACCATTGCTAATACTTGTAGCAAGTGGTTTTGGAACATGTCGCGCACAGCGCCAGAGTTGTCGTAGTAACCACCACGCTCCTCTACGCCAAGGAATTCTGCGCCTGTGATTTCAACGTAATCAATGAAGTTACGGTTCCAAAGCGGCTCAAACATCGCATTAGAGAAACGAAGCACAAGCAGGTTTTGTACCGTTTCTTTACCTAAGTAATGGTCAATTCGGTAGATTTGATGCTCTTGGAAGTGCTCGTGAATTTCTTTGTCCAGAATACGCGCCGATTCAAGATCATAGCCGAATGGTTTCTCAATGATCAGGCGTTTCCAGCCATCCTCTTCACTGTTAAGACCATGTGCTGCAAGACTTGCAGGGATCACACTGTATAAACTTGGTGGGGTTGCTAAGTAAAAAAGCGTATTGCGTTGCTCGAATTGATATTCGTCCGCAAGTTGGTCTAAGCGAGAAGATAGCTTACCGTAATCTTGTGTGTCAGAAGTATTAATTGCTTGGTAGTGCAGATGGTTAATAAATGCATCAAGCGTTTCTGGCTCAGTCTTTTCCATTTCCTGAAGCGATTTTTTCAGCTTCGCGCGGTAAGACTCATCACTGTATTCAGTGCGACTTACACCCAGAATGGCAAAATTCTCTGGAAGCTGCTTGTTCGCGTAGAGGTGGTATAAAGCAGGAATGAGCTTACGGTACGTAAGGTCACCTGAAGCACCAAAAATAACGATGCTGCTGTTTTCTGGTATTACCATCATCTTTCCCTTAAAAACGAGGTACTTATTGTGTGCCCGGATACGGCTAGAGAATGAGCCAACCCTATCAATGGCACCTCAAAATAGAAAATTGGTCTTACCTATTACGTTGATAGGTAAAGTCTATGGGCCCAAAGAACCTCAAGAAGTTGCATTTCCGATTCTTGAAAACACGACGTATTGAGGTCATTTAAGTCACTTATGTCTCAAAAGTACACACTGTACTCGCTGGAGGAGAGTCCGACACGGGGCAATATTGTCTACGACTATTTGATTTACATCAACACTTGCCAGTGCAAACGTTTAAATAAGTTGCACAAAACGTCATAAGCGATTGTATTTTATTGATAAAAAAAGTTTCATCTGAACGCTCCAAAATTTAAGCAAAAACTCTAATGTGGGCAATAATTACTCATCCTTGCAATCCATTACAGTTTTATCGTGATCTGTGTTACTTACTTTTTATTTCATCATGCTATTGATAATGATACTCAATTAAAGATAATGAAATCACTATTAATGTGAAAGTAGAACGCCATGAAATCAAGCGCCATTAACCCACATCCCATAAACCGAATACAATCGGTGCTTGACTACATTCACACCAACTTAGACAGCACTCTGAGCGTAGATGAAATATCGAAAGCAAGTTGTTGGTCTCGCTGGCAACTGCAACGCGTATTTCAACAACACACTGGCGTATCCGTCGCTCACTATATCAGAGAGCTTAAACTTAGCCTTGCGGCTGAGCGCTTAATCCATACTTCTGACCGCTCGTTAGATATAGCGATAGAAATGGGATTTACATCTGAACACGCATTTAGCCGAGCGTTCAGGAATATGTTTTCAAAAAGCCCCCGTGAATATCGAAAAACGCAACAGCTCTCCGGGTTGAGACAACCTTTGACGCTGCGTAAGACACCAAAAGAAGAGAAAAAACATCAGCGCTTTATTGAAGTTCGAATAGAAACAAAACCGGCTTTTGAACTTGCTGGTTATCATGAACCTATTCACGGATTGTTTTCCGCTGCGCCCGATTTCCAATCCAAAGTACCGTCACTTTGGTCACGTCTTTATTCATCTGAAAACCTTAACAATTCGGAAAGTAGTTACTTTGGCGTGATTGATGTGACTCAAGCGTATTCAAACAACCAACAACTTGAGTATTGGGCAGGTTATGAGTGCAGTCCAACAGCAAACGCACCAAGATCAACGAACTCTTCCAACTCGGGGTTAGACCTCTTGGCTGTTCCTGAGCAAACCTACGCCGTCATTACACACATAGGCAAAGCATCAGAGCTCGCCTCAACGCTGGAATGGTTTATTTTACATTGGCTACCCTACTCTAATTATCATGCTATCGATGGTTATGAGTTAGAGCTTTATCCAGAAGGTTATGATGTTGATAGCGAACAAGCACAAATGCAGTATTGGATTCCTGTCGAGCCAAACGACTCGCTATCTTTAAAACCTAAGAACAGAAGAATAAGTTCCAAAGATTAGTGTTTTGCACCAAATTGTTAACTTTTCCTATTTCTTTGAATATAGAATACAAATAACAATCATTATCAATAAATAGAAAAAGTAGTGGAATTTATAAATATGGAAAGTCCGATTCGATTTCATCGTTCAGCGGTTGCTATCGTCGTATCCGCATTGCTCGCTGGCCACGCCAATGCGACTGAGAGCGTATCCCAACACGAAACGATTACGGTGCTAGGAGAAACATACCGAAACACCGCAACTAAAACCGTTTTAGAACCGGAGGAAACACCGCAAGCGATCACGGTAATCACTAAAGATGACATGGACCTGCGCGGCGTAAACTCGGTGAGCGAAGCATTGCGTTACGCGCCTGGCGTAAATACAGAATTGCGTGGCGGTGCCGTTTCCCGACTTGACCTATTCAATATTCGTGGTTTTATTAACTACACCAACTTTTATGATGGTCTTCCTTTGCTGTACAACGGTTGGAACCTTCAACCTCAGGTCGATTCCGTTGCTCTTGAGCAAATCGAGGTTTTTAAAGGGCCAACGTCTGTTCTTTACGGCAATATTCCACCAGGAGGTATGGTCAACATTATCGCCAAGGCGCCTCAGTCAACACCCTCGCACTCTGTCTCGATTAGTACTGGGACTAACAGCCTAAAAGAACTGACGTTCGACACCACAGGACAAATTGGTGATTCTAATGTGGATTACCGTATTGTAGGCCTAGCTAAACAGCGAGATGGTCAAGCCGATACGTCTGAAGACGAACGTTATGTACTCGCCCCATCTTTCAATTGGCAAGCGACAGAAAGCACATTAGTGAACGTGAATGTTTACTATCAAAATGATCCATCAGCAGGTATCTACACGACTGTGCCTGCGTCTGGCTCAGTGATTAAAAACCCACTTGGCTCGATGTCACCAAGCACTTATTTGGGGGATGAGGACTGGAACACTTACGAACGCGAAGTTCTGATGATGGGTTACAAAGTCCAACACGACTTTAACAACAATTGGCAATTTCTACAGAATGCCCGCTACATGACCGCCGATGCCTATCAGGAAAACACATATAACGGTGCACTTGAAGCGGATAACCGTACCGTTGGTCGAAATGCCTATTTAACCGATGAAAAGTCCAAATCCTTTGTGATTGACAACCAACTATCTGGCTACGTTAAAACAGGAAATTTTGAACATAACTTATTGTTCGGGCTTGATTATCAGTATCTAGATTCAGATGTAAAATACAAAGACACGCTTGGGTATTCGCTAACTCAGGACATTTTTAATCCTGACCACAACAGCATTGATCGTAATGCACTGAATTTCCAATACAAACAAAACTTAGATATCAAAACGAAGCAGATTGGCGTTTATTTCCAAGATCAAGTTCGTTACGACCAACTTGTAATGATTGCAGGTCTTCGTTGGGATAAATACGATTCAAATACAGACGCCGTTAGCGATTATCTAGGAACAGTATCCAACAGCAAGGAAGAGTTAGACGATACCAACGTATCTTTCCGAGTCGGTGGTTTGTATGAGCTAGACTTTGGTCTCTCGCCATACCTTACTTACTCGGAAAGTTTCGAGCCAATTGCGGGTGCCGACTCTTCTGGTAAAGCATTTGAGCCATCAACCGGTCATCAATGGGAGTTAGGCTTTAAATACGCCCCATTATCTGGTGATATCTCAGGTAACTTAGCACTCTTCCATATTACGAAGAAAAACGCGATCTTGACCGATCCGAATAATCCTTATGCACCGAACTATCAAGCGGGCGAAGTGGTATCACAAGGTATTGAACTTGAGGCAAAATGGCAAGCCACAGCACAAGCTGATTTCACTCTAGGCTATACATATACCGATATGGAGATTACCGAGGACAGTTATTACAACCAAGAAGGTAAAACGCCGGTTTGGGTACCTGAGCAAACGGCCTCTCTATGGGCCAATTACTTCTTTGAAGGAAATCTTTCAGGCCTTCGTACCAGTGCTGGCGTTCGCTATGTCGGGGAAGCACAAATTGATGCACAGAATAGTCAAAAAGTACCGGACTACACCTTGTTTGATTTGGCAGCAAGTTACGATTTCTCAACGGTATCTGAATCAATGAAAGGGGCTAGCGTCACGCTTTCTGCAAGCAATCTATTCGATAAAGAATACTATTCTTGTTACGACAAAAATAACTGTTGGTTTGGCGCTGAGCGCTCTATCGAAGCGAAGTTAGAATACAACTTCTAACCTCTTAGAGCGGAACAGCAGTAATTTGTAAAGCGATGGTTTCTACAATAAGCCATCGCTTTTTATTTTGCATAGAGCATCAATATAAACGCTACCGTGTCACTTTTTTATAGCACCTTTCTGGCCTACCAACAGAGCCATAGTTTAAATCAGCCTCTAGTTCACCAGTGCTGATAAGATACTCCAAATAGCGCCTCGCCGTTGTTCGGCTCGCGCCGATCTTTTCGCCTGCCTCATCAGCGGTCAGCGCACTGCCATTTGGGAACAACTCCCTGATCTTGTCTAGGGTTACACCATCAATCCCTTTTGGTAATCGGTTCGGCAAGTTGTCTTGATTGGCGTGAGACTGCAGCATTTTATCAACGAGGTTCTGATCCAAACTCTCTACGATGTCTAGTTGTTGGCGTTGGGACACATACTTTTTCAGTGCGGCATCTAAGCGTGGAAACATCACTGGTTTTAACAAGTAATCGACAACGCCACCCCTCATCGCCTGTTGTAATGTATCGACATCCCTTGCGGCTGTAATCAAAATGACATCACACGTTTGGTTACTTGCACGCAGTGTATTTAGTATCTCAAGCCCTGTGCCATCGGGAAGATAGACATCCATCAATAGTAAATCTGGCTTAAGAATGTCGAGTTGCATTTCTGCTTCCATTCTCGTGGTCGCAATTCCAACCACTTCCAAACCTGTCAGTTGGCTTAAGTATTTGTGGTGCAGCTCAGCAATAGCCAGATCATCTTCAATGATCATTACGCGAGTCGCCATACTCATAATTGTTCTTCCTTGGGTAAGTACACCGTTATTCTTGTCCCATAATTTGTATTGGGTATCATCTCAACATGGCCGTGATATCGAGTAGCAAGCTGATTGACAAGGTGCAACCCAACACCTCGATTTTGACGAGATTTCGTTGAAACGCCTTTTGTAAATAATGTTTGTGGATCCATTGTTTTTGGGAGGCCACAACCATGATCTATCACCTCAAGTATCACTTCATTTCCGTAATCGCTAACGGACACATCAATGTTTCTGCGTTCTGACGCAACATTTGATTCATCGCGAATTGAAGTTAACGTGGCATCGAAAGCGTTATCAATCAAATTACCCAAAATTGTGACAAGGTCTTCCGAATTTAGCCACTCAGGTAGGGGCTCCAGACGACTGCCTTCCTCAACCACCAGTTGTAAGCCTAACTCGCGAGCACGTTCAGTTTTTCCAAGCAACATACCTGCAATTAGCGGGTCCTTAACGGTATCTCTTAAAAACTCAATCATTGCTTGATAGTGTGCGGTTTCTTGTCCAATTAACTTTTGCACCGCATCAAGCTCACCCATTTGTACTAGCCCACTAATGGTGTTGAGCTTATTTCGATGTTCATGGGTTTGCGAACGTAACAAATCTGCATATTCCTTGGTTTGTGATAGCTGCTCGGTTAGATCATTAATTTCATCCCTTAAACGGAAACTCGATACCGCCCCCACGATTTTTCCATCAACATAAATTGGAGAGCGATTTGCAATCAGGCGCTTATGATTAAGGAATATTTCAATATCATGATCTTCCTGCCCGCTTTCTAATACTGTATATAGATCGCTATCACGCAGCGTGTCAGTCAAAGGTTTATTGAGCGCTGATTCTCTATCAATACCGAGAATCTGGCAGGCACTACGATTTATCGAGCGAAGTATCCCTTGGGCATCAATGCTTAACACGCCCTCTTTGATGGTGCTCATCGTCACTTCTAATTCGCCGTACAACCGCCCTATCTCTTCAGGTTCAAAGCCTAAAATGGCGCGCTGAAACTTTCTCGACGCATAATTAGATACAATGGCATTAGCGACGACAACTACGATGACCATTAAAATCAAA
This sequence comes from Vibrio sp. YT-19(2023), assembly GCF_033337395.1. Lineage (NCBI taxonomy): Bacteria > Pseudomonadati > Pseudomonadota > Gammaproteobacteria > Vibrionales > Vibrionaceae > Vibrio > Vibrio sp. YT-19(2023). The sequence continues at coordinate 32,790 of NZ_JAWOQN010000035.1, read as the reverse complement.
AAGGCCAAAAATGGTTCGATGCGGTCTTGCAGTCGGTCGAGCAAATAGCCAACTGAAACCACACCAATGATGTTCCCTTGCTCGTCAAAAATCGCAGCTTTACCACGAACTGAATAACCTAACGAGCCCTGTGCCGTCGAAACATAAGACAACCCCCGTTCTAGCGCTCGACGATTGTCGCCACCTCTCATTGGCTTGCCCAACCGCTCATCAACAGGGTGGATTAAGCGTACTCCCTTATGGTCGCCAATAACGATGAATGCAGCACCTATAGCTTCGGTTAATTCTCGAAAGCGAAGTTGGTATGGCTGGGGGTTTTGGGTTTCGATCATTTCACGAACAACCGCTGAGTCCGCTAAAAAACGGGCAACACCCAGTGCTTTTTCTCCCATTTCTTGCTCTTGATTGATTTTGAGATAAGTGAACCCCGCGGCGACAAGCAATAACAGCTCTATCAACCCCGATAGCGTCATGATAATGAGCATCCGCTTACGAAAGCTGATGGTTTTCCAACTCATTGATACATCCTTGTGATTCACTCTTGAGCGTAACGTTAACACTCAGTTAACAGCATGACGTTGTCGCGGTGATAAATCTGTGAGGAAGGCAAACAAACCGCAGAGTTTACGGTTAATTAATCGACGAGCTGAAACATAAAATTACAACCATTCACCAAATTTAGCATTCCTCTCTGATACTCAATTCCATACATAAATTGCCCTTAAAATCATGATCGCGATCACATCGATTTTAGCGGTTTTTGAGGCGTTTTTAGACTTTACAACGTATAATTTTTAATCAACGAAACCAATGAGAGTTTCGGTTTGAAAGCAGTGAAGCTGGAAGTCTATTAAAAGCTCAACATTGATGTCAGTGGTTTGGACAAAAATAAAACAAAACACAAATACTGACTATATGACAAACACTTAGACACCATCTGAAAACTGGAAAACTATAAACAGAGGTGCATTTATAGTTAGAAGGAACACCAAACATGGAACGCGATACCTTTGGAATATGCCTGAATAAGGCGATGCTGTCAGAGAATATGTATTCAACATTTACACACGTCAGGGCTTATGAAAAAAACGGAGGCGGTACTTCTGATCTCAAAGTCCTGTTATCGTTCCCTCAAATGAGTGGAAAAGATCTATTGAATACGATGCGAGGTTCTCGTCAGCTCGAGTGGAGAGCGGAGTTTCACTGTCCATATACGAAATAAATTTGTAACATCTCCCGCGCCCAGCACAAATATAACTGGGCGCATACTACTGCCCAATTTTCCCTCCTACTTAACACGCAGTTACGAATCCTTTATATTAGAGCTAATACTCTACGACAAAGCAGCCATTATGAAAAAAACAGGAAAGTTTTGGATACTGGGCTTACTTAGCAGCTCGATTTCCCTTGCCTGTCATGCGGCACCGATCACTTTTGATACCGCATGGCAGCTATTGCTAGAAAACAACTATTCTCTTAAAGCTCAACGCTCAAACGTCGAGAACTACCAATACCAAGAGAGTGCCACCAGCAATCTCAACTTACCTCAAGTTACCATTGGCGCGAATTACACGCGTTTAGATACCGATATCACGCTGTCGGGAAAACAGATTCTAGACAGCACAGGAGCACACATTAACGTACCTCCTGCTTTTCAGCCTATTTTTGGTGCCTTAGCTAATACCACTTCGACCATAACCGAGCGCGATATTTTCTCTTCGTCTATTCGTGCCATTTGGCCAATTTTTACTGGTGGTAGAATTTCTGCGGCTCAATCAGCAGCAGAAGGCAAAACGGATGAGGCGAAAAGTCAGCTTTTAATGGAACAACAAGCGCGTTTTGAAGATTTATCGAAGTACTACTTTTCTGTCGTACTGGCAAAGGAAGTACTCGCAACGCGGCAAGCGGTTGAAGCTGGGCTAAAAAAGCATCGAGATTTTGCCATTAAGCTTGAAGAGCAAGGACAAATCGCGCACGTTGAGCGCCTGCAAGCCGAGGCTTCTTTAGATAAAGCATCTGTAGAAACACGTAAAGCAGCCAGCGATTTGAGTATCGCTCAGGCTGCATTAGGTAAATTACTCGCGCAAGATGATGCCGTAGAGCCCGCTGAATCTTTGTTTATCAACGACAGTCTTCCCCCTCTTAGCGCTTTTGTCGATCAAACGCTGCTTACCTATCCGGGGTTAGAACTTCTGAGCGCTAAACACAAACAAGCCTCTAGCTTAATCAAAGCAGAAAAAGGGAAATACTACCCTGAAGTTTATCTTTACGGCGACTACAGCTTGTATGAAGACGATTCTCTCGCAAGCCAAATGAAGCCTGACTGGTTAGTTGGTGTTGGTGTCAGCATTCCACTGATTGAATCATCAGGGCGAAGCGAAAAAGTCAAAGCCGCTCAAAGCGTCGTCTCGCAGGTCGACTCATTAAAGTCCCAAGCCAAACAAGACTTATCGCTGTTAGTCCAAAAGACATACTTGGAGGCTCAGCAAGCCATTGATGAAGTACAAGGGCTCGCATCTAGCATTGAACTCGCTAACGAAAATCTGCGCTTGCGTGAAAAAGCATTTACTCAGGGTCTGTCGTCTTCTCTGGATGTTGTGGATGCACAACTTTATGTCGCGAGTATAGAAACACAACGTTCAGCGGCGCGTTTCCGCTATTTAATATCTTTAACCAAGCTACTCGCATTGAGCAGTGAAATGAACAGCTTCGAACAATATCAAAATACCGCTTATATCCCTGCTTCAACATCCAAAGAGGTGAAATAAATCATGGCAGCTAAATCACTAAAACCCGTTTTACTCTCACTTTGTGCTTTGGGTGTTGTCTCTTGGGTTGGCTACCAATTTTACCAAGCCTATCAACCAGAACCGATCCGCTTACAAGGATTGATTGAAGCCCAGCAGTACAGCATTTCCTCAAAAGTTCCAGGCCGTATTGACGAGGTCATGGTCCGTAAAGGCGACGATGTAGAGAAAGGTCAGCTTATTTTTACCCTTCATAGTCCTGAAATTGAAGCGAAGTTAGAACAAGCAAAAGCAGGTGAAAAAGCGGCGGACGCCTTAGCTCAAGAAGCTGAGAAAGGCGCACGTGAGCAACAAATCCAAGCAGCAAAAGATCAGTGGATGAAAGCCAAAGCCGCTGCGAATTTAATGGAAAAAACCTACAATCGTGTGAATAACCTTTATAACGATGGCGTGGTTGCAGAACAAAAACGCGATGAAGCTTTAACTCAATGGCAAGCAGCGAAATACACAGAAAGTGCTGCGTTTCAAATGTATGAAATGGCAAAAGAAGGCGCTAGAAGTGAAACCAAAGTGGCTGCGGCGGAAAAAGCGCGCATGGCATCAGGTGCCGTAGCCGAAGTAGAAGCGTATGCGAAAGATACTCAGATCTACAGCTGGTTCGACGGCGAAGTCTCTCAAGTTCTGCTTCAAAGTGGTGAATTAGCACCTCAGGGCTTCCCAGTAGTTACTGTGATAGATACAGAAGATGCCTGGGCGACACTGAATGTGCGTGAAGATTACCTTCAACACTTTAAAAAAGGAGCAACCTTTGATGCCTATTTGCCTGCCTTAAATAAAAATGTTGAGTTCAAAGTAACGCATGTTGCCGTTATGGGTGACTTTGCAACTTGGAGAGCAACCGATGCTTCTCAAGGTTTTGATCTTCGTACCTTTGAAGTAGAAGCTCGTCCAGCTCAACCCGAACCTGAACTGCGTATGGGAATGAGTGTTGTCGTTGAACTTTAATCACAACCACTAGGTTAATGCTATGACGATTAAGATTTCACAGCGGCATATCTTACGACGAGACAAGTGGTTGCTTTCGTGCCTTACTTGGATACCGATTTTGCTCGCGATGATGATTTGGGGAGTGTTCTCTGCGGGCATTGCCCGGGATCTGCCAATCGGTGTGGTTGATCTACAACATTCCCAACTTTCTCGAAAGCTCATTCAATCTTTGGATGCGTCGTCGAGCCTGGCTGTTAACTATCACTACACCAGTGCAAGCGAAGCAAAAAATGCGATGATTGAAGGCGATATCTATGCTTACGCGGTCATCCCATCTAAGTTCGACCAAGATATTCTCCAGCACCGCCAACCTCAACTTTCTGTCTTTTACAACAGTCAGTACATTTTGGTAGCGAAACTGATCAACTCTGCCGTTGCGCAAGCACAAGGCTATTTCGACGCTCAGGTTGAAGTAATGGGAAACTTGGCTAAGGGTAACACCACAACGTTAGCAGCGGCTGGACAGGCTGTACCAGTGTCGACACAAATAACCGCATTATTTAACCGTAACAATAACTACGCACAATTTTTGGTAACGGCTATCGTGCCAGCCATTTGGCAAATATGTATTGTAGTAAGCACTATTTTGATTCTTGCCGCGCACTTTCGCATTTATGGTGGAAAGAATGGCTTTGCATTTTTGGGCGAAAAGCCATACGCCAGGCTCACTACCCTATTAAGTCAGTACATTCCGGTCTTTATGGCGCAAGGTGCGTTGTTCTTGTACTGGTTTTATTCCGTGCTTGATTGGCCAATGGAAGGCAGTTTTGTGGTTATGCTACTAGCACAATTGGCGACGGTTATCGCCTGTATCATTATGGGAGCGTTGTTCTTCTTCTTGTCGATGGATCCTGCACGTGCGATGAGTTTTGCTGGCGCGTTTACGGCTCCAAGTTTCGCGTTCATGGGAATTACATTCCCAGTTTCTGACATGAACACGCTCGCTTATGCATGGCGTTCATTATTGCCGATTACCCATTACATTGAAGTACAAGTGAGTCAAGCAAGCTATGGAGCATCGGCCGCACAATCTTTAAGCTCGCTATGGCCTATGATTGGTTACGTTATGCCTCTGCTCATTACCGCAGCCTTGATGGGTAAACATCGAACAGCTTCATCAACACGCCAAGCGAAGGAGGCGGTATGACATTGTGGCAACTGATTAAAGCGGAACTTAAGGCCGTTCTAACCAATCCAGTCGTTACGTTGACCGTGTTTGGTGGTGTCGTATTTTACTCGTTTTTATACCCTTTGCCTTATGCACAACAAACGCCTCGTGAACAACCAATCGCGATTGTTAATCTAGATGGTAGTCAGACGAGTTTAAAGCTAGAACGTATGGTTGATGCCACTCCGCAAGTCAACGTAGTCACTCGACTTCATACGATTGCCGATGCAAAGCAAGCATTTTTACAACGAGAGATCACCGGTTTTTTAGTCATACCAGAACACTTTTACAAAGACCTAATGCTAGGTAAAAGCCCGACTCTGGCCTACGCTGCGGACGCCTCGTATTTTCTCGTGTACGGAACCGTGGTAGAAGGATTGGCCCAAGCGGGAGGCACATTAGGGGCCCAAGTGAAAGTCAGTAAAATGGTGATAGATGGTGTGCCCATGAGTATGGCTAGCCATAATTACTCTGCTATTAAGCTTAATATGAAACCGACGTTCAACCCAACCATGGGTTACATCGAATACGTAGTGCCGGCAGTATTTGTTCTGATTTTACAACAAACGTTGATCATGGCGGTTGGATTGCAAACGGGAACACAGCGTCATGGTCGTGGCTATTGGTCACAAGTATCAACGGGATCGCTGCTGCTTGTGAGAACGTTAGTATTTGTGGCAATTTATTATTTACTCGGCGCCTATTATTTTGGTTTTAGCTTCGAACGCTTAAACGTAAACCATATCGCCAACGCGGGAGAATTGCTGGCTATGTTGTTACCGTTCTTTTTAGGTTGTTGCGGACTAGGCTTCTGGCTAGGTTACTTATTACCTCGGCGTGAACTTGTCACCTTAGTCGTCCTAGTGAGCTCTATGCCGCTCATTTTCTTGGCTGGTTTTATTTGGCCGATTGAAGCCATACCTACTCCCTTATTATGGATTGCTGATTTAAGCCCAAGCACTTGGGCGATAAAAGCTTTCTTAGCGCTAAACCAAATGGGGGCAACCTGGCAACAAGTCGCTCCACATTGGACGGCCCTTTGGGCACTCACCGTGCTTTGGGGTAGCGTTGCGTACTGGATTGCTAAGCGAAGTAACAAGCCAGTTGTAACAGAGAGCTTGGGGTGACAGCTGACATTTTCTATTACTATAAAAAAAGCCGGGTAACTAAACCCGGCTGAAAATCTGCGTCCTTGCAGCGGACATATGGTAAAAACACTTTTTGCTCTGGGCTTACCCATTGAGCGAGATTAGATTAAGCCAAAAAGTATGGATTCCATACTCTCATATAGAGGGTCATATCCTTCCAATAGACATTAGTCTTCGCTAGAAAGATAACGTTTTTCAGACACAAAAAAACAAGACTCACATTGAGTCTTGTTGTTGATAGGGATGAGCAAGATACATGTCGCCGCTAAGTCATATCGCGGATTATTTTCTCTCGGTATTCTGTAACGACCTTCATGATTGAATTTTTTACATCACCGACTTGCTTAGAGGGTTGGCACCATAGGCCAAAACCAAACTTAAAACCTTCCAATAATTCAGAAGCTTCCACTGGCTCTATATGATTATTAGAAAACTCCGAATGGGCAAACGTTCTGGGGAGAATCGCCCATCCTAAACCTGCTTCAACCATTTTCACTACAAGGGCCAATTGGTCGACCTCTTCATGGTTCGAACTTACGATGACTTTTTCGCCCATTCCCTCTTCAATAAGAGACCGCAGTACAAATTGTTTACTATTCCTCAAGGCTGTCAATACTCGATCTGGTGCCACAGAAGCGAGTTCACCACCTTTCTGGACGAAAGGAACAAATTCAAAATGACCTAAAAACGTCGCATCCAGACTATGTATTGCTCGACTATCATGTACATTGACAATACCGAATTGATACTCACCATTCTGTAAACCCTCTTTAATTTCGTTGCGATTACGAACAAGAAAGTTAACTCGCATCATCGGAAAATCTGCTGCTAATTGAATACGAAGCAATACAAGAAAACGGTGTGGTATAGCGCTTGAATAGGCGATACTAACATTCTCTAACCCACCGTAAGCTAGACTTAATGCGACTTTATCGAAAGTACGTGCTTGTTCGATGGTTTGCTTAGCATAGTGGTAAAGAAGATGACCATCTTCTGTCGGTTCTACCGAGCGCCCCACTCGCTCAAACAGGTTGACCGCCAGTTGGTCTTCAAGATTGGTAATCACCTGCCCTATTGTGGTTCGGTGCTTATTGAGTTTGACCGCCGCCTTACTAAACGAAAGCTGTTCATAAACGGTTACGAACGCGAGAAGTTGTTCAAAACTAAAATTCATAGGTTGTGCTTACTTTTTAGAGTTATCTAATTAAATTACCACAAGATCGTAGAATTGCTACTTGGTAACGGAAACAATCTGCGTTTGAATTCCTTCTCGACGACACAAAAAAACCTACTAGCTTCAGTAGGTTTTCTCTAACTTAGTTGTACTCAACGACACGAGCTAAATAGTTGAATTCTCCTGAGTCACCATGGTAATCGCGGTAGACATCGACACTGAAATATTTAGGTTGATCAGCGTAAATGTGGTCAACGACTTTTTGCTCAAGTGACTCCAACGTTTCACCGACCTGAGAGTACACGAACTGCTTGTTCACTTTTTCCAATTTACGTTGTTTCGCTTCTTTGTGTGACACATAGTTGTTGATCTCTTCCCACTTTCCCACGAACTCGACCGCCACGTAACTCGAGTTCTCGTCAATCATAATAAAGGCTGCACCTTCTTCTTTGATTGCAGACAGTTGCTGCATATCACTATCCACTTTTTGCTGGTCAAGATGGGCACCACTTTGGGCGAATGCAGTCGCGGAAGCGGTAAGCATCATGAGTGTAAGAACGGCTTTTTTCATTGTATCGTTTTCCTGTATTAAGGGAGTTCAGTTACCCAAAGTTGCCCTTGGGTGGCTTTTTTGAATCCATATTCGTAAATCGTCAGCAAGTAGCGGTGATCGAACATATCTTTCGTTACTTTGGCGTATCTGAAATCTTGATCAATGTAGGTAAACTGCATCTCGATATCGTTGATTTCACTGATGTATTTCATTCGATAGAGATCACCACGAGTTTGCGCTAGCGTAAGGCTTGAGACACTTTTCGATACCAAGTCCAAACCTTTGTCTTTTAGTGGACGATACGGCGCTTTTAACGCACCATTGCGAATCACATCCAGCTGAGGCGCTTTTTCTAACCCCAAAGCATCTGAGATTTGTTGATAGTTGAAGTTAGACGGATTAAAGAACACCTGCGCTGCGAGACCGCCATCTACGTGTAACTCCTCAAGTGTTTCTCCATCATGTTCAACATCGATAAATTGTGGAGGGAAAACACCAGGGATCGATGCGCTCGCAGCAAGCACCTTGTAAATCAGTTCAGATTTGTCCGTTAAATCACTGTTCGCAATCGCACCAATATTCCAAACCACCAGTTCGCCTGAATCAAAATGGGTACTGCCAATAAAGAGGCGTTTACCATTGCGGTGTTGCTGCGCCATCGCCTCAATCATGGGCTCAGGGTAAGCGTCTGCGATGAAATCATAGAGGTTCTCACCATCGGTAAACGCGTCCTTAAACAGGGTATTTAAGAAGTTCTTCTTACCCAAAATATTCTTATCATTGATGTTGAGCATGACTTCTTTCATCTTTGGCATCGCATCACCGCCAATGAAAACAAAAGGAGCGATTAGGGCACCAGCACTGACTCCAGTAATGATGGCATAATCTTTTAGCTCCCCCTTTTCCTGTAGCCCCATCAAAACGCCGGCCCCGTATGCGCCGTTTACGCCACCACCCGATAAGGCCAAAATATTGAGCTGTTCACCCTCTACTTTGATCGGTGTGGTTTGATTGTGCGCTGAGTAGAGAAAATCCGGCGCTTCATTGGCCCACATTCGAAGTGGCTCATTTGGTGTCGAACTCGCGATCTCGACATCTTTATAGTTGCTTTGAGAAACACGAACATCCAGCGTATGAGGTGAACTACAAGCTACTATCAGCAGCGAAAGTGCAACCGTCACACCAGAGGAAATTAAACGATTCATAATCAGTCTCATTTAATGTTCTCTGGCGTATGACCAGAGACTCAGTTTGAAGTTAATTGGGTCAAAATGAAGTCCGTTTCGTTGTGTGGAGTTACTATAGCTAGGCACGGCTAAACCCCATAATCGCGATTGTAGGATGCGATCCATCAAAGCAATTATGCCAAGTTTCTATATGCTAACTTTACGCTTCTCCGTTAATTAGGTACTGCGCTAAGCAATTTTCACGACGTTGAACTCATGCGTCGGTTCGACAAATTCGTATTGGGCATTGATCGTCTGTAGCTCCCATGTGCCATAGCCTTTGGTGATCTCCAATACACCGTAAACGGCGTTATGTGTATGACGAAAGGCTGCGACAGGAGACATCTTCTTCACCAAACAAGAAGTAAAAATCGCAGAAATCAAATCACCGACACCGACTGGCTGCATAGCAAATTCAACACTAGGGCGTTGGGCCAAATAGCTTGCTTTCGGCGTGGCTAAAATCATACTGAAGGCGTCATCTGTTAGTGCATGCAGGTGTTTCACCAATACCATTTTCGGTCCCAGCTCTAGGGCTTTTTTACATGCAGTGACCGCATCATAAAGAGAGTCAATTTTCACACCTGTTAACTCGCTCAGTTCAAACTGGTTAGGAACAATCACATCAGCGATGGGCAACAAGCTATGGCTTATCGCTTCTTTGACACCGTCTGCCACAATGCAACCTTTGTCTGGATCACCCATAACTGGGTCACACACATAAAGCGCGCTGTGGTTACGCGATTTGACTAAACTTACCGCTTCGGCCACCGCTCGACATTGCTCTGCGCTGCCTTGATAACCGGACAGTATCGCGCCACATTCGCCTAACTTCTCAATGTTATCTAAGCCTCTCATTAGAGAATGAATTTCATCTGCCCCAAACTTCTGTCCAGTCCAACCTTGCTGGTACTGAGTGTGATTTGAAAACTGAACCGTGTGAATTGGCCATACTTCGAGGCCCATTCTCTGCATTGGGAAGACTGCAGAACTGTTTCCGGCGTGGCCATAAACCACATGAGATTGAATAGAAATAATGCTTTTCATAAGTCACTCTTAATTGAGAAGTTTGTTAGCTTGGCGACTAAATAAACACAATATCGCGCACTGTGCTTATTTGGTCGGAATAGCCTCGACAACGCCGAGGCTTATTCTTAATCAGGCTGGATTAATTAGCCGTGGAACTCAGCAAAGTACTCATCCAACACTTTGCGTGTTGCACGACCGATAAGCTCGTATTCGTGGTGAGTAAGGTTTGCTAACGAAACTCGAACTGATGCGTGCACTACATCGAAGCCTTGGCCTGGAAGCAGGATAACGCCGGTTTCATGTGCAAGGCGGAACAGGAAGTCTTTGCCCTTCTCGCTCGCTTTGAACCATTCAACGAAGGCTGGTCCGTACAATTTGCCGCCCAAAGTGTCGAGCTCAAGCAGTGTGTAGTAGTCCACACGATCTTTGTTTTCTTCAATTTCTACACCCATGTTTTTGTACAGAGTTTTGTAACGCTCGCGGATGATGCGTTTACATGCTTCTTTGTAGTTTTGTTCCGAGTCCATCAAGCAGTTCAAAGAGAACAGCGCCATTTGAACTTGTTGAGGAAGAGACAAACCTGCTGTGTGGTTAAGCGCTACGCTGCGGCTGTCTGCTACGATACGGTCAATAAATTTGATCTCACGAGGTTCCGGAGTCAGTGTTTTGTAACGATCGTCCAACTCAAGTTGACGCGCTTCAGGAAGGCTGCGCATTGCATCGTCAAACACGTTGTTGTGTTGAATCGCAATCGAGCCTAAACGCCAGCCTGTTGCACCGAAGTACTTCGAGAACGAGTAAACACAAAGCGTGTTGTATGGCAGTTTCGCGAACAGTGAGACAAAGTCGTCCGTAAATGTGCCGTATACATCGTCAGTCACAATGAACAGGTCGCTACGTTCGTTGTTCACGAAGTTTGATAGGTTATCCAGAGTTTCATCCGAGAACTTCACAGACGCAGGGTTTGCTGGGTTCACGACACAAAGCAGTTTGATGTCTGTATCTGCAAGCTTTTCGATTTCAGACATCGGCAGTTGCCATGTTGTCTCATCCAAACGTAGCTCAACGATCTCCAGTTCGTATTCACTCAGTTCTGGAATCTCTAGGTACGGCGTAAAGATTGGAGTGATTAGCGCTACCTTGTCACCTTTCTTCAACAAACCGTTGTTGAACATAGTTTGGAAGGTGTACGTCATAGACGCCGTACCGCCTTCAGTTGCAAACAGATCGAAGTCTGTCGTCATTGGCATTGGACCGTACATCTCTTCTGCAATGTATTGCTTCACAACGGTTTCGATGTTCGTCAACATGCGTGGTGGCACTGGGTAGTTACATGCAAGGTATGCGTTAACCAGCTCATTCAAGAAAGCTTGTTTCTCTAGACCCAAACGGTCTTTTGCGTAGCTCAACGACTTTTCTAAGAACTGCACGCCTTGGTCTTTCTTATTGTCGTTTGCAAACGTGTCGAAGCGCTCAACAATGCCCACACCATCAGGAATGCCACCGAAGCCACCATCTAGGTATGAGTAAGTGCGCTCAGCTTCCAATACTGCAAATTCACCCAAACGAATAAACGCTTTACGAGGTAGTGTCGCTAGAAAGTTAGGGTTACCACGACCAGCATCTAATAAAGCGCGGTCAGGAACAGTTTGTGCCACTTCAATAAGTTTATCTTTTAATTCAAATGGGCTTAAATCTGCAAATTTTGAAAAATCAATTGTTGTGTTTTGCGTAGTCATAATATTTACCTGAATCTATTATTTAATGAAATTTGGATAATACTTCCCCTACCACCTATTTAATTAGGCGATAAGCGTGTTCAAATTTATTTAAATTACATGCCTGCGTTTAAAGTAATAATGCCGACAATAATTGGACCCCATAGGGTAAGCAGTACATTAGCCACTGCATAAGTCACGGTGAATGAGAATACTGGCGTTGCGTTGCCTGTTTTTTCCATTAAAGCCGCGAATGCTGGGTTCGCACTTCGTCCACCTGTAACACAACCAAGTGCTTCAATTGGGTTCTTAATCTTCAATACAAAGTATGAGAAGAAGAACGAAATAAACTGAGGAATAATGGTCACAGCCATACCAAGGAACAACAGAGACATACCGTGTTCTTTGATTGTGTCGACTGCTTGAGGGCCTGCCTCTAGGCCAACAATGCCCACAAATGCTGCCAAACCGAAATCTCGAATGAAGTTCGCCGCACCTTCTGGGAATTGAGCAACGTGGGGATTGCGGCTACGCAACCAACCGACGATCAAACCTGAGATCAAACAACCAGCACCAGAACCGATGGTGACGGGAATGCCTGCAATCTTAAAGCTGATAAGACCAATCAATAGACCAAGCACCATACCCATGCCAAGCACAATGAAGTCCGTCATGGTTGCAGAGCCCATGCGTTGACCGATGTTTTTCTCAACGCGACTAATGTCTTTTGCTGTACCTGTAAGCTGGATGACATCGTTTTTCTTCACCACAAGATCCGGCGTCATTTCGATAGAGCTGCCTTCACGAATGTAATCCGTCACATAAATGCCGCGCATTGAACCTTGGTTCGAAGCCTCTTTGATCTCTTGCAGCGACTTACCAATCAGTTTGCGGTTGTCTGCGATCAGTTGACGGTTTTCTTCAATAACTTCATAGCCTTCTGGAAGTGCAATCTCGTTGTCAGCCAAACCATCTTGCAGCTGATGTACCGCATTACGACGACCAGTTACAACAATGACATCCCCTTCTTTCAGTGCTGTGAATTTGTCCACTTTTAGCACTTTGCCATCACGTTGAATCAATTCAATACAAGCAGCTAGAGCGTGTTGGTTTAACTGAGCTAGGGTTTTGCCTGCTAGTCCGCCATCTTTGCTCACTTTAAATGCTCGTGTAACCAGCGCGGTTACTGCGTTGAATTCACCCGGCGCAAGATCGCGCTTACCATTTGAGTTTTTCTCTTCCAGAGCAATCGCTTCTGCTCGGATATCCCACTTCATCAGTGTTGGGAATACCCATGTCACCATAAGAATTGGACCAAGCGAACCAAAGATGTACGTAACTGCGTAGCCTACTGCGACGTTGGTCTGCATTAGGTGTTTCGCTTCTTCTGTCACACCACCAAGACGTGCGATCGCATCACCCGCTGTACCGATGATTGCCGATTGAGTCAAACCACCAGCTGCAAGACCTGCTGCCGTACCTCTGTCTAGATCAAACATCCAAGCTGCCGCTAACACACAAAGCAGACCTGAAACCGTCATAACCACGGCAGAAAGTAGAATGTTGATGGTTCTAAAGTTCAATGCTTTGAAGAACTGCGCACCACCTTGATACCCTACTGCGTAAATAAAGAGCGCAAAGAAAATGCTTTTTACGCCGGGATCAATATGAACACCAAATTGCCCAATAATTACACCCATTAATAATGTTCCGGCAACACCGCCAAGAACAAATCGACCAATGGTAATTTTACCAACCATATAACCGAGAGAGAGCGTAATAAAGAGAGCAACAAATGGTGCCATGTCAAAAAGGTTAGAAATAATTTCCATGACAATTTTACTCTTACTAATAAATATAAAACTCAAATAATCTAACGAATAATCTGTCACTTATATTTGTTGGATTATTTAATTTAAAAAGCATCTCGTTTGCTTCGAAGCGAATATTAGGAACAAAAACTCACAACTCGTAATCCTATTTGAAGGACGAAACCATCACTTCGCATATTAAAACGCAAACATTGAACAATAATTGTCGAAAATTTAATAACTTAGTGTTCTGAAATAGACACGAGATAAATCGGAAAATAATTTTATTTTTGTTATCGCTCTCCAAAAAGCGGGTTGGTTGCATCATTCCCTCTATATAGCGCATAACACCTTTCGTTTGATGGATTAGATCCTCCAAAAGCGATTATCACGGATGCCATCATTTGCCTTATCTTTCCATTCATCAAGTTAATAGAGAAAAACACCATGAACTCAATGCCACATGAACTTGTGTGGGGCGAAGTTTACTTCCCACCCTTGTTGCTGGTTATTGCATTGGCTTACATGCTCACCATTTTGGTCGGAACCATTGCTACAAAACTGGGTATCCACAAATACGTTGCATTTCCTGCACTCGCAGAGCTGAGCCTAATTGTGATTTTTACTGGCGTTATTGGTCGATTCATTACCATCTTTTGAGGCAAACCCCGTGATTAAACGTTATCTCATCACATTGCTACTGCTTTGTGCCGCTGGCAGTGTGATTTTCAGCTATTACCAGTCGTACTCAAGCAGTCCTTGGACACGAGACGGTCAAGTCAGTGCATACATTGTCTCAATCACACCGCGTGTGACAGGACAAGTCATTAACGTGTATGTCGAAGACAACTCGCAAGTGAAACAAGGCGATTTACTGTTTGAAATCGACCCTAGCATCTACAAAGCGGCATACCACAAAGCGTTGGCGACTCAAAAGCAGGCGGTCGCTCTGTTAGCAAAAGCAAAAAACGAAGAGCAACGCGCACTTAAGTTAGAAAAGCGCACACCTGGAGCCGTACCGGTACTGACATTGAACAACCTAAACAATGCGGTAGAAACGGCGGTTGCCAACGTAGAGATTGCGAAAGCCAATGTTGAAGAAGCCAAACTGAACCTTGATTACACCAAAGTTTATGCTCCAACGAATGGTTACATCACTAATTTGAACTTACGCGTCGGTTCTCAAGTGGTCGCTAACTCTCCTGTCGTAGCCTTAATTGATGAAGACAGCTTCTGGATAGAGGGTTACTTCAAAGAGACAGATCTGGTAGGCGTCAATCCTGAAGACATCGCTTATGTAACCTTGATGATGCACAACGATGTGCAACTAAAAGGTGAAATCAAAAGCATCGGCTACGGAATTGCAAAGCAAGATGGCAGCACAGGCAACGACCTCCTGCCAAATGTCAATCCGAACTTCCAGTGGATTCGGTTGGCTCAACGTATTCCCATCAAAGTAAAACTGGATGAACTGCCAGACGATCTGCAACTTCGCGTGGGTATGACGGCTTCTATCAAAATCATTAAATAATTCGGTGATTGTTATGTTCAGCGCCTCTACCAAAGAAGCGATCAAAGCTGCGCTCTCTATCGTTATCGCGATCTGTCTTGCCTTATGGTTTCAATGGGAGAAACCGTATTGGGCAGCGATCGCAGTCGCGGTAATGGCATTAAATGAAAGCTTCGCTCACTCGATAAACAAAGGTCATAATCGCTTATTAGGAACCCTCCTTGGCATCGGTTATGCCTTTTTCCTCATCACGACGTTTTCTCAAGATCGCTTTTTGTTTCTCACCTTCTTCACCTTGTTTTTAGGTGCGTGCATTTTTATGTCGAGCGACGAAAAGTATGGTTATGTGTTCTCTATCGGTTTTGCTGTGTGCTCCATCATCGCATGTATGGGAGGATTTGATAGTCAAGCAACGTTCCACTTCGCTGTTCTTCGCATGCAAGAGACGATTCTTGGTGTGATCACGTTTTCTGTTGTGTACCGATTAGTCTGGCCAGTCAGTACAGAACAAAACTTCATTCAACGTTTTGAGACCAGCAGAGAGGCGATGCTTAACGCTATGAAATCGCCCAATGATATAGATATTGAAGCTCTTGAGACCAACAGCGCCAATATAGAAAAGTTGTTCCAACTGGTCGGCTTACCACTTACTGGCAGCTACCACTTGAAAGAACATCGTCAGCTATGGCGTGCGCGTTTAAATGAGATGGCACAAATCCAAGACCGATTGCTAGAACAAGCAGATAAATCGCAAAGTCGTGAGATCGATTGGCCAACGCTAACGCAGCAACTTCAAAGCTTTGATATTAGAAATCCAAGTACTTCGCTCATTGGTCACGTTGCTTGTGTCATGCAAAGAGAGAAAAACACAGTTTGGCATCACGAGCATCGAACGTTTATCCAGCATTTGAATGAAGACGGCAGAAAGGTATTGCAAGGTGTATCCATGTTCGTCACTTCTTTGTTGATCTGGATTTATCTGCCCGTACCCGGAGGTTTCATTTTTCCGATGCTAGCTGGCGTGTTCTCTTCAATCGTTCCTACTATGCCACCAAGCATTATTAAAGATGCATTTTTTGGTGTGATAGGCACTGGCACGGTGATTCTATTGCAATACATTTTCCTAATGCCAATGATGACCGAGCTTTGGCAGCTTGGGCTATTCTACTTCATCAACATCATCGTAATTTGGAAGATATTTTCCACACCAAAGCTGATGGTACACAGAATTCTAGGTATTAACTTATTGGTTGTCTTGACATCAGGAGCGCTCAATTTAACCCCAGCATATCGAATTGAAACGCCCTTGCTGATGCTGGTAAACATTATGATCATTTTGATGATTGCCAAGTTGTTTACTGATCTGTTTCGTGTTCGCGTTACGGTCTAAGCGTCACCTCCGTTCTTGAAACTAAAGCCCCGCATTGCTTTTGCTCTGCGGGGCTTTTTGCTTTGTTCACTACCCTATTCCTGCCTCACCCATAAAGCGAGGATAGTATCCATCAAAAGCGATTAACGGAATCTCTCTTCACCTCATAAAATCCTCTCATTGATTCACGAAATGCAATCGAAAACCATGCATTCACAACGTCAATCACAGCAAACATATCTATCTAACTGAACAAGAAGTTCAGTGACACATTAACTGTCTGAGTCTCGAAGGTTTGAGACTATTCAGAGTGGAAACTGTCATGAGTTTTTTTGAATTACGCGCCGGCAAGACGTCTTCTCTTACTGTGCTCGCGAGCGCACTAATGCTTACTACCCCCACTTTTGGCTTCGCCGCTGAAGAGACGACGACCTACAACGAAGTAATCGAGCAAGGCCGAGCGCTGTTCGACAAATACGGTATCAGTCATGATTTACCAAAACTGGCCATCAGCTCTCTAGTTCAAGGCGAGCATTTGGTAGAGCATGCCCACCGAAGTGTTAAAATCGGTGATAGCGTTCGCGATTCGTCCGTCTACTTGGTTAAGAACACCGATAACAAAGGCAACATTGATCTGCGTATCAAGTACAACCCTGAACAACTCGATGAAAATGAAAAAGTACTTGATGAGATCGAAGCTTTCACACGAACAGAATACCGCCTTCGAAACTACGCAGAGAGTTTTGATCCGTCATCAGTAAGAGCCAAAGAGGATCAGAACGGTAATGTGATCATCAGTTTTAATTACTCAAAATACGGTCTTCCTCAAGATATCGCCTACTTCCGCTTTTTAAGCGTTGATATTGAGTTGGTTAATGGTGAACCGAAACGTATGGTCATTACCAACGATAAACCGTTCACACATCACAACTACCAAGTGGATTCTTACGATCAAGAGATCCTCTTCCAGAAGTTAACATCAGGCAAAATTGCGATTGCCAGTAAAAACACCAAGATAGTTGGTTCAAAGAAAAATAACCCCCTCGAAATGATGAGCAGCGTAAAACCGGTAGCGATTTATGAAGATAAGCTTGGCGTGCAAGTACTAGACGAAAAACGCTTGAATGAGGTCTCTGATCCACGCATGCAAGAAGCCAGTGTTAAGCTAGACCGCGTTTTTCCTTTAATGGGTGATATGGTTCGTCGTCAAGGTATCGATTTGCCTCTGCCGTTTGGTGTATCGCTAGCGTATCGAAATCAAGATATGAATATTCCATTTAATGATTTCACGATTGAAGGCATCGGCCTTAATGAACTGTTTGATCCCGAAGACAGTGTCGGCATCGTGAGTGCTGAGAGCATGACGCTTCGTGGCGATGTAAACATCCTGCCATTTTGGAATGTATTTGGTTACATCGGAAAAGTTAATGTCGATGCCAATGTTGATGCCGCCTACACGGGTGAAGGTGGCCAGTACATAAAAGATAAGCTGAACGATAAACTGCCAGGATTAGGTGATAAGTTTTGCGATGGTTTATCTGCACTTTGTAGTCGCGGACGCCTAGACGTGCCGCTGCATTTGGAATATGACCTTCGTGGTATAGGTACAACCCTTTCGGTTGGCTATAAAGAATTCTTTGCTTCTGTCACTGGTACCTATTCGCAAACTCGCTTAAAGGGCTTAGATGATTGGGGCGATGGTATTGTTACTGTACAGCCGATGTTGGGTTATCAACTTGTCGATTATCGCACGCAGTTCTTTGTCGGAGCAGAATATCAAGGACTGGACGCTCGAATGGACGGGCATGTAAAAAGCGGTGATATCGAATTCGATTACGACATTGGTGTAGATCTTAATCAATGGGCGTTTTTGACTGGTTTCAATAAGCAAATCGGCAAAAACTACAACCTGACCTTTCTCTATAACAAAGGGGAAACTCGAGAGTCAGTGACCTTAAATCTTGGTTACCGTTTCTAGCTCTCAGGAAGAGCCCGCCCCTATACGATGGTAGGACTGCATCCTACAAAGGCGATTACTGAAACTGTCGCCGATGTCCTACCATTTGAGCCATCAATTCAACAAGCCATCCAACCATTCACGGATTAATGCCAAAGCGTCAGGACGTCGCTTGTTAGATGCCGTTTAACATTTTCGGTGTACGCACCAAATGACTTTTTGGACATAACAATGACTTTACTCAATCGCTCAACTTTAGCCATTACCATCACTCTTGCCTTAGCGGCTTGTGGTGATGATTCAAGTAAACCTAGCGTTCCTTACGATCCGGAGCCATTACAACCGTTACCGCCAGAGCAAATCTCTTTGGAAATTGGTGATGCGACCATTCAAGCCACTAAAGAGTCCCTTGTCATCACACCCCTTGATGCGGATGAAAAACTGGCAGCGGTAGAGGCGTTCAAAGGTATCCAATTTGCGCAAGCAGACCGCTTTCAACACAGCATTGTGGCCCCACTTGAAGGCGATATTGATGCGACTCAGTTCGGTGATGCGTGTCCGCAGTTAAAAACCACCACACAAACGCAGTCAGAAGATTGTTTGAATCTAAACATTTGGCGACCAGCCGGGACAGAAGCGTACGCAGATTTGCCAGTTTATGTCTTTATTCACGGTGGAGACTTTGAATACGGCGCGGGCTCAGAACCGCTGATTCATGGTGATATGGTGGTTGCACAAGGTGCTGACGATGGTAACCCGTTTATTGCTGTTACTTTTAACTATCGTTTGGGCTTGCTGGGCAGTGTTTGGGTCGATGGTTTGGACAACCCTGAGGGCGGTAACTTTGGCCTAGGCGATCAAAAACACGCGCTTGAATGGGTTCAACAAAACATAGATGCATTCGGCGGCAATCCGCAAAACGTGACACTCATGGGGCAAGGTGCGGGTGCCATGTCGGTGGGAATTTTACAGCAATCAAAAGGCGATGCTGCAATCGCAGGTGAGCACTTTCAGCGTGCCATCATGCAAAGCAACGCGTACGGCTTTGAATATAAAAGTTACGATGTTGCCAAGAGCCAAAGGCCAGAGCAAAGTGTTGAAGATCTAACGCTACTACCACTTGAAGAGGTCATGAAGGTACAGAGCGAGATGCTTGATCCTATTCAACGTCTTAAGAACTGGGTACTGACCGCTGCGAATATTCCGGTTATAAGTCCAACACGAGACAACAGCCCATTAGCTACGTTGATGCCATTTGCGCCTTACATCGAGCATCGCCCACCAGCGTTTCTAGTGAAAGAAGTACCAGGCTATCACTTTACTGAACAAGCGATTGAGAGTGAATGGATCGTACCGACGGTAATTGGCTCAAACAGTGCAGAAAGCAATACTCTAGGCATGCTGCCGAGCCTGACATTTTTGATCCCAACTATTATTGAAATCTTGAGCCAAGAAGCGCCAGAAATCATTGAAAGTGGTGACGAAAACTTAATCGTCGAATACATGGTGGAGTGGCTAGAATCGGAAACGAACTTAAACCGTTTACGCACCGAATATCGTTCATTACTCAACGATTCAGCTTCGATTGAACTCGATCTTTCTGACTTATTGGAACTGCTGCCTAGCACCGCTTATGAGGCGATGACTAAGTTGTTCTTCGGTTTGGGGAACTCCGATTCAACAACGGAGTTACTTGCTCTGGCTGACTTCTTCCCCAACGATGAAAGCGAACTAAATGGTGCGACCAAAAACATGCAGCAATTCAAAACCACGTTGCATGATTTGCTCTTCACGGGTCCAAACCGTCATAAAGTTTCAACTGAAGAAGCAACAGGGGCAACGCCAAGCTTCTACTACTTTGACTACAAACCTGGATTCAACGTATGGACTTACAATACCAAAGGTGAAAATGGCGATCTCGACGTTGGCGATTTACTCAAAAGCATCAGTTGTATTGTCGGCGCTTGCAATGCATCGGAATTACCATTTGTGTTTAATAAAGCATTAAAGCTTGATGGTTCAAGTGTTCGTCCAGGTAGCAAAGACAAAGCAATGATGAACGAGCTCTCTCGTATGTGGTTTAGCGAACGTTTATTTGAGGACTTCCAATACAACAGCGCGACTGACCGAGTATTGCTGATCGATAACGATGGCGGTATTCAATCCACACAAGACTGGGACAATGCTCATCACTCAGGCATCGATCCAAAACTGCGCCAAGGTCGCCTCAACGGTCTCGAGGAACTTGGGCTGATTCTGAGTCACATGTAACGTTATCTTCAGTCACTAATAGCTCGTTACCAAATACCTAAAAGCCAGTTCACTGGCTTTTTTCATCCTTATTCCTTGAACATAATTAGGAAGGTTTACTCATGTTTCCTAACGCCCTTCGTGCCCTGCTACTCTTTATCTTCAGCGTGCTATTGGTTGGCTGTGCCCAGCCCTACCCTCAAGTTGAACCGGATTTTGAAGCCAATTGGCAAACTACTCAGCATCAAGCCGAAGTTTACTTAATTCCTACCGCTCCAGAAGCCTTTGCTCGTCGCGTTGAACTGGTAAGAAACGCTCAGCAAAGCATCGATATGACTTATTTTTCTTGGGAAAGTGACACGCTTGGTTTGATGCTACTCAATGAACTCAAACAAGCAGCAGATCGAGGCGTGCAAGTTCGACTCACTCTCGATGATTTATTGGTGTTTAACGAAAAATGGCTTGCTGATCTCAGCGCTCACGACAACATTAAAATCCGTTTATTCAATCCGTTTGATTCACGTAAGTCAGGTTGGATTGGTCGCGCCGTCAACTTCTCTACTCATCAGCAACGTTTGGACAATCGTCTACACGAGAAGTACTTCAACGTCGACCATCAATGGATGATTCTAGGTGGACGCAACATTGGCGACGACTATTTTGGTTACAGCCGCAAAGCCAACTTCTTCGATATGGATGTCTTGTTCAAAGGCAGCATTATTCGAGCGTTCGACCAGAACTACCAACAGCTTTGGGACAGCGAGCATGTTACGCCGATAGAAAACATCGTTAACGTTACCCCAAACTATTCCGCGTTTACTAAAGCGCTTAATAAAGGTGAGAAAGACAAAAGCATCATTCTGGCGGAAGTTGAAAAACAAGTTAAGCAACTGACCAGTCCCGACTTCATCGCTGCGCAAGTCACCCCCGTTTTCGACTCATTAAACAAGTTAGCAAACAACAAACCCTACTTTAGAAAACGTGCAGAACACCAAGTTTGGCAACAAATAACCACTGCATCCAAAGCAGTGATATCAACGCCTTACGTGGTACCGAGTGATGGTGAATTTGCCTTTATTGATACCTTGATGGAGCAAAAAGCGGACATCACGTTAATGACGAACTCGTCTGCCTCTAATGATTCTGGCTTTATTCCGGCTTATTACGAGGAGCATCGCCAAACCTTGTTGGATAAGGGCGTTCATATACTATAGTACAAAAACCAAGCGAAAAATGATGACCATTACTTCCATGCAGATACTTATTATCACAACAAGACGGTGATACTCGATGATCGGCTGACTTATATCGGCTCATCAAACTTCGACCCAAGATCGGATTTCCTCAATATGGAATTTGGTGTGTTGGTCCAAAGCAGAGCCTTTGCAGAACATGTCATGCACTACTTAACTCGGCAACAAGATGAACTGTTTTGGCGAGTATCTCGAGATGAACAAGGCCAAACTCAGTGGCAATCAATGAATGAGATCCATACTAAGAATCCAAACTATGGTGGATGGCATAAGGCACCTAACTGGATATTCAAGAAACTGAATGGTGAGTTCGAACTCTAAACAATCAAGGCTTAAAAAGGCTCTCTATCTGCAAGAATGAGAGCCTTTTTAATGCCCGCTAAAACTGCGTGCCTAGCGAAAAGTGAACGCGGAATTGGTCTCCTTGCGGAGCATCTAAACCATAAGCAAAGTCCACTTTGACAGGCACGTATTTTGAATTCCATATCAAACTCAGCCCTGTACCGCTTTTCCAATCCACCCTATCGTTGAAGGCATCACCAACATCATAAAATGCCCCAAGCCACAATTGGCGGTAGACCTGATATTGATATTCCAGCCCAGCAGTAAACATGTAACGAGCACCCGTTAAATCGCCATTTTCATCTCTCGGAGAGATAGACTCATAACCATAACCACGAAGATTGCCATCACCTCCCGCAAAGAAGCGTAACGAGGATGGAATATCGCTCAAAGTGTCAGCGACATTAATACCGACATTAGAACGAAAGTGAAACTTGTGTTTTTCACTAATATCCCATGACAGAACACTATTGCCCTCAATACGCAGCAAACGAGAATCGGAGAAAAAAATGGGTTCTGAGTATTCCAATGAGTAGACGTGACGGAGCTTTACTTCTAATTGATCGTTCTTGCGATCAAGCAGTGAAAATGTCACCCCCGGTAATAACAACTGTGATTCGTTATTCTCCGACGCTTGTCGATAACTTTCTTGCAAATAACGAACGTGCATGGTGCTTTGCCAATCACTGTCTAACTGCCAGTGTTTTTCAAACGATAAATCATTAGAAAAACTCGATGTGTCTCGATAGTCGACATGCTTAGATTCAAACTGAATCCCGTAGTAATCGGTTAGAACATTTTGGGTGGGAATTTTGTAACCAAGTAATAGCGATTGTTCCGGTTTGGAAGCGTACGCTTGTGCCTCAAAACTGTGTCCACGTGCGTTGTACCAAGGCTTGGTCCAGTTCAGCGAAGCGCGTAATCCCAAGTCTGTCGAATACCCTCCACCGACTTGCACAATATTGCGTGACTTCGGCTCTGCGAGCACTTCTATCGGCACCTTATGACCATCGGATATCTCCTCGAAATCCGCTTTCACAATCACACTGCGAAACCAATCAGTACTGGAAAGATCGGCCTGATATTGACTCAATTTCAAAGTATCAAAATCGTCGCCCCGCTCAAATGTTCTCATCGCTTCTATTCGTGCCGTTTCGATACCCGATGTAAGAACAGACAGCTCTCCAAATTGGTAGCGAGAACCACTAGAGAAATGCAGATTCACATGGGCTTGATTCAAACTGGGAATGACTTCCAAAGACGATTCAATAAAACGCCCATCCAAGTAACCTTTTTGCTGAGCCAATGAAATCAAGTTTCGTTTTAGCGTGTCGTACTCAGAATGAAGCAACGGCTGCCCTTGTTTAAGCTGAGCTTGATTAATTAGTTCGATGAAATCTTGATCGTTACTGGCCTCTCCCGACACAGCAATATTAGATTTTTTGACCAACATAACCTCCCCCGCGTCAACCTCAAGCGTGATGAGAGCATTCTCTGATCTCTGAACATTGAGCTCGGAATGATAGTAGCCATAAGGGTTTAACGCATTATTAACCATCTGCGTTAGTCGATTTGAGGTAATGTTTGAAACAGAGAGTTTCGTTAGTGGTGTAAGGTGACTTTCAAGATTTTTCTCTAATATTGGTGTTAGCCCTTTGATTTTAAATTGCGCTCCGAGTGCATGATGTAAAGGCATAGAAGCTAAAACTGATATACCTATTATTTGTTTAATGAGAGGAAACACACCGCTACCTAGTTTAGCAATACACTCGACAAGGTTAATGATGGAATGGCATATCAGTTAATCGCGTTTGTAGGATTGCTCCCTACGATATCCTCTCGAAAATTCACGTTTCACAAGTAGATACTTTGAACGATAAATTGGCTCAAGCTAGGAGGTGGCAAATCATGCGGTCTAAAATAGGTATACTGTTTGCCAAAAATACAAAACCCAACGCTGAATGGATCTCATCAAGCGTTGGGTTACATTGATAATGTGTTTTTTAATCTAAAAAGCGGTCTGTTTGTAAAACTAGATCGAAGAACAGTTTCCTTTTTCTGCCATGTCGACTTTTAGTACTTCTGCTTTACCTTTGCTTTCGTCTACGAGTTCTACGCCCGCACCACCAACAAATACACCCATTTTAATGTATTGATTAACGAAATAATTACGGCCCTCTTCCGTTAAGATAGTTAAGTGATTTTCAGAAAACTCAGACTCTGTACTTACTTGATGTTCTTTATTGCCTTCGACCTCATGGTAGAAGAATACACCAGGAGCGGTTTCACCAATACATTCCCCATCGACGTAAACATACTTTTTAAGCGCTGCTCCGACAAAAGCATCTTCTCGGTAAATGTAAATCCCTGCGTTCCCCTTTTGAGGTGCTTAAAATGATTTCATTTGATTTGATACTGTCGAATCAACAGTAGGAACAGAAGCACAACCTGACAAACCCAAAAGGAATGCGGAACACAGAATTACTTTATTTTTCATGTTATTAACCTAGCTACGATAAAATCGCGCCAACCATACTATAAATAAATACGTTCACTTATTGGTATTTTTGAAATTTGTGACTCAACCTATGCAATAGCACTCATTTAGCGTATAGATTGAGCAAACATTAGCCATATAATAATCACGAGAATAAAATGCCCTGTATCTAACGATCACTAAATGCCACTTTACTCGCTAGACTGATAAGTAGAATACCTGAAACACCTTCAAGAGTTCTTGAATAACGCTGAGAGTGTGGACGACTAAATACCCAATTACCCACAGAGGCGTACAAAACGTTACATGTCGTCGCAAGTACGCTGAACAGCAAGCCAAGTACTAATAATTGCATTGATGTTGAGCTTGCAGACGTATCAATAAATTGAGGCAGAAACGAGAGAAAGAATAGCGCTACTTTTGGATTCAAGATGCTGACGATAACCCCCTGAACAAACACATTTTTATTATTATCAACATTTTTGTTTTCAACGATTTTACTTTCTCCACGCCACATAGACAGTAATGACTGAACACCTAAATAAACTAGGTAAGCGGCCCCTAACCATTTAACAACGCTAAAAGCCAAAGATGAACTCAGAATTATTGCTGACAAACCTAAACATGCCGCTAGTGTATGAAAAAAGTAACCAACACCAAGCCCCAGAGCCGCTTTCAGCCCAGCAGATAATTTACCTTTCATTGTATTGGAAACAATATAAATTACATCAGGTCCAGGAATCATGTTGATAGCGAGACAAGCGACAACAAATAATAATAGTGAGTTTGAATCCATTCTTTTCTCCAAATTAACGTCTTGCGGGATAACATTTCATCGAACTACAAGTAATGCAACGTCCAGGTTTCAATTGGTTATATTTAGTATTAACAACACGTTACTAATACTACAGCACTGCACGAAGAGCACAATCATGAACAGTGATACGAATTAAATTATGGGCCTTTGTTAGCCCTTTGAATGATAATATTTAGCATCGTTTGGTTATAAGCTTTTTCCAGCCAGAAGCTCTTATGGAAGTTAACATATCGGCTACTTAGTATACTTAATAGACCGTCAAATAAGATAGATTATCTATTCTTATTTCTTCAAGCCTTTTGTGCTTCATTTTCCTGCCTCACTAAGCAGCAACTTAATATTTGCTACACCAAAAAATAACGCGAACACGCCTTCAAAAACTGCTTTGGATCTTAGATAGGTTTGTCTGACCTTTTTATGCGCGAAAAGAAAAGCATAGCCAAAGAAAACCAAAGCACTAACCAGCCCCACAACAAAAATGACCGACAACAATTCCAACGGACTGGCCGTAGGAGGAACCCCTATCGAATAAAGCGCACCGAAAAACAGAATAGCCTTTGGGTTAGTTAAGTGAATTAACACTCCGGTTAAGTAGTTACCCTTCTTTGTCGTTACGTATATTTTGGGTAACTTTAGCTGCTCGATGTTGCAGGCAGAATGTACGGACTTTAAAGCCAAATATAAAAGATAAAATGCCCCACAATATCTAAGAATTTCAAAAAGCCAAACATTGCTATAGAGTATGGTTGCGAGACCAAAAGCGGCTGAGGTTGACCAAAATAAAGACCCCGTTAAAACACCTGCAGCCAAATACCCACCAAAGCGTCGACCGTGGTTCATTGACGTGCCTGCTATCGCAAGAGTCGCAGGTCCGGGGCTAGCGATGGCAGCGATAGCTGATACGACAATCAGTGAATAACTTATCTCTTCCATTTTTACTCTAAGCCTCCAAATGGAGTTTTATCAACACTTATCGCGGAATACTCTATTGAACGTACATCAGAAGCGTAATACTGATTAAAACACCAAGTGTCACGAATCGAGTTGAGATTCTTTGGTATTTTACTGCTCCAAAATAACATCAAATCCGCCATAAATGAGACGCTTTCCATCAAAGGGCATTGGGTTATTGTCTGGACTCATTCGAGGATCACCCATGATCCGCTGCCACCCTGAGTCCCGAACTTCTTTTGAAGGCCACACTACCCACGAAAACACAACGGTTTCGTTGCTTTCAGCGTTAACTGCCATGGGAAATGATGTGATCTCACCATCTGGTACTTCACTCCCCCACGTCTCAACAACCTTTAAGGCCCCAAACTCCCTGAACATTTCTGCTGCTATTTTTGCGTGTGCGATATACTTTTCTTTATTCGCTGTCGGCACTGCAGCGACAAACCCATCAATGTATGACATAAGTAAACTCCTTTCATTGGAGTTATAACCATAGCTCAATAAAAAGAATGCACATGATGTCAAACCATAGAAGCAGGTACGTAATACAGCTTGAGAGCTACATTCCTAGCTTGGACTTTATATGCATATTTGAAAGGTATGTGTTTGGATCAAGCTTGGTTAGCATATTTATAATCTCCAAAACACTCGAATACTCAATACGTTCCTCTTCAGCATGCCCGATCCCACCTATTGTAAAGTGAGTAAAGCGGTAATCACGATAAACGTTTTGCAGCTGGCTAGAAATATCTTTGAGTAATCTTTTACTGAGGGCGAATGCAGGGTATTCACTACTTTCTGAAAGCTCTGCTGTAGAGCCAATAGATACAATATTGCATTTATCGTTAAGTGAACCTAAAGCGTTAAGCTCATTGACTAAATTAAGATACCCAATCGGACCAACATTCATAAACTCAATCAGTTCGCTTGTTGTCAATTCTGAAGACTCTCCCCACATCGACGCCAAATAAACTATGATGTCAAACTCTACACCTTTGAAGCACGTATAATCTGGCTTTTTACCGGGATCAACGTCAATACAAACAGAAGCGACTCCCTCCTCAACTAGCTTTGATCTAGAAACCGCATAAATTTCTGTACCCTGTAAGTTCGTAGCCAAGAACCTTCCTAGCCCCTTACTACCTCCAACAATTAAAATCTGCATAACCCTATTCCTTGATTAAGGTTGTCTTTCATATTGTCCGTCAAACTGTTCATTAGGCATCACTTTAACGTTTCTATTGCCCTACTTAGTTCTATCTTCAATTTCATCGAATGGTTCAACTGAAATACGCTCTGCAATTTCACTCATCTTCTTCATTTTTTCTGGGTTACTAGTTCCCCAAAACCGCTCCCAGTCTTCACGTGTTCGCCACTTGGCAATAGTTCAAACCTTTTCCGGTACATCGTAAGAACGAAGCATAAAACTACCAAGCGCCCCATCTACTGACTGATGAATTGAATCTGTCGTCGAACGCCATATATTTTGAAACTCATCCATTTTTTCACTTGGCACACGCCATTCATACACAACTCTAAACATAACACTTCCATTAAAATTTCTAGATTTAATACGGCAAAGTATCAGGAACACTAAGCCAGGTTAATAGATGAATAAAGCAACATAGTAGAGCGTAGAACAACCTAAAAAACAAAGCGTAAACGCTCTAAATCACTCCGATTCGATTAGTCATGCACACATTCAAAGATTTCGTATTGACGTTTAACATTGGCAGTTACTTTTCCCCAATGTGAGGCTTGAACTCTTTCCTGATGTTGCTTAAAAGAGGCTTTGTCGACGAACTCCTCATAGACATCAAAACGAAAAGGATTAGTCGAGCTTTGAGTCACAAGAAAAGTAAGGCAGCCCGGCTCTTCTAACGTGAGCCTTTTGTGAGTTATTAACGCATGTTTTACTAATTCTAAATCCTTTTCCGGAACTAAAATAAAGCCTTTCAATGTTACTTTCGACATATCATCCTCTCGCCCCTGTAACCTTTCGTTAAGAAGTAGCCAACACGCCCTCAATCTCAACCATCATATCGCAAATGTGAATCTCACATGAATTAAAATGCCACGTGTTAGGAATCTATTTCTAATGCCCTATCGACTTACGAGCATAAGGTTATCTCTACCCTTTCTTTGCCTTTACCGATGTTCTTGCGTTTTAATTGAATTTGGCCGACTTCTGATGTGCGCTTTAAATGAGTGCCACCGCAAGGTACTTGCGCAAACCCATCCACTCTCCAATACCTTCTTTCGCTCTCTTGATCGGAAAAGTCACTAATAATAACTGAATCAGAGTTAATCAAATCTTGCACATCAGTTTCAATTTCTTTCAATAGCGGGCCAATACTTTCAGACCACTCGAAATCTATGCGACTCTTATTTTCAGAAATATGCGCGCCTATCTTAACAATGCCTTCCCGACGCTGATAAAACATCTCGAGCACCACTTCAGCCGCAAAGTGTAGCTTCATTAAGGCGTATCTACGCTTCCAATCAATATTCGTAGTTACAATGTCACCAAGAGTAAAATTGGGAGAGGATTCCAATGTGTAAATAAGTCGAACACCTAGCTTTTGAGCAATCAAAACCGGAATACCATTAATCGTTCCTTTATCACTCTCTTGGCCTCCAGACTCTGCAAAGAAGATAGTCTGGTCCAATTCAACCTTATTTCCGTCTACATTGGTCACTCTTGAGTTAAGTTCTGTTTGGTAGGGATTAACCCAAAATAATTTCTCGCTCATGCTGCTATCCTTGCAGCAAGTCCTATCCTTGATAGTACATTCAGTGACCACCAAGTCAATTCAAGAAACTTCGCCGTCAAGTGTAAGGCTGTGTATTGAGTACGAGCAGGCTAGATCTATTAGATGCTTTTAAGGCTGGGTACTAAACGCTGTCCAGGGGTTTAGCTAACAACCCGTAAATAGCTGAATCTGAGACTACTCCATTCACTTCCCAACGCTGCCTAAGGAAACCTTCCTTTATAAAACCTAACCGTTCCAAGACTTTACCTGAAGAAGCATTGTCTGGATCTATCTCAGCCTCGATTCGACGTAGATTCAGTGTTTTGAATGCGTGTTCGATTAATGCAGTTCCCGCCTCTAATACCATGCCTTTACCCCAGAAATGACGACTCACGCCAAAGCCAATTTCTGCGCGCCTAGACTCTTTCACGTGATTAAACAGCATTATCTTACCCAGAAGTTGGCCATTGCTCTTTAGGAAGATGCCTAGTGTCACTTCTGTATTGCTATTCATGGCCTGTGTACTCTTGGCTATAAATGTCCGCGCTTCTTCAATTGAAACCCAAGGGCCAGAGTTCCAATATTTCATGACCTCATGGTCTGAGAAGATGTCAAACAATTCGCTTGCATCATCTTCAACTAGCTCTCTTAGAATTAATCGTTCCGTTTCAATCTTTGTTACTAACATTTAGGAGTCAGCCTTTTGGTTTGTTATTGGTGACGAAAATCCAATAAAAGTATGAGACACGTAATACAAATGATTTCGTATGAGACTTTTAAACAAGCTCAACGCACGGTAAAAGCGCCACGTGTAACGACTCTATATTGAAGCAAATTTTAGACATTCAAGTGCGTCAACAAGTAACCGTTGAACGCATCAAAGCTTGGGGTGAGTTGATCATAAGTCCTAAACTCAGGCTCAAAATAGTCCATATACTTTATTATCGCTTAGTGACGATTTCCTTCAGTACTCTGGCTGGGTTGCCACCAACAACGACATTGTCTCTAAAACTCTTTGTAACGACTGCGCCAGAGGCTACCACCACGTTGTTCCCAAGTGTTACGCCAGGGTTGATTACGGCATGGCCACCTATCCAACAATTGTCACCAATGTTTATGGGCTTTGCTAGCTCTAAACCACTGTTCCTCTCGATAGGATCTAAGGGATGAGTCGCAGTATAAATGCCAACTTGAGGCCCAAGTAAACAGTTATCACCAAACTTAACTTCCGCAACATCCAAAATCACACAACCAAAATTAGCGTAAAAATTATCTCCAACGTGAATGTTGGATCCGTAGTCGCAATTGAAAGAAGATTCAACATGAATATCGTCACCTGTTGTGCCGAACAAGCGCTTAGTTATTTGAACTCGCTTTTGTTTATGCTCAACAGACGTGGCATTCAATTTTTCAGTTAGTAACCTAGCGCTCAACCTTAACTTTAATAACTCTTCATCACTTGGGTCATAAAGCTCACCTGCTAATATTTTCTCTTTTTCTGACATAAAACTTGGACTCCAATACCAATTTTCTTACAACGCTACATTAAGTATGTGAGTAACGCTACCACCTAAACGAGGTTATTTCACCACGAAAACAAAGCCCAACTTGAACCCAAGTCCTCAGCGCTATCAATTTTTTCAACAAGTTAGTGAACTACCACCACCGTTCTCACTAACTTATCACCGAGCCGTTGCCTCTTTTTACCAAGAATGAAAATTGAGTCAATAAAACCGAAGAATGGAGTAATAACATTTCGAAAGAGCGACTGAAAAATATTGCACTTTTTACCCGTTCTTGCACTTATAACTGCAATGCCCAAAAGTTTTTTTCCCACACTTTGACCATTTGGTAAACAATCAGAAAAAAGGTAATACGATACAGTCGCAGTTACTGCTGTAGCGCGCACAAGCTCTTTTTCAATACCGATTTCTAAGCCGACCCATAAAACGAGAGTAAAAATGCTAAAACTGACAAAAAGATCAATCATTTGTCCAACACACCTAACTCCCGGACTAGCCAAAACGTAATTTTCTAGAGTAAATTTTTCTGCATTTTTCATTTTAAAATTTGGACTAACAATTGCTTATTGGTGAACTAACATTATTGAGACAGTAACATCCCCACTAAACCTAATCCATACTTCCGTAAAGCACGGTCGAACCTGATTTTGCTATCTTTTCAATATATTACCACGCTTGTTCTAAAGGCTAGATTGGTAGTCTTTCAACATCTCTTCTTGATTAAGCGCTTTACTTTCTAACTTTTGTTGATCTTTAAAGATTTGAGCTAATGAAGGGAGAATTGAGCGATTTACTTTATAGTCATCAGACCAAAGTTTCCCTCTCATCACCGCTTTCGCACAATGAAAATACATACTCTCTATGACTATTTTGATAACAACCTTAGGATCTTTACTTCCATCGGGGCAAGCAGATATCAAGTTGGCGTCGGTGTGAATACTTGCGATTCCTTTAATACGGAGCACTTCATCAATACCATTTACCATCAATAACAACCCTACCTTGGGGTTACTAATGATATTTTTTAGACTATCGATACGATTGTTCCCCGAGCTATCAGGGAGCAACAATGTTGATTCATCTAAAACTTTTACGAAGCCAGGCTCCCCTCCTTTAGGAGAAAGATCGATATACCCTTGTGAATCAGCGGTACTTAGAACTGCAAAATGGCAGTTATTAATTAATGTAATCGCATGAACATCCAGCACAGGCAGAGCTTTATTTTTAGCTCTCGCACTTGGCTCTGCGTAAATTTCTTTTAACTGCTCTATTGTTTTAATTTCACTCATTCAATGTTATTCCTTCACTATCGTATAATGCTTTGCTTGTAAGCAAGCAGTAACTCTGACTTCTTGTATAAGCACTCGACATAACTCATCGTAAAAATACTACGAGTACAAATTATCTCTTTAATACCTTGTTATCTAAAGATTTAAAGTTTTTCACTAAACTCCCCACACTGCTTACACTTATAACCATGCTTGTAAAAAAACAGTGGAAAACCCAGTAAAATAAAAACTAAGAAAGCTGGGCGTTTACCTTTTGTAAATGCAAATAGATCTTTACTACCACATTTAGGGCAAACGTCTTTTTCTTCATCAACGTCAACTTCATTTCCCAATGATTCTGAGAAATCGCTACTAAGTATTTGTTTCGCATCTTCTGCATCACTTTCGGCCACCATCAGACGGACGCCGCCAATTGCATTTGAATAAAGCCACTGAGTATTTACCGTGTGCTCGTCAGCGATGTAACTTTCTATTCCGACACTATCTAGGCTTGCTCTCGCAATATGAGCTTCATGAGGAAAAGAAAACCTTGCTACTACAATCACATATTACTCCTTGTGGGAAAGCGCTCCCGTAAGGTATGATCTGCTCCAGCCAGACTGGACACTCCATTAAGCGACATTTTGTTGTTCAAAGTTAACTGGGCTTAGATACC
>NZ_JAWOQN010000358.1:0-796 GCF_033337395.1 Vibrio sp. YT-19(2023) | reverse complement strand
CATCAAACTCAAAATCGGTTGCAATGGTCGAGCCATTAACGGTCACGCCCCTTTCACTAAGCACAAACTCTTCCCTCGAGTAAGGCGCTACATCTTGCTCAACCCAGCGGCCATAAATTATTGATTTAGAGATGGGAGGATTAATGTACCGAGTGATCAAATCGCCATACAGCATACAAACAATGACCGTACCCAGCACTGCCATTAGCATGAGAGAACGTTCCGCCCACTTACGAAGTGACGCTTTTGTAGATGAATTAGACTCGTTTTGAGCAGTGATCGCAGCATTCTTATTTACAACTGAAGACATGAGGTTCACTTATTTGAAATAGACGCGCGTATTGTAACCTCCATAACCAAACTGGACAAAGCACCGTACTCCAGATGTTTGTGCTTTATTCCAAAAAATTGCCTTGCCATCAATTGAATAAAAAGACATTATTTAAGCATAAATAAACACAAGGAATGGCAGTAGTGAAAATTCGTAGTACCGCTCTCGTAAAAGGATTCCGCCAATCAACCCCTTACGTCAACGCTCACCGTGGGAAGACCATGGTGATCATGCTGGGAGGTGAAGCGGTCGCCCATAACAACTTTGGCAATATAATCAATGATATTGCTTTGATGCACAGTTTAGGCATCAAAGTCGTTGTCGTTTATGGTGCTCGTCCGCAAATCAATCAATTACTTGAAAAACAAGACCTTACTACGCCATACCAC
The DNA here is from genome assembly GCF_033337395.1 of Vibrio sp. YT-19(2023). Classification (NCBI taxonomy): domain Bacteria; kingdom Pseudomonadati; phylum Pseudomonadota; class Gammaproteobacteria; order Vibrionales; family Vibrionaceae; genus Vibrio; species Vibrio sp. YT-19(2023). The sequence continues at coordinate 76 of NZ_JAWOQN010000358.1, read as the reverse complement.
AAAAACATCCGAATTACCGATGAAGCGGCACTATCGGTAGTTATGCAAGCTGCTGGGCAGCTTCAACTAGCCATTA
>NZ_JAWOQN010000357.1:0-796 GCF_033337395.1 Vibrio sp. YT-19(2023) | reverse complement strand
CGAAAACACACCAATGACCAAATTGGATTTTGGCCAACCAGCTACCGTGAGCACTCCTGACACACAAATAAAAGCAAAGCAGGTCGTGCTGGCATTAAACGCATGGATGGTGGAGCACTTTACGCAGTTCAAAAACAGTATCGTGGTAGTTTCTTCCGACATGGTCATCACCAAACCGCTTGGTGAGTCGTTACGGAAAACGGGCTGGCAAGCGGGAACGAGCGTGTTGGATTCGCGTATTTTTGTTCATTACTACCGCGATACGCCAGATGGTCGTCTCATGTTAGGCAAGGGCGGCAATCAGTTCTCTTTCAACAACCAAGTGGACGTGATGTTCAATAAACCAACTCGTTATCAAAATCTTCTAAGGAAGTCATTCGATAAACTTTTCCCGAGTTTGAAAGAGGCGGAGTTTGAATACTCATGGACAGGAGGATCCGATCGCTCAACCTCCGGCTTTCCATTTTTTGGGAAGTTGAACGAGCAACGTAATGTCTTTTATGGTTTTGGCTATTCAGGTAATGGTGTTGCGCAGACTCGCATGGGCGGAAAAATCCTCTCTTCTATGGTGTTAGGGTTGGATAACGAATGGACTCGAAGTGGCTTAGCCAAAGGACCATTGGGGCATTTCCCTCCAGAGCCGTTTCGCTGGATTGGCGCAATGACGGTGCGTAATGCGGTAGGCCGAAAAGAAGAGGCAGAAGATTGTGGTCAAAAACCATTTATCTGGGATAAGTGGCTGGCAAAACTTGCAGGACCAGCAGGCAAAGCGGATAAGCTCGACTAAACTGAAGAC
>NZ_JAWOQN010000356.1:0-799 GCF_033337395.1 Vibrio sp. YT-19(2023) | reverse complement strand
TATAAAGAACCGACGTTTTGAACCAAGATGCCAATATCTGCAGGGATAGAGCCGCTAGGAACTTCCTTGTTGGTCAGAATCTTTATCAGCTGCTTTTCACCGCCCGACGGGTATTTCGTCGGGATTACTCGAATAACAATGTCCTTGTTCAGCGCGGCACTTTCCAACGCTTTAATGGCATCTGGCTTGTTATCTTCGATACCAATGATCGTCAGCTTTGGCTTAAGGATGTGTTCGACGATTTCGATACCCTGGATAAGCTCTTCGGCATGCTCCTGCATCAGTTTGTCATCGGCCGTGATGTACGGTTCACATTCTGCTGCATTTACAATCAGGATTTCTGTACGAGCAATGCCTGATTGGATCTTTTTCGCGGTAGGGAAGCCAGCACCACCCATCCCTGAAATGCCAGCAAGGCGAATAATGTCGATGAGTGCATCGGCGGATTCTTGAGTGTAGTCAGCGATAGGTGACTTTTCACACCAAGTATCTTGGCCGTCAGGAGTGATGACGGCGCACAATTCGCTCAAACCAGAAGGGTGAGCCACCGTTCGAGGCTCGATGGCAGTAATAGTGCCAGAAGTTGGCGCATGTACGGGTACTGTAAACCCAGTTTCTGATTGGGTTAAAGCTTGTCCTTTTAAAACGTGCTCACCAACAGAGACCAACAAGTTACCCGCTTTACCAATGTGCTGTTTCAGCGGAAGAATGATTTCAGCGGGAATGGATGCTCGCACTAAGTCGGCTTTATTGGATTGTTTTTTGTTTTCTGCCGGATGCACACCGCCTGGGAAGTCCC
>NZ_JAWOQN010000355.1:0-800 GCF_033337395.1 Vibrio sp. YT-19(2023) | reverse complement strand
ACACTGAGCGTATTCCCATCCAGTAATCCAAAACTTCTTGGTAAACCGTTACGCGGGAAGGTCATTGAACCGGGGTTAAAGATCACCACACCCTCTTTCATTTCGGCTACGGGAACATGCGTATGACCATGAGCGATGATGTCACCCTCTCGCAAAGGTGGTCTTTTATCGCTGTTGTACAAATGGCCATGCGTCAGAAAGATTCGCTTACCAGACTCTAGCAATACCCATGCGTAATCCATCATCATTGGGAAGTTCAGCAGCATTTGATCTACTTCGCTGTCACAGTTACCGCGTACGGAAATGATTTGCTGACTGTATTGGTTGAGAAGCTCCGCCACTTGGGGCGGGTTATACCCTTCCGGAATCGGGTTGCGTGGTCCGTGGTTCAACGTGTCACCCAACAGCACCAAATGCTTTGCACCTGATGCTAGGAATAACTTGATGGTTTCTTCGGTTGCTGGCAAAGAGCCATGCAGGTCTGAGGCAAAAAATAGTTTCACGACGTTGTCTCCTCAAAATGTATGAGGCTATTCTACGGCATTCTGACGTATGCTCAACCGACTTCCCGATTACTGATGACGCACAGTCTCAATCAGCATCGGTAGCAAATGGAACCAAGCAAAATATCCGGCACCGACTAAAACTAATGTCCAAAAAACCATCGAAATGAACTTCGACTTCGCTAAATGGTGTAACGGGTCCGGTTCCCCACACCCTGGACATGTGTGAGCACGTTTCGATATTTGTTTCTCACACACAGGGCAAGAGACTAAAGGCATGATTAAAATTCCTCAACT
>NZ_JAWOQN010000354.1:0-800 GCF_033337395.1 Vibrio sp. YT-19(2023) | reverse complement strand
GTAGCTCATACCGACAGAGAACGCGCTGATTTCTGCTTCAACGGTGACTTTTTCACTGCCTAGTTTCGCTACGTCTAACTCAGGTTTCATGTATTCCCATTCAACCTGTAGTGCTAGATTTTTTGTGATCGCGAACTCAGCACCTAAGCCGTAAAGTCCGGTTACTGTCGTTTCAGAAAACGTCGTGTGGCCTTCGTCACCAGTTAGCACAGAATTGCTTACTTTAAATTCCGCGTTGAAGTAAGAAAGACCCGCTTTCGCGAAAAGATTGAAACGGTCACCGATTGGCAGCGTTAATTTAGGTTGGATAGCCAAAAACTTCATGTCACCAACGGTAACGACAGAGCCGTCCAGAGCGTCATAACCACCGATCGCACCTTCAAGAGAGATGTACTCGTTGAATGTGTAACCACCAAAAACTTTGCCAGACAGACTTTCGTTGTCTTTAACTTCAAGTTTCTCGCTTGCGTTGTAGGTATTTGATTTGATTGAACCACTGATATCATCAAACGTTGCTTTACCGATCGATGCACCAATGTAAGGAGCGGCGTTTGCCATAGAACAAGTTGCTAGAAGGGCTGCTGTTAGCCATGTTTTCTTTAACATTGTATTTCACTGCCTGTTTTATTATTGAGTTTGTGTATCGCCCTTCCTTAAGCATGTCGCGTTATCCATCTCGCTTGGCGTTAAACCGATCGAGATGTTAGTGAATAAAAACTCAATAAAACACGAAATAATTAGACACAACTTTTCTATTTTCCTTCTTAATTAAGAATATTTACTCTTAATTACAGACACTG
>NZ_JAWOQN010000353.1:0-802 GCF_033337395.1 Vibrio sp. YT-19(2023) | reverse complement strand
CATGGGAAGGTAACTACACCTCTTGGCTAGAGCAGAAAGATGCACGTCTACAACAAGAAGCATCACAAGAAAGCGCTCGCCAAAAGACCATCGAAAAAGAACTTGAATGGGTACGTAAAAACCCTAAAGGTCGCCAAGCAAAATCTAAAGCACGTATGGCGCGCTTTGAAGAGCTACAAAACACTGAGCACCAAAAACGTAACGAAACCAACGAGCTGTTCATCCCACCAGGTGAGCGTCTAGGTGACAAAGTGATTGAAGTGAAGAACCTGACTAAGTCGTTTGACGGTCGCGTTCTGATTGATGACCTATCGTTCAACATGCCTAAAGGTGCGATCGTGGGTATCATCGGTGCCAACGGCGCGGGTAAATCAACGCTATTCAAGATGCTAAGCGGCACTGAACAACCTGACTCAGGTACCATTGAGATGGGTGACACAGTGAAACTAGCATCTGTTGAGCAGTTCCGTGATTCAATGAACGATAAGAACACGGTATTCCAAGAGATTTCTGAAGGCGCTGACATCATCAAGATCAACAACTTTGAAATCCCTGCGCGTGCGTACTGTTCTCGTTTCAACTTCAAGGGCTCAGACCAACAGAAAGTGATTGGCGAGCTATCTGGTGGTGAGCGTAACCGTGTACACCTAGCAAAACTGCTTAAAGCGGGCGGTAACGTACTACTACTCGACGAACCAACCAACGACCTTGACGTTGAAACGCTACGTGCTTTAGAAGAAGCACTACTAGAGTTCCCGGGCTGTGCAATGGTTATCTCGCACGACCGTTGGTTCCTAGACCG
>NZ_JAWOQN010000352.1:0-805 GCF_033337395.1 Vibrio sp. YT-19(2023) | reverse complement strand
TAGCTCAGTTTAATGAACCAATTTCTAGCCAGCTATTAGCAATAGATGAAAACCTCACTCAGTTAGTCACTGATATTGATATTCTTAGCAGCGTAAACCCGCTTAATTACGCCCAAGAGCGAGAAAGGTTCATCAGTAATAAGTACTCGCAAGAACCTAACTTTCAGTACCAGAAAGCGCCTCTTGACACTCATCAGTCAAAACGCCGTTTGTACGAATTGCCTTTGGAACACATCGAAGATGCTCAGTTACAAAAGCTTTATGAGGATGTCATTCAGTCTTACGCCGACAAACTTGATCAAGTCAACACCATAGGTACGCAATAGTTCCTATACAACTCTCTGCGCTACTACGGTGAACCAAGTGCGAAAGACATTGCTAACGCACATTTCATTTTGCATCTGCCGACAGAAGAAGAGAGCAAACCAGAGCATGATAGCCGCTCCATTGCTCATTTCATGCAAAGCTTCGCCGATAAAAATGGGTATGAATGTGAAATTCAAATCTTAGATGGCATGCTAGCAAACGCTTTGGTGTCAGGCTCTCGAGTGAAGATTAACAGCGCTGCGCACATCACAACTGACGAGCTTGAAGCGCTGGCACACCACGAGATGGGCGTGCATTTGCTAACTACGCTTAATGGCCGTCAACAGCCACTTAAAGTGCTTAGTTTAGGTTGCCCTGCCAATACCAATACGCAGGAAGGGTTGGCCATTTTGTGTGAGTACCTCTCTGGACACTTCAGTATCAAACGTTTAAGAACCTTAGCTCTTCGCGTGCTTGCTGTAGAATCCATGATTAAAGA
>NZ_JAWOQN010000351.1:0-805 GCF_033337395.1 Vibrio sp. YT-19(2023) | reverse complement strand
TGGCTATCGGACCTGCGTTAATTTCATTGGCTGAGGCATTTTCTAATTAGATAAAAATAGGGATAGTTATGTTGTGGATTAAGAAATACGTCATCATCTCGTTGTTGGTGCTCACTGCATGTGCAACAAATGAACAAGCATCCGATTTTGATTCCAGCTTGTATTCTGGCAAACCCGTTGAGTCGCTCACCAATGATGAGCCGCCCAAAACTGAGGAAGAGGCTATCTCGCGCGGTGATATTGCGCTTACCAACAAAAATGTCGATTGGGCATTGTATGAATACATTCGCTCCCTTTCTTTCCCTAACGCGGTGCACAAAGACAAAACGCTATACACCGTCGGGCGTATTCACTTAGCTCGCGAGAACTACGAACTGGCGGATAAAGCCTTTCGTGCATCGCTTGCAGAAAATCCTGACAACATTGGTTCCTTACAAGAACTTGGCACGCTGTACACCAAGCGTGGAGAAAAAGACGTCGGTAAGAGTTATTACATTCGCGCACTTAATGCCGACCAAATCCGTATGAAAGGCAACCCGAACATCACCAACGACAACATCACGGCAGAGTCTGTAGCCACTTATCGTTGCGACGATAAATCGCCAGTAGCTGCGTATTCTGGTTTAGGGGTATTGTATGACGTCCGTGGCGATCACGGCGTAGCACAAGCACTGATCAGAAAAGGGTTGGATATTGACCCGAGAAACGTTAACGCATTAGTCAGTTTGGGATACTCGTACTACATGGAAAAAGAGTACTCAAAAGCGGCGCACTTTACTCAAGCGGCTTTGAGCATCAAACCGAG
>NZ_JAWOQN010000350.1:0-805 GCF_033337395.1 Vibrio sp. YT-19(2023) | reverse complement strand
CAAACCTTGTTGTTTTTATTTACTAAATTGTTTTTATAGCAGTAGTAACTGAATAAAAAACGGGACACGTTTTGCCAGCGTTGCGTTTGGATTTCTAACCACAGGTGCTGAAGTTCGATATCGGCATCGGTCATAGATTTCATTCTAAATATGTTGGGAGAGCGATAGTGTAGCTTGGTTTTTTCATAACGCCAAAATCCTTCGTTGTGGCGTCTTTAAGTGCTAGTTCATCAAAGTCTATTGAGCAAATCGATTTTAATAAAGTTCGTAGTGTGGCGAATTGGGTACTAAAAAGTGATACCGCTAAATTTGTTTGTTAATGAATTGTTTATTTTAAAGCTCAATCAGATTTATATGAGGATGCTCTTTGTTGTGAAAAGAGCACGAAGTGATGTCACGTGGTATCGGCATTTAAGGAACACATTATATAGAAGAACAACGATGGAACTGAAAACCCTCAGCGTCGCGATTGCGGCAACCTTGAGCAGCACTGCTGCGTTCGCAATGAGCGAGCCAGTAGCGCAAGTCACAGAGAAAGTTGAACATCATCAGCACGAACACGGTGTAGAAACGGCGCAGCCTGAGTATGCACCGACAGAATTGTTACCACAGCTACCGAAACAGACGTTACGTACGCGGGCTACCCAATCGGTTGAAGCGGCAAGCGTGGTTTGTGACGTAGAATCGTTCACAACCACCAACAGCAACGACTTGATCAGCGCGATAAAAACTCAAGGTGCAAGTTGCATCAACGAGCTGTTCTCTGCTCAAAGCCGAGTGCAAGAAGCGGCGTTTGATTCTGACC
>NZ_JAWOQN010000349.1:0-806 GCF_033337395.1 Vibrio sp. YT-19(2023) | reverse complement strand
TTTCCCTATTACAGCGACGGATTTTGATGGCGATACCAGCACCATGGTTTTGCCTGTCACCATTCAAGATGACGTTCCTACGATTGAGAATGTCCAGCCTCTCACTGTAGATGAAAATGACTTAATTACGAATGGTGGACAATCAAACGCACTGTTGGTTGAAGGGCAGTTCACGACCACACAAGGCTCAGATGGTGTGGTTCAGTACCAGCTTGAAACAGGTTCAGACCCGCTAAACGGTTTGACCTCCAACGGTCAAGTTATCACGTTGGCCGAAGTCAGTAATGCCGACGGCAGCTTTACCTACACAGCGACGGCAAACGGCAATCCGGTATTTACGTTACAGGTAAACAGTGACGGGAGTTACTCGTTTGAACTGCAAGGGGCTGTTGATCATGCTCCAAATAGTGACACCTTAACGTTAGACTTTTCCATCATCGCGACGGATTTTGATGGCGACACGAGCAAAATTACGTTGCCAGTCACGATCGTTGACTCATTGCCAGTTGTAACGGATTTTGAAGCGATCAGTGTTGATGAAGACGATCTGGCTGGTATCGGTTCAGACCAAAACGACCCAGTTTCAATTGATGGCCAGTTTACGACCACTGAAGGTGCAGACAGAGTCGTGAGTTACCAGCTTGACTCGAATGCGAAACCTGTTGATGGGCTCACCTCGCAAGGCAATCCAGTGACGTTGATAGAGACTGCCAATCCTGATGGCAGCTTCAGCTACGTTGCGACCGCTGATGGCAACCCTGTCTTTACGTTGGTAGTGAAAACGGATGGCAGTTATAACTTCACAC
>NZ_JAWOQN010000034.1:0-48899 GCF_033337395.1 Vibrio sp. YT-19(2023) | reverse complement strand
TGTTTTACCGTGGTCAACGTGGCCGATAGTACCAACGTTAACGTGCGGTTTCGTACGTTCAAATTTTTCTTTAGACACGATCGTGTTCCTTCCTAGTTATGATTCGTCGTGATCATTATTGATCGACGACGCGCCAGAAATTGTTATTTTATGCGCCAACGCCCGTTAGCGCAATATTTGGACGCCCTGATCTCGCAAAAAGTCGTAAACTTTTTGCAGTTCAATCGTCAATTAGTAACCACGCTCTGCAATAATTTTATCTGCGAAGTTTTTCGGCACTTCAGCGTACTCGTGAAACTCCATAGAGTAAGACGCACGGCCTTGAGTTGCAGAACGTAGATCAGTTGCGTAACCGAACATTTCGGATAGTGGTACTTGAGCACGGATGATCTTAAGACCAGCCACACCTTCGTCCATGCCTTCAATGATACCGCGACGACGGTTTAGGTCACCAACAACGTCACCCATCCAGTCTTCCGGAGTGGTTACTTCGACATTCATCATAGGTTCTAGAATCACAGGTTGTGCTTCTAGTGCACCTTTCTTGAATGCCATCGAGCCAGCGATCTTAAACGCCATCTCGCTTGAGTCTACATCGTGGTAAGAACCATCAAATAGTGTAGCTTTAATATCTAGTACAGGGTAACCCGCTAGAACACCACTATTCATTTGCTCTTCGATACCTTTCGATACCGAGCTGATGTATTCCTTAGGAATCACACCGCCCACGATTTCGTCTACGAATACGAAACCTTCACCAGGCTCAGAAGGCTCAAGTTTGACCCAAACATGACCGTATTGACCACGACCACCTGATTGACGAACAAACTTACCTTCAACTTCCGCTTTACCACGAATGGTTTCACGGTAAGCAACCTGAGGTTTACCAACGTTACAATCAACGCTGAATTCACGCTTCATACGATCAACGATAATGTCTAGGTGAAGTTCACCCATACCTGAGATCAGAGTCTGACCTGATTCGTCGTCCGTTTCCACGCGGAATGATGGATCTTCCGCTGCTAGTTTACCTAGCGCGATAGCCATTTTCTCTTGGTCTGCCTTAGAACGAGGCTCTACAGCAATCTGAATAACTGGTTCAGGGAACTCCATGCGTTCTAGAATCACTTTGTGGTTCTGATCACACAGTGTGTCACCTGTTGTTACGTCTTTCAGACCGATAGCAGCTGCAATATCACCAGCGCGAACTTCTTTCACTTCTTCACGCTTATTCGCATGCATCTGAACGATACGACCGAAACGCTCTTTCTTCTCTTTTACTGAGTTGTAAACAGCGTCACCCGAGTTTACAACACCGGAGTAAACACGCATGAAAGTTAACGTGCCCACGAATGGGTCAGTCGCAATCTTAAACGCTAGCGCAGAGAAAGGTTCGTTGTCGTCAGCATGACGCTCAACTTCATTTTCTCTTTCGTCGACACCTTTAATTGCAGGTACGTCAACTGGCGATGGCAAGAACTCAACTACTGCATCCAGTACCGCTTGAACACCTTTGTTCTTAAACGCACTACCACAAGTAGCCAGTACGATTTCGTTATTTAGTGTGCGAGTACGTAAAGCTTGTTTGAGCTCAGCTTCAGTCAATTCACCTTCTTCAAGGTACTTGTCCATCAGCTCTTCGCTAGCTTCAGCAGCGGATTCAACCATGTGGTTGCGCCACTCTTCAGCAAGTTCAATCATGTAAGCTGGGATGTCTTCGTAAGTAAACGAAGTGCCTTGATCGGCATCATTCCAGTTGATCATTTTCATCTTGATAAGGTCGATGACACCTCTGAACTCATCTTCCGCACCAACGTTCAGCTGGATTGGAACAGGAGTCGCACCAAGACGATTCTTAATTTGGTTCACAACGCGTAGGAAGTCTGCGCCCGCACGGTCCATCTTGTTTACAAATACCAAACGTGGAACGTGGTATTTGTCTGCTTGACGCCATACAGTTTCAGACTGAGGTTCAACACCAGATGAGCCACAGAACACAACCACAGCACCATCAAGTACACGAAGAGAACGCTCTACTTCGATAGTAAAGTCAACGTGTCCAGGGGTATCAATGATGTTTACGCGATGCTCAGGGAACTGTGCTTCCATACCACGCCAGAATGTAGTAGTCGCAGCGGATGTGATAGTGATACCACGCTCCTGCTCCTGCTCCATCCAGTCCATGGTTGCTGCACCATCGTGAACTTCGCCGATTTTGTGAGAAAGGCCAGTGTAGAACAGAATACGCTCAGTTGTGGTTGTTTTTCCTGCATCTACGTGAGCACAGATACCGATATTACGGTATAGCTCAATAGGAGTTTTACGAGCCACGATTGTATCCTCTTACTAAGGTGTACCTTAGAGTATAGAAAAGTGCTGCGAGAGAACCTCGCAGCACAGAAGGTATTACCAACGGTAATGAGCGAACGCTTTGTTTGCGTCAGCCATGCGGTGAACGTCTTCACGTTTCTTAACCGCAGTACCTTTGTTCTCAGACGCGTCTAGCATTTCAGCAGCTAGGCGTTGAGCCATAGATTTTTCACCACGCTTGCGCGCAGCTTCAACCAACCAACGCATAGCAAGTGCGTTACGGCGAACCGGACGTACTTCTACAGGTACTTGGTAAGTTGAACCACCAACACGGCGAGATTTAACCTCTACCGCTGGGCGAACGTTTTCAAGAGCTTCTTCAAAAATAGCTAAGTGGTCTTTACCAGACTTTTCAGCCATAGCATCTAGTGCAGTGTAAACGATTTTCTCTGCAGTAGATTTTTTACCGTCAACCATTAGGATGTTAACGAATTTTGCCAGCAATTCAGATTTGAATTTTGGATCTGGAAGGATCTTACGCTGACCAATGACGCGACGACGTGGCATGGATTTATCTCCGTTGTCTTCTTCAGGTTTTATCCAAAACTTTTCAGTTTTTTCAAAAAATTAAAAATAATTTAGTGTTTGGCCTTACTTAACGGAATCCATTAAGACTTAGGACGCTTCACACCGTACTTAGAACGACCTTGTTTACGGTCATTTACGCCAGCACAGTCTAGTGCGCCGCGAACAGTGTGGTAACGCACACCTGGAAGGTCTTTAACACGACCACCACGGATTAGAACAACTGAGTGCTCTTGAAGGTTGTGACCTTCACCGCCGATGTACGATGTAACTTCGAAGCCGTTTGTCAGACGTACACGACAAACTTTACGAAGTGCTGAGTTAGGTTTTTTAGGTGTAGTAGTGTAAACACGAGTACATACACCACGTTTTTGTGGGCACGCTTCTAGTGCAGGCACGTTGCTTTTAACAACTTGCTTTGCACGTGGCTTACGTACCAACTGGTTAATAGTTGCCATTAACTAGCTCCTGATTTACTTGAAAGTAAGCTTTGTGAAAAATCTATCCCCAACTGCCAATGCAGTTAGGGACGCAAAATTCTATGCAGCAGTGAGAGGTGTGTCAAGAAATATACGGATCTTTTTTGTTCAATTAGAACAATTCATCCGTAAAGCTTTGTCGACAGCAAATCTTGTTCAATCCCAAGTTAGGGATTTATCCTGTTTTGCTGTTAGTTCAACGAAGCCTGAGTAATTCACAATCGTCAGCGATGGACTGATACGATTTGCAATACCGCGAGCTTGCGCATCGCTCTCTAATACAAATACGCTGCGGTTTTTTAGATGGGAAAATGCTTTATGTTGCGAGTTAGCAGCGTACACTGCATCTTCTATAAGTAAGATGTCATCCTGTTCACTGCATAAAGGCATGGCGTCTTCTAGAGCAGAGACTGTTTTTATGATGTGTAACATAACTTCCTCAAAAAGACAGTAGCTTGCCAGCGTGTTGTACCTTATCTTTGAGCTGTTCTGAGCTTAACGCTTGGGCTTCAATGACTAAATCCGCTTGCGCCAAACCTCGCTGGGTTAACGACTCTGAACACACAAAGACTTGTTCGATGTCGTATAAATCGAAAAGCTTTAACATCGGCGCGTAATCTTTACTCAAAATATTGTTGGGGTCTTGTCCGAGTAGAAGCTGGTATACCCCGTCACCCATGAAAATGACGCTGATATCTTCACAGTAAGCCGACGCGGCTAACAGTGCATCCACACCTTCACGACCAGCTGCACTGCCATGTGGCGCACTACGAAATAGATAAGTTAACTGACTCAAAACTGTACCACTCTGTCTTGGGTTAACATCGCTTCAGCTAGGCTACCTAAGCCTGCTTGTTCAAAACCATCGGCTAGATTGTTCTGAACCAAACCATGTTGATTCGCTTCTTCTTCACTTACAATCCCGCGACGCAAAGCGGCCGCGACACAAGTTTCTAGGCGAACACCATGCTCTTTAGCCAAAGACTGCCACGCCTTATTGAGATCAAATTCATCGTTAGCTGGCACACTCAAAGCAGTACCATTAGTCACACCATCTTGATAAAAGAAGACGCTCACTAGCTGATGGCCTTGCTCTATCACCGCTTTGGCGAACTGATAAGCACTGCGCGCTGACTGGCTGCCATAAACGGGACCATTCACCACTAACGTGTAAGTCAGTTTGCTCACCTTTCATCATCCTCGGTTTTACGTTGACGAATGTACAAGTAAACGGTGTGTTTTGAAATATTAAGGCGATCCGCAACACGGTTGATGGCATCTTTTATATCGAAGATACCTTTGTCGTACAACTCCATCACGATCTGGCGATTTTTGGTGTTGTTAGACACGGATTTATCCGCATTGATCTCTTCGATGGTGCGTTCAACAGTTTGGTCCACCAGCTCTTCTACGTCACTAGCAAAGTTGACCGAGGAAGCCGCTTCTTTCGCTTCTTGCGTCGGCATGAAAGACTGAAGAACTTGCGAGAAAGGCGCATCCAAGTTGACGTTGATACACAACAAACCAATCACGCGATTTTCGCCATTACGAATGGCGACAGTAATCGACTTCATCAACACGCCACCTTTTGCACGGGTAAAGTACGAACGTGAGAAGTTGCGCTCCGAGCCTTCGATGTCTTTTAGCATCTTAAGCGCTAAATCAGTGATTGGTGAGCCGACTTGGCGCCCCGTATTTTCACCGTTAGCGATTTTAATTGCAGAGGTATTTAAGTCTTCTAGAGAGTGAAGAACGATTTCACAAAATGGACCTATCAGGCTGGCGATACCATCAACCACCGCCTCATAAGATCTTAAAATGATTTTGTCGTGCTCGGTAAACGGCATCACGTTAACGGATTCCATTTCGAGCAACATCTCCGCGTTTATTGTTTCTGTAGTTGTCATAAGCCTTCGAGCGAAAAATCAACAAATTGGTGTAAGTTTATCAGAAAATTTGAAAAGCAACCTAGCAAACTCACCAACTAGTGACCTAGAACAAAAAAGGCCCGTTAAACGGACCTTTTTCAATAACTTATCGCAGCTTATTGTTATTGCTCTGCGTTGTCGTTCTCAACTTTTAGCAGCTCAACTTCAAATACTAGCGTTGAGTTAGCAGGAATGCTTGGTGTGTCTTGGTCACCGTATGCTAGCTCTGGCGGGATAACGAATTTGAATTTAGAACCCACAGGCATTAGCTGAACACCCTCTGTCCAACCTGGGATTACACGGTTAAGTGGGAACGTTGCAGGTTCACCACGATCGTATGAGCTGTCGAACTGAGTACCGTCGATCAGAGTACCTTTGTAGTGTACTTGAACCGTATCAGTGTCTTTTGGCTTCTCACCTTCAGCTGGTGTCATTACTTGGTATAGAAGACCTGTATCTGTCTTCACTACGCCTTCTTGCTTCTCAAACTCAGCACGGAAATCATCGCCAGCTTTTTTCGCTTCAGCTGCTTTCTCAGCCGCTTGTGCTTGCATCTTTTCTGCAACACGCTTGTCTAGAGATTCTAGTGCTGCACGTGTTTCTTCTTCATTCAATTCAGCATTGCCTTTGAAGACGTCTTCGATACCTTTTAGTACCAAATCTTTGTTAAGATTAATGCCGATTTCGCTTGGCTTGTCGATGCTTGTGCTTAGGTAGTTAGCAAATGAAACACCGATTGCGTATGCCGCTTTGTCGTCGTCGGTTTTAAAGTGAACCGCTTTACCGGTTTCTGCTTGAACTTGTTCTGCTTGAGGTGCGGTTTCTGTTTTAGTTTCTTCTTTCTGACAACCTACCGCTAGCATAACTGTTGCAGCAAGTAGCGACACTTTTAAAACTGATTTCATTAAATTCTCCCAATAATGGCTCTGCCATTGGTTGTTGTGCACAAATCTTCTATGAGACTAGTGAAGACAATCGTTATACCAATATACTAGCTATATGTCTTAAGACACAAACCGGATTATTAGATGTGATGCAAAGAATTTTTCATTTATTCCTATATTTAATTGTCATCACCACGTTAAATGGTTGCTTTTTCGCCGAGCGTGAAGTGCAGCGTTGGCCGATAGAACCTCAAGGTGCGACGAGCTTCGCACTTAGCAGAGATGGACGGTTTGCTCTGCTCTATTCTCAACAACGTCATTTGATGTTGTGGGACCTAGAGCAAAATGAACAACTAGCCAACCTGGGTGAACTCGATGCCGATGCCAATGTGGTTTCCCATATCCGCATATCTGACAATGGTCGCTACGCAATTACAGCAAGCCAAATGAACTTCGCAGTTTGGGACCTAGGCTGGACGCAATCCGAAGGCCTTTGGTCTATCTCTGATGCGCTCATTCGCGACGTTGATATCACCAGTAATGGTGAACAAGTTCTGCTTGGGTTATCCAACGGTAAAGCAATTTATGTCAACTTAGTCACCGGGCGTCGCATGGAGTTCCTTGCACATCGTGAAAAAGTCAATTCCGTGGCCATTTCTCCTAATGGGCGCTTCGCCCTAACCGGAGGTAATGACTATAAAGCGTATCTGTGGGACACCGAAACCGGACAAGTACTACGAATCTTCGAACATGAACAACGAATTGTTCGCGTGGCCCTGCAAAGAGATGGAAAATTAGCAATGACATCTGATGGCGGAAACCAAGCGATTGTTTGGGATTTAAAAACTGGACAAGAAGTCACACAGTTGAGCAGTTGGTCACGCCAATTAATTTTCTCTACCGCACGATTTTCTGACGACGGGACTCAACTAGTCACAGGAAGCCCTTCTGGCCGTGTGTCGATATGGGATACTCAAACCGGAAAACGAATGAGTGGATTTGAAGTGGAGCCCAAAAAAGACACTCGCCCTCCCCGTGCGGTCGTGTATGATGCAGCCTTTGATTCAAAACAACGCGTAATTACTGCTACTTCAGCAGGTATTGCCCAAGCTTGGCAGTTAGAGAACGGATCATGACAGAAAAAATCATTCAGCAATTGGAAGCACGCATTAATGACTTAGAATGTCAGCTTGCGTTCCAAGAACAGACTATTGAAGATCTGAACGGCGCTTTATCGCAGCAACAACTGCAAATTACCAAGATGCTCGATCAGATGAAATATGTGGTAGGTAAAGTAAAAAATATGGACTCGTCGAATTTAGCCGATCCGTCAGAAGAAACCCCACCACCGCATTATTAAAATGCAGGCTCAAATAGCATAAAGCCCAGAACATGTTCTGGGCTTTGTTGTATTAATTACTTAAGAAGGTACTCAAGAGGAAGCTATTCGTCGGCGTAGATTTTAACGCTCAGCTCGCCTTGCGTATTAATGCCTGCTCGGTACATGCCAGAACTGTTCATCGCAAAGTGCATCTCACCTTTAGCATCAATGGCAATCAAACCGCCCTCTCCGCCCATCTGTTTGAGATCACCTTGGATAATGTGTTCACAAGCCGTATGAATATCTTCTTGTAAGTAACGCATACGTGCTGCAACGTCTTCCGCAACACGTTTACGAATAAAGAACTCACCGACACCCGTAGTGGAAACTGCCACAACGCCATTTTCGGCCACCGTACCACAACCAATCAGAGCCGAATCTCCGACTCGGTTGTATTTCTTATTCGTCACGCCACCCGTACTGGTGGCAGCGGCTAAGTTGCCTTGTTGGTCCAATGCCACCGCACCAACCGTACCGTGCTTACGGTCATCTGGGTAACGAGATTCCGACAAAGCAAATAGTCCTTTCTCACGCATAGACAGCAACTGCTCATATCGGCGATCAGTAAAGAAGTAATCTTGCTCGGTATACTCATGGCCTTGCTCAAAAGCAAACGTCTCTGCGCCCTCACCCACCAACAACACATGATTGCTGTTTCGCATCACGTCACGAGCGAGTTCAATTGGGTTTCTGATATGACGAACCCCAGCGACCGCACCTGCTGCAAGGTTTCGCCCATCCATCACAGAAGCGTCCATTTCAACCATTTCGTTGTTGGTCAGCACTGAGCCTTTACCCGCATTAAAGTTAGGAGAGTCTTCCAATACTTTCACTGCCGCTACGACTGCATCTAAGGCTTCACCGCCCGTTTCTAGAATTTGATGTCCCGCTTTTACCGCAGCTTCTAAATCCGCCAAGATGGACTGTTGCAGCTCATCGCTCATCTGTTCACGCAAGATGGTGCCCGCACCACCATGAATGGCAATCGAGAAAGATTTCGTCATCACTTTGTCCAACTGTTATTCCTTGTATGGTTGGCACTACACCTTAGATAAACAAAAAGCGCAAGTTGAAAACTCAACTTGCGCTTTTCAAAGCTTTGCTAGATAAGATTATCTAGTGAAGGATCTTATGATTAGTGAGAACCACAGCTACCGCCGCCACAGCAACCGCCTTCTTCTTCGTGATCGTGGTCATGATCGTGACCACCACAACAGCCACCACCTTGGTGGATGTGACCGTGTTCGATCTCTTCTGCTGTTGCTTCACGTGTAGACATAACTTCTACTTCGAAAGTTAGTGTTTGACCAGCTAACATATGGTTACCGTCAACAACCACTTCGTTGCCGTCAACTTCTGTTACTTCAACAGGGATTGGACCTTGGTCAGTGTCAGCTAGGAAGCGCATGCCAACTTCGATTTGCTCAACGCCTTGGAATACGTCCGCAGGAACGCGTTGTACTAGCGCATCGTTGTGCTCACCGTAAGCTTCTTCAGGAGCTACCGTTACTGAGAACTTGTCGCCAGCCACTTTACCTTCAAGTTCTTTTTCAAGACCTGTGATTAGGTTGTTGTGACCGTGAAGGTAATCTAGAGGTGCTTCTGCTGTTGATTGATCAACAACGACACCGTCTTCCATCATTACTTTGTATGCAAGGCTTGCAACAACGTTCTTTTCAATTTTCATACTAACTCCAGGGAGATTAATTGACTTAACCTGAATGGGGTTAAGTACTGAGATATCTGGGTGTATTATGGGGATCAATTATCGAAGTTCAATTACTCCGGCTTAAAAATTCCGATCATTTCCTGATCTGAGTGTTTATTTTTCTCTACAGATTGTGGTTTGCGCTGCTCTGTAAACTCACACTCGACACACTCAACTAACTCGATGTTATTTTCAATCCACCAGCGCAGGGTATCTTGCTGGCTGCAATTTGGGCAGCTAGCGCCGGCAATAAAACGTTTCTTGATTTTCACGCTATTTCCTTAGCTTGAGTCTTGGCTCAAGTACTACTTCCAATGATTAGGTGACTGATGGTCGCTCTCCATTTCACGACCAAATATTTCTTCTAGCTCTTTGCGTGCCTCTTTCGCCCTTTGAGCTAATTTCTTATCTTCATTGTGTTGAGGCAATAAGTCCTTAAGCATAGCATTATCCAACTTGCGAAAATGTGCTTCTGCCCGCTTTGCTTGATAAGGATGCATACCCAGTTCTACGAGCGCTTGGCGACCGAGATCTAGCGCCCCTAAAAATGTTTCACGAGAGTAATTCTCTACACCATGACTCATTAACTGGTAAGCCTCGACACGGCTTCTTGCTCGAGCTAACAACTTAAGTTTCGGGAAGTGCACGCGACAAATGTCCACGATGGCCATCACCTCATCAGGTGAATCAGTACAAATAACCAATGCTTCCGCTTTATCAGCGCCAGCTGCCCTCAATAGGTCAATTTGTGTAGCATCGCCATAAAACACTTTGTAACCATACTTACGTAATAGGTGGATTTGGCTGGCATCACTTTCTAATACTGTCACTTTGATTTTATTGGCATACATTAAACGTCCGACGATCTGACCGAAACGTCCAAAGCCTGCAATGATAACGCGTGGTCGGCGATCCACGACTTTCGTGGTCATGCCCTCTTCTTCTTGATTCAGGGTATGAGCAAACCACTTCTTTTGTCCCATCAGCAAAAGAGGAGTCGTCACCATGGATAGACTGACCACCACCAACAGAAACGCCACTTGCTCTTTGGACAAAATGCCCTCTTGGCTCGCCGCGGTAAATATGACAAAGGCAAACTCACCGCCTTGGCTCAAAATTGCAGCCATACGGCTTCTCGCTTTGGCTCCGACACGGGCAGCTCTCGCCAATGCATACAAAACCAAACCCTTAACCACGACCAAAGCCACCACCGCACCGAGAGTCTCTAAAGGGTGTAATGCCAATAACCCCAAGTTTACCGCCATGCCCACCGCAATAAAGAATAACCCCAACAACAGACCTTTAAATGGCTCGATAGCGATTTCCAGCTCATGGCGATACTCACTCTCTGCAAGCAAAACGCCTGCTAAAAAAGTCCCCAATGCCATCGAAAGGCCGAGCTTTTGCATCACGACCGAAATGCCAAGCACGACTAAAAGTGCAGCAACGGTAAAGAGCTCACGAACGCCGCTCATCACGACAAAACGAAATAGCGGACGTAGTAAAAAGTGACCACCAATCAACAGTGCTACCACACTGCCTAAAATAGTGAAGACATCCAACCAACTTCCACCACTATGCCCGCCTGCTAGCAAGGGCAACATCGCCAGCATCGGGATCACTGCAATATCTTGAAAGAGCAGCACCGCAAAACCAGATTGCCCCGTTTCGGTACCATTAAGCCCTTGCTCTTCAATGACTTTAAGCGCAATCGCCGTCGAGGACAGCGCCAACCCCATCCCGATCACCAAACTCACTTGCATGCTTACGCCAAACATACTGACGACACTACCAATCACGGCGGTCGTGACCACAACCTGCGCACCGCCTAAACCTAAAATCGGCCCTCGCATCTGCCACAATTTTTTAGGGTTTAATTCCAGCCCTATCAAAAACAGTAACAACACAACCCCAAGCTCGGCAAAATGCAAAATGGCATCAACGTCGCTAATTAAGCCAAGCCCCCATGGGCCAATCAACACACCAGCGAGTAAATAACCTAAAACCGAGCCAAGCCCAAGGCGCTGAGCAATCGGCACCGCAATAACCGCAGCCGAAAGAAAGACCACACTGCTTTGAAGAAACTCACTGGTGATCGCCATACTGACCTCCTCGCTCTGCCGCTTGCCAGTTTTCAAGTGGGTTACTCAGCCATCCACGGTATAACTCGGCATGTTCGTAGCGTTCAATATCTGAAACATTTCTTGACCAATACAACACCAGTGGTTCAATCCAGTGCATTTGACATAGGGCTGCCGTCAGTTCAAACGGTTGCAAGATTTGCTCAAGTGGGTATTTGTTGTACCCCTTCGCGCTGAAGGCTTCTTCTTTACCACCTGTTGTAATGACACTGCGCCAGTATTTTCCTTCTAGCGCCGCACCTCCGCCAAACGCAAAGCCTTTACCTAACACTCGGTCTAGCCACTCTTTTAATAGGGCTGGACATGAATACATATAAAGTGGGTGGTGAAATACAATCACATCGTGAGCGAGCAACAACTCATGTTCGTAATTCACATCAATAAAGAAATCGGGGTAAACACCGTAAAGATCGTGCACAGTGACGTGATCAAGCGACTGAGCTTTTTTTATCATCACTTGATTGGCAATCGAGTTATGTGGCTCTGGATGAGCATAAATGACCAGAACTTTTGGGAGAATAGACGGTGCAACAGCCAAATGGTCGTCCTTGTGGTTATTTTTATCCGTTATCAAATTGTTATACTTTTTTGTACAGCATAATGCAATTAAAGCGAATCAATCGACTTTTCCGGCCAATACCCCTACTATTCACCGCTAGATATATACCCAAGTGGCTTTAAAAACGATTGAAACCACTTCGCTATGTAACCAAGCAACGCGCACTGCGCAAAGTGAATGAAAACTTTATGATTACCTTCTCTGATATTCAGTTACTGCGTGGCGGTAAACCTCTTTTAGACCAAGCTTCTGCGACTATTCACCCTGGCGATAAAGTCGGTCTTGTGGGCAAAAACGGCTGCGGTAAATCAACGCTGTTTGCCCTACTGAAAGATGAACTGTCAATTGATGCTGGCTCATTTAGCCAACCTCAACACTGGGAGTTGGCCTGGGTCGCACAGGAAACGCCTGCGCTAGAGCGCACTGCACTGGAATACGTCATTGATGGTGATCGCGAGTACCGCGCTCTCGAAAAGCAGTTAGCTGAAGCAGAAACACAAGACAACGGAACCCTAGTTGCCGAGATACACGGTAAAATTGAAACCATTGGTGGTTACAGCATTCGCGCTCGCGCTGCCGAACTGCTTGATGGTCTAGGCTTTAGTCAAGAGCAAATGAGTTGGAACCTGACTCAGTTCTCGGGTGGTTGGCGTATGCGCCTTAACTTGGCTCAAGCGCTATTATGTCGTTCTGATCTACTGCTACTCGACGAACCAACCAACCACTTGGATTTGGACGCGGTAATGTGGTTAGAGCGTTGGCTACAAAACTACCCTGGCACGCTGATTCTGATCTCGCACGACCGTGACTTCTTGGATCCGATCGTTGGTCGCATCATTCACATCGAGAATCAGCAGCTGAACGAATACACGGGTAACTACTCGTCATTCGAAAACCAACGCGCACAAAAGATGGTGTTACAACAAGCGATGTTTGAAAAGCAACAGAAGCAGATGTCTCACATGCAAAGCTACATCGACCGCTTCCGTTACAAAGCATCAAAAGCACGCCAGGCTCAAAGCCGTATTAAAGCTTTGGAGCGCATGGAGAAAGTGTTACCAGCTCAATTCGATAACCCATTTAGCTTCCAATTCCGTGAGCCAGCTGCGCTGCCAAACCCAATCATGATGATGGATGAAGTATCTGCAGGTTACGGTGACAACCTCATCTTAGAGAAGATCCGCTTGAACTTGGTTCCTGGCAGTCGTATTGGTCTACTCGGCCGTAATGGTGCGGGTAAATCGACATTAATCAAGCTGCTCTCTGGTGAACTTAACGCGCAAGGTGGTGACCTAACTTACTCACAAGGCGTGAAAATTGGTTACTTCGCTCAGCACCAGTTAGAAACGCTTCATCCTGAAGAAACGCCGCTGCAACACATGATGCAAATCGCACCCGATCAAACCGAACAGCAGCTACGTGATTACCTAGGTAGCTTTGGCTTCCAAGGTGACAAAGCACTAGAAAAAGTTGCGCCGTTTTCTGGTGGCGAAAAAGCCCGTTTGGTATTGGCTTTAATTGTGTGGCAAAAGCCAAACCTGTTGCTACTTGATGAACCGACCAACCACTTAGACTTGGACATGCGTCAGGCATTGACGATGGCACTGCAAACATTCGAAGGTGCGATGGTGATTGTTTCGCACGACCGTTACCTATTGCGTGCTACGACCGATGACTTGTACTTAGTGCATGATCGACAAGTTGCTCCGTTCGACGGTGATTTAAATGACTATTATAAATGGTTAACCGAACAACAAAGAGCGGAACGCAAAGAAGCGCAGGCTGCGCAGCCAAGCAAAGATACGGCCAACAGCGCAGCTGCGAAGAAAGAGCAAAAACGTCGCGATGCAGAGTTTCGAAAACAGACAGCGCCAATTCGCAAAACGCTGACACAACTAGAAAATAAAATGGATAAGTTAGGTGCTGCACTGGCCGAAGCTGAAGAACAATTGGCGGACAACTCACTGTATGCGGCCGAAAATAAAGCTAAACTTAACCAAGTGCTGGCACTTCAAGCTTCCAGTAAAGCTGAGCTCGAAGAAATTGAAATGGAATGGATGTCTGCTCAAGAAACGTTGGAGCAGATGGAGCTAGAGTTTAATCAATGAGTAATCAACACGCTGAATACACACTCACCCTAGAACACCTTTGGCAGTTTAGTCTGCAATTTTATGGTGTGCGAGAAGTGAAAGAGGCGTGTTTATCATTACAGAACAATTATCACGGTAACGTGAACCTACTCCTGCTGCTCAGATGGCTCGATGAGCAGCAACTCATTTTCCAAGAAAAAGACTGGCCCTTGGTGCAAGACTGTCTAGGTAGGAGCGAAACTTTACTTCACTCCTTTCGCGACCTTCGTCGCCACCTTAAGTCTCAAGTCAATGACGCTTTGTATCGTGAGACCTTGCAGTTTGAGCTGCAACTAGAAAAGCAGCAACAAGCGGATTTGGTGGACTGCATTAACTCACTTGCACTACTCAAAAATGATGGTGACCCACTGACGTTGAGATACTGTCGTCAACTCGGTGGGGAGCATTTGCAGCAAGCCTTTGCTATGCCGGTGCCAAACATTCAACCACCAAAACGCCCATAAATCTGTAGAATACCTATAATCTTTATAAAGGATTATATTAATAAGTTCTTCAACGGACACCGAAGGACCGCATAAGAGCAGTTAGGTATGACACAATTTTTCGCAGCCGCCGGGATCAAAAACCCGCATCTCCAAACGCTTTTGCCGCGTTTTATTCGCAAAAAAGCGTTGTTTACGCCGATTTGGCAAACCCTCGATACATCCGATGGCGACTTTCTCGATCTCGCGTGGAGCGAGGACCCAACCCAAGAGCCTGCACAAAAAAAACCGATTTTTGTTTTATTTCATGGATTAGAGGGGTGCTTCTATAGCCCTTATGCCAATGGGCTAATGAATGCATTTGCTCAATCTGGATGGCTGTCGGTGATGATGCATTTCCGCGGTTGTAGCGGTAAGCCAAACAAGAAAGCTCGCGCCTATCATTCTGGTGAAGTGACTGACGCCCGCCACTTCTTAGAGCACCTTGAGCAACGCTTTCCTGATAATCCCAAAGTTGCGGTTGGTATTTCTCTTGGCGGTAACATGTTGGCGAATTATTTAGCCCAATATAAAGACCACCCTATTTTGAATGCAGCGACTATTATCTCAGCGCCTTTAGACCTAGCGGCGTGTGCAAACCGTATTGAACAAGGCTTTTCGAAAGTGTATCGCCGTTACCTGCTTTCTTCACTGAAACGTAACGCGTTACAAAAGCATCATCTACTGCACGGCGAGCTTGCGCTGTCCTACAACTCAATAAAACGTGTCACACGGCTGTATGAATTCGATGATTTGATCACCGCACCATTGCATGGCTTTAAAGACGCACAAGATTATTACGATCAATGTTCAGGCTTAAGTAAATTACAACAGATCACGCTACCGACACTGATCATCCATGCCAAAGACGATCCGTTCATGACCGATGATGTGATACCGAAGTTTGTTCTGCCAGATAACATTGATTACCGTCTCTTTGAACACGGTGGCCATGTTGGCTTCCTGACAGGAACGGCGTTAAAACCTAAGTTTTGGTTGGAGGAAGCGCTGCCCGCGTATTACGAAAGTATCGCCGCAGATTACCTTTCTGCTGTATCCAAGCAACGAACGCAGTAAACTAGCCGCTCATCATAAAAGTTAGAGGTATTTATGATCATTCCATGGCAAGACATTGCGCCGGAAACATTGGAAAACTTAATTCGTGAATTCGTCTTACGCGAAGGAACGGATTACGGAACCGTCGAGGTTTCTTTGCAAGACAAAATTGATCAAGTTAAAGCTCAATTGGAAAAAGGTGAAGCGGTTATCGTGTTCTCTGAGCTACACGAAACCGTCGATATTCAGCATAAAACAAAATTTTAGACCCTTCACATTTTACCGTATCCCACTCGATGATAAGGTATTGTTACGTGCTATAGTGGGATATCGACCGTGCAGTAGTAACTCTACTGCGCATTACAGGTAAGTAATTTTCGACAAGGTTTGTCATGTCAGCTAAACACCCAATTATTGCGGTTACTGGTTCGTCCGGTGCCGGCACGACCACTACATCTGAAGCCTTCCGTAAAATGTTCAATATGATGAACGTTAAACCCGCATGGGTTGAAGGCGATAGCTTCCATCGCTTTACTCGCCCAGAAATGGACATCGAAATCCGCAAAGCCCGCGAGCAAGGTCGACACATTAGCTACTTTGGCCCACAAGCTAATGACTTCCCGGGATTAGAAGAGTTTTTCCGTAAGTTCGGGCATGACGGCACTGGCAGCGTGCGCCGTTATCTGCACACGTTTGACGAAGCGGTTCCCTACAATCAAATGCCAGGCACGTTTACACCGTGGCAAGACTTACCCGAAAACAGCGACGTGCTGTTTTATGAAGGGTTACATGGTGGCGTGGTCGATGGCGAGGTTAATGTTGCTCAACATGTGGATTTCTTAATTGGCATGGTGCCGATTGTGAACTTAGAGTGGATCCAAAAATTCGTACGTGACACTCGCGATCGCGGCCATTCGCGTGAAGCGGTAATGGACTCAATCGTGCGATCCATGGACGATTACCTCAACTATATCACTCCGCAGTTTTCTCGTACTCACATCAACTTCCAGCGCGTACCGACCGTTGATACTTCCAACCCACTTAATGCAAAAGGCATCCCTAGTTTGGATGAGAGTTTTGTGGTGATTCGCCTACGCGGTATCAAGAATGTCGACTTCCCATATCTGCTGGCCATGATTGATGGCTCATTCATGTCACGCCACAACACGATTGTCGTACCCGGCGGTAAGATGAGCTTTGCAATGGAGCTCATAGTTCGGCCTATCCTACAACAGCTCATCGAAACAGGGAAAATTGGCTAAAAACCTGCCTGCGAAGATGTTTACTTTTCATACCGTGATCATGTGCACAGTTTTGCTTACAAAATCTCAATCATGGCACGATTAAAATCAAGAAATCGTTTTCGAAAAAGGATACTATTTCTTACCGAAACACAAGAGAGCTTGCAGCATATAAAAAGTGCTCTTATTCTAGTAGGCCTAATTCAGGCTTAGCTAAAATATGGATAGCGCAAGCGTACCCTGCAGAGGAAGTGAGATATTATGGTTCTAGGTAAACCTCAAACCGACCCAACATTAGAGTGGTTTCTTTCACACTGTCATATTCATAAGTACCCTTCAAAGAGCACGCTAATTCACGCGGGCGAAAAGGCAGAAACTTTGTACTACATCGTTAAAGGTTCTGTTGCGGTTCTTATCAAAGACGAAGAAGGTAAGGAGATGATCCTTTCTTACCTAAACCAAGGAGACTTTATTGGTGAACTTGGTCTATTCGAGGAAGACCAAGAGCGCACAGCTTGGGTCCGTGCTAAATCTCCTTGTGAAGTTGCTGAAATTTCTTTCAAGAAGTTCCGTCAGCTTATCCAAGTAAACCCAGACATCCTAATGCGTCTTTCTGCGCAGATGGCTCGTCGTCTTCAAGTAACTAGCCAAAAAGTGGGTGACCTGGCGTTCCTAGACGTAACTGGTCGTATCGCTCAGACGCTTCTGAACCTTGCAAAACAACCAGACGCAATGACTCACCCAGACGGCATGCAAATCAAGATCACTCGTCAAGAAATCGGTCAAATTGTTGGCTGTTCTCGTGAGACAGTAGGTCGTATCTTGAAGATGCTAGAAGAGCAGAACCTAATCTCTGCTCACGGTAAAACCATCGTGGTTTACGGTACTCGTTAATCTCGAACTAGAGTGACACGAACAAAATTATAAAAGCCACCAATGGCAACATTGGTGGCTTTTTATTTGCTCATGACCAAATGAGATAGGGTGCAGCGAACACTAATGAGTAAGCTTAACAGGTTAACCCTAAAACTTAGCCATTCGTACTTTCAAAGATTTTGTCAGCTGAAGCAGCCACGAAACCTGGGTACAAATCACCATTTTCCATCGGATAGCGCTTAGCAAATTCATAAAACCCGCCAGGGATAATTTCAGTGCCTTCGCTAAAACGAACCGCTACTTTATCTGCCATGGTCGATGACTGCTCTAGCAACACCTCAGGAGTGCCCTTCACTTCACCACCATTTTCATTAATGGTAAACCCAGCGGTACGCAGATGATTGTTTACCTGCTTCACTTCTTCATATTCATTGAGCTGGTTAACGCTCACCGTGAAGTGGTTTGCTCCGTAACCATGCGCCGCAAGCCAAGATGCGTACTCACTTTCTTTAGCCAACGTTTGGTAATCAGCAAAGCTTAAATCCCACAAGCGTCCACCATGTAAGAATGCGCTATCGTTCAGCTTGTCAGCATCGACTTGTGCCACCAAATTTTTCACAATCTCTTGTAGCTCAGGCGAGCACTCTTCAACTTTTAGCTCACTAATAAATACTTTAGGTTGCTTCGGATCTGGGTGCTCATAGTGCTTAGCAACTAGCTTTTTGCTTTCGAAAACGTAATCACCACACGCCTTGTAACCAATAGCTACAAATGGCTTAGCTAGAGTTTCAATACCAAGAGGCGCGATATTGAAGGTACGTAAAGCTATATGATCATTAATCAGAGGCTCATCTTCTTGAAGCAGCTGATGCACTTTAGCAGCCGAAGGGCAAAGACGTTGAATGTAATCTTGCCATAGCGATTCAAATAACACATCGGGCGTCATAACGACTCCTTGTTACGAGATGTAGAGTTTAAAGGTAAGCGGAAGTTGGCTGCTCGTTCACAACAAAAGTTGTCCAGAATAATGAACGAGCAACCATCAACCTGTGACGGTAAATGCCAGTCAGTCAACACGCTTTTCCGAGTCTTTGCTCACTTTTCGTGTTCTGCCAACGATCACTACAACCCATACCTAAATGATGCGCCGGCAAGGTGAGCCGCAATGCATAGTTGCGACTCTATTATTAAATCTTATAGCGCTACACCTGGACTCAATGTTGCAGGCAAGACAGTTTCTTGACCTTCCATTGATGCCATTGGGTACGCACAGTAATCTGCTGCGTAGTAAGCGCTTGGGCGCAAGTTACCCGACGCCCCCGGACCACCAAATGGCGCATCACCGCTTGCACCAGTGAGCTGGCGGTTACGGTTCACGATTCCTGCACGAATGTGGTCAACGAAGTATTCCCATTCTTGGTCGTCGGTTGAAACCAAACCAGCAGATAAGCCAAAGCGCGTATCGTTTGCTAGCGCCACGGCTTTGTCTAATCCTTCGTAGCGCACCACTTGCAGAAGTGGGCCGAAGTACTCTTCATCTGGTAACTCAGCAATGTTCGTTACATCAATGATGCCTGGAGAAACAAACGCCGCCTCTCCTGCTTTCGCTTCAATCAAGCTTTCACCGCCAAGAGACTGTAGATTGGCTTGGGCATCAAGAATAAACTTGGCTGCCGCGACCGAAATTTGCGGTCCCATAAATGGCGCAGGTTCTGCAAATGGTTGGTCTACGCGAATATTGCGTGTCGCTTCAACGAGCTTGGTGATAAGCGCATCGCCTTTTTCACCCAATGGCACATACAAACGACGAGCACACGTACAACGCTGCCCAGCACTGATAAACGCTGACTGGATGATGGTGTAAACCGTGGCATCCAAATCACCATATTTATCAGAGATCACCATTGGGTTATTACCCCCCATTTCTAGTGCGAGCATCTTGCCTGGTTGACCCGCAAATTGACGGTGTAATACATGCCCCGTATTCGCGCTACCCGTAAACAGTACGCCATCAATGCCTTTTGCGTCAGCTAGGGCGATACCAGTTTCTTTCGCGCCTTGAACAAGGTTAATCACGCCTTTCGGCAGACCGGCTTCTTCCCATAGCTTCATTGCCAATTCACCCGTCCATGGCGTTTGCTCAGACGGTTTGAAGACTACCGTGTTACCAGCCAGTAGCGCAGGCACAATGTGACCATTTGGTAGGTGGCCTGGGAAGTTGTAAGGACCAAACACCGCCATCACGCCCAATGGGCGGTGGCGCAATACGATTTGGTTGCCTGCTGCTTCACGGCTCGCCTCACCAGTGCGGTCATGATAAGCGCGAATCGAAATGGCAATTTTACCTGCCATGGCTGCTGCTTCAGTGCGCGTTTCCCAAATCGGCTTACCGGTTTCTTTGGCAATCACTTCGGCGATTTTTTCGCTGTTCTCTTTTACTTTCTCCGCAAAAGCCAACACGATTGCCTCACGCTCTGAAAATGGACGCTTTTTCCAGTCAATAAACGCTTCACGCGCTGCAGATACCGCCTGGTTCACCTGCTCTGCCGTTGCACCTTTGCCTTGCCAGATCACTTCTTGGTTGTACGGCGACAGAGACGTAAATGCTTCACCCTGACCTTGTACCCATTCACCTGCAATCCAATGTGTCATTGTTTCTATCCTTAAATTCTGTCGTCTGTTACTGCGGAAGAAGGCGGACGAAATCCCCTTCTTCAACCGAAAGTGCATCCGCAACGTCTGGTGCAATCATCACGCTTTGTGTTTCTGCGTCATACGCCGCTTTAGTGACTGTCGCACGGAAGTTCTCGAAAGATGAATTACACATCAAGAAGTCTTGTGTGCTGGAATGTTCAGAGATTTTGACTTGCGCGCGGAATGAATGACGTACCGACTCAATATTACGCAGATCACACTCAACCGTTGGGCCACCGTCGAAGATGTCGACGTAGCCTCGGTTGGTAAAACCTTCACGCTCAAGCAGCTTCAGCGCTGGACGCGTGTTGTCATGTACTTGACCAATCACGGCTTGCGCTTCTGGGCTGAGAAGATTGATGTAAATAGGCAGTTTCGGCATCAAGTCGGCGATAAAGCCTTTCTTGCCGATACCTGTCAGGTAATCTGCAAGAGTGAAATCGATAGAGAAGAAATGCTCTTGAAGCCATTGCCAGAATGGTGAATTACCCTCGTCGTCTGAAACGCCACGCATCTCCGCAAAGATCGTTTCAGAGAAGCGCTCTGGGTGCTCTGCCATCATTAGGAAACGACACTTCGACATTAGACGACCATTCAGACCTTGGCGGAATTTCTCACGCAAGAACAAGGTACAAATTTCGCTGTTACCCGTGTAGTTATTACCAAAAGTAAGCAGTTTAACGACGTTGTTAACGCCAAGCTTTGGCGACGAGTGCACAACTTTACTAATGTGATATGAGTAAAATGGGACATCCCAGCCGATAGATGCTTCGATTCCGGTGGTACCCGCAACCTCACCCGTTTCAGAGTCAAAGCCAACCATCAGGTAGCCTTCATCGCCTGGTTCTGCCACATCTGGCTTACCAAAGCTGTACTCTGAATGTTTGATTCGATTGGTTAACAGTTCTTCGTTAACCGGTAGAGATGTAAATCCGTGACCAGACTCCACCGCACAAGTGTGCAGTGCGTCGTAATCCGACATCGCGATAGGGCGAACTACTAGCATCAATACTCCCTCCAGATGCAAGAAGATCCTAACTATATTGTAGGAACAATTCCCCCATCAGAGATCCTTGACGGGGGTGTCTGCGTTGACGTTTAAACTGATATCGCGCTTAAACTAAAGTCGCGATCGCTTTATCCAGTTTCGCCAAGCCTTCTTCAATTTCTTGTTGTGTGATAACGAGTGATGGTGTGAAACGTACGACATTGGCACCCGCAACCAATACCATGAGACCTTGTTTACCTGCAGCAACCAGCACGTCACGCGCACGGCCTTGCCATTCTTCATTTAGTGCAGCGCCAAGTAATAGGCCTTGACCGCGCACTTCTGAGAAGATGTTGTACTTCGCGTTGATCTTCTCTAGACCTTCACGGAACATTGCTTCGCGTTCTAGCACACCAGCCAACACCTCTGGCTTGGTAACTTCATTTACAACCGCTTCTGCAACCGCACACGCTAGTGGGTTACCGCCATATGTAGAACCGTGAGTGCCCACTTTCATGTGCTCTGCCAATTTTGCTGTCGTTAGCATTGCACCGATCGGGAAACCGCCACCAAGTGATTTCGCAGTACTTAGAATATCTGGCGTGATACCTAAACCTTGGTAAGCGTAGAAGTTACCTGTACGGCCATTACCAGTTTGCACTTCATCGAAGATCAGTAAGGCGTTGTGTTTGTCACACAGCTCGCGAACCGCTTGAGCGAACTCAGGCGTTGGTGGCACGATGCCGCCTTCACCTTGTAGTGGCTCCATCATGACCGCACAAGTACGATCAGACATGTGTGCTTGTAAAGCTTCGATATCGTTGTAAGGAAGGTGTGTCACGTCGCCTGGCTTAGGACCGAAGCCGTCAGAGTATGCCGCTTGGCCACCAACCGTTACGGTAAAGAATGTACGACCGTGGAAACCTTGTTTGAATGCAATGATTTCAGATTTCTCAGTGCCATGAACGTCTGCTGCATAACGACGTGCCAGCTTCAAAGCGGCTTCGTTTGCTTCTGCGCCAGAGTTAGCAAAGAACACTCGCTCAGCAAAACTCACTTCTGTTAGCTTTTTCGCCAGACGAAGGGCTGGTTCGTTCGTCATAACGTTACTTAAGTGCCAAAGCTTGTTAGCTTGCTCTGTTAGTGCGTTTACCATTACTGGATGACAATGGCCAAGACAGCTCACTGCAATACCACCAGCAAAGTCGATGTATTCATTACCTTCCTGATCCCAAACACGTGAACCTTCACCTTTAACAGGGATCATTTCCATCGGGTTATAGCAAGGTACCATTACCTCATCGAATAAACCGCGCTCTACTTTAATTTCCGTTGTCATTGCACATTCCTTCTTGATACCGCATGCGTAGCAGATAAGCGAATTTAACCGGCTCTCTTTGCCAGCAAATAATGTTTTGCATTTAAGCTATTGCGGCATTGTATTTACATTTAATTAACCATTTCAATAGTGATTTATTCTTTTCGTTCTCGAAAGTAACTTCCATTAATCACTGCTTATGACTATTTATGCATCAAGAAAGTAAAATAGAGAAGTGATTTTTTATAAATGTTATGTAATACAGGGGATAGAAGGTTTAAAAAGACATGAATAGACAAAGAGACTCGAGAGAACCGCATAGTTTTGCAATCCGCTCACCTCAGCAAAAAGATGAATGATTTGTTAAGAAAAGTGATCGCGATCAGATCGCTTTGCGTGCTAAAAAGTTCGCAAGCAACTCGTGACCTTGCTCAGTTTTGATTGATTCTGGGTGGAACTGCACCGCATCAATTGGCAAGGTTTTATGTTGGTAACCCATTATTTCATCCATGCTTCCGTCAGGCAGTTCTGTCCATGCAGTCAGTTCAAACACGTCGGGTAAAGTACCGTTTTTCACCACAAGAGAGTGATAACGAGTTACCGTGAGTGGGTTATTCAGATTTTTAAACACACTACGACCGTTATGACGAATCGGTGAGGTCTTACCGTGCATCACTTGTTGTGCACGTACCACTTCGCCCCCAAACACTTGCGCTATCGCTTGATGGCCAAGGCAAACACCCAATATTGGAAGCTTACCAGCGAAGTGTTCTATCGCTTTCAGTGAAATACCTGCTTCGTTCGGCGTACATGGCCCTGGCGAGATCACCAAATGAGTTGGGTTGATCGCCTCAATGCCTTGGATATCGATTTCATCGTTACGCACCACCTTTACGTCTGCACCAAGCTCGCAGAAGTATTGGTAAAGGTTGTAGGTAAAAGAGTCGTAGTTATCGATGATCAACAACATAAAGGGTCGGTTGCTCCAATCCGTTTTGGCAATGCTTACGTAGTGAATCGCCACGTTCGTGACAATCAAGGGCGGTATTTTGCTATACCAAGCAAGAAAGGCAAGTTTTTGCTGAATAAAAAGGCCAGCATAGGCTGGCCTTTGGTCTTTACAGCTATTTAGGAACTGTTTGTCAGAAAGTAAATTCGCTTAGCGGCGACGACGGAATAAGCCGAGACCTAGCAGCGCAAATAGCGCGCCAAAACCAAACGAACCACCATCTGAATCCTTCGACCCTTCTGTTCCAGTTTCAGTTTGCGTCATTGAAACATCACGAACAGAGCTAAACTTCACGATATTACCTGTCGAGTCAGTCACTTTCTCTTCTAACTGATAATTACCTTGCTCTGGCGTTTGTTCAAACTCAATATTCACGCTACGCGCATCAATATCAGCTTGAACTAAAGTTTGGCTAGCCGAGTAAGCTTTCGTATCGCTGCTTGCCGCAGCCGCTTGTGTGGATGGCGTTAAGTTCACCGTAACAATATCGCCCACAACCGCCGTTGGTGGTAAACGGACATCGACGGCTAAGTTGTCACCTGCTTTCGGTAAATCGATGTCATCATCTGGTAAATCAATCGCGATGATCACTGGATCGTGGTCAGAGGCAGAGAACGCATCTTTGTACTTCGGCATATCACCTGTGTACTTGCTGCTGTATTCGAACAAGTTACTCTCTAGTGAGTTGATGTGCCAATCTTCAATTGCTACCACTTTTTGCGCTAGGCTGCTGCTTGCCAATGCGTGGTCCAAATTACCCAGCTCGCCCGAATAGGTGTAAGAAAACGTATCAGTGCCGTGCAGCAACGTGTTTAAGTTGTGCAGACCGTAACCTTTTTCAATTTTGGTCTTCTCTACTTGAAGTTCACCATCACCAATGGTTGTGTAAGCAGCAGTATAAATGTCACGGCCGTATTTCTCTTTCGAGTAATCAGTCAGTGTCAGAAGTGGGTCTTCCATGCCATAAGCATTGAGGTCGCCCATGAGCAATACATCGCCTTTCACCTCTTTCAACGCTTCACCCACTGCGTGCGCAGCAGAAACGCGGAAGTTGTTACAGTTGCCTTGCAGATCCGCTGGCTCAGAATCTTCTACACCAGCAATCCACTCTTCAATACACTCAGAGCCTTTCGACTTAAAGTGGTTTACGACAATAGACAAATCTTCACCCGTCTCTTTCACCGTAAAGGTCTGAAGTAGACTGTGGCGTTGGTACTTATCGTAAGCAGGGTTACTTTCTGTGCCCTCTTTACGAGTAATTGTGTTTTCTGCAATGTGCTGCTCTGGCGTGATGATCACTTTTGCAGCGTCTTTTGGCGTTACTGCGTTAGCACGATATAAAATCGCCACCATGATCGCATCACTGCCAAAGTATTCGTCTTGGTATTTGTCTTGCTCTTCGATTTCGACATACGTGTAATGATCTTCAGCGTCATCAATCTCAGCATTTAGGGCATCAACTAAGTTTTGGATAGCACTGCCATCACCAAAGCCGTTGTTTTCCACTTCCATCAAACCAATGATGTCAGCGTCCATCTTGTTCATCGCCGCAACGATTTTCGCTTGTTGGATCAGGAACTCATCTAGGTTAGTCGCACCACGGTTTTGTCCGGTTGGGTTTTCATGGCCACTGTCAGCCACGGAGTTGAAGTAGTTCAGTACGTTGAAGCTTGCAATACGCAAATCTGAGTCCGCAATCGCTGGGGCATCTTTACGAGCCACATCGAAGCCTTCACCTGAAGTCACAAAGTTGGTGTTATCGACTTCATTGGTCGCAATCAGGCGGTATTCGTTGTAGCTGTAAGCCACGACACCCTGAAGACCTTCTACTCGAGAACCAAGGCGAATGTGCTGCTCTGAAGAGCCATCTTGGTCTGCATCTTTAGCAAAATCTGGGTAGTATGGGATTTGGCCGTTTGGTGCTTTGCCATCTGATTCTAGGTATACGCGGTTTGCTGCGTTGTCTTTTGCTAGCTCAACGGCTGCATCGCTCTCTGCCGCGTGTAATTGAGTCGGCTTTAACAATGGCGCTTCATGAGAGAGCATCATATTGTTACGACGTGAATCGTAGTCGTAAGAGAAGTTGCGAGTTACAAACAAGTCACTTGCCGAGGTCAACTCAACTTGCATCCCTTCATGACGCTCTAGCGCATCACGTAGTGTCTCACCTTCTTTGATAACAAGATCGGTAACTCGAGAGGTTTCAGAGGTGCCTGTTTTCACATAGCTGTTAGCATCAGAAGCAAGCTGAGTATTGCTGTAATACTCTTGAACTTTACCTTTCACACAAACAACGTCACCAGCTTTCAGCGCCGTGTCTGCCGCGTCAGTATGAATGAACAAGCCTTCTGAGGTCTTGTCGTTGTTGTCGCTTTCTAATGCTTGTAGGTAGAAACCTTTGGTTAGGCCAGTGGTAACAGCAGTCACGACACCCGTTACGAAGTGATCTTCGCCGGTAATGTATGGGTAACCATCAATGAATGGAGACGTATCGCCTTCACCTTGAATATCTTGGATGGTAGTGAAGTTAGGTTGCTGACCGTCGACTTCACAAGCGAATGGTGCTGGTGGCTCAGTCGCATTTAGCTCACCAAGACCGTCAATGTTGTCTTTCTCAAATGCCGTCCACTGAGATGCATCATAAGTAGCAGAAGGGGTTAGTGCATCACTGTTACGAACTAATGTGGTGTCTTTACCAAAATCTACGTCACCCATCATACCGATGATGTCGTGCACTTCACCATCTTTAAGCAGTGCGATCGGGTCGTCACCGTTAAAGTTCGCAACGCTTTTATCTGTGATATCGGCGACAGCTTTGATGGCATCGCTCGCGTCACCATGCGCCAGTACATACACTTGGTTAGCTTGTATCGTCACTTGGCTAAGGTCGAATGTGCTGCCCCAAGTACCACCACCGTTTGATGATTTCGCCAACTCGTAGCCAGTGAGTGTCACCGCAGTATCACCCGTATTAGCGATCTCTACCGCTTTATTATAAGCGCCGCCTTCTACGTATTGGGAAATAATAATCTCTGCGTTCGCGTTTGCACTAAGTGCACTGGCGATGGTTAATGCGAGTATTGAGGGTTTGATTAACGTGTCCATTGTCATACCTGATATTTATGTAAATGCAAACTTAGCTCTGGTTAGAGCCTGCCATTTGCGTCTACTATCAGGTTTATTTATGAAATAAATAAGAATGAGTAATTAAAGCCGTGAAATGAATCACATGTGAATATAAGAAAATATGCCAGAGCATCCCATTCAAACATTTTTTGTAATAAATACAGAGCGCTATTGATAAACAAGTCAGAATTTAGATTGATTACTCAGTTTACTTTTTCACTTCATGTTAAGGAGTAGAAAATACATCACTTGTTGAGTTGCTTATTAACCCAACCGTTCCGTTACAAATAAAAAATATAATTAGTCACTAATTTAGAATGCTTTAATTTTCACTTGTATCACTGTTCAAGCCCAAGAATCTATTACTCGCTTCGTTCTCTCTTATACAGGCCCCTCATACTTCAAAGTTTTCATGATTCATTCAATAACTTTTCATTACTCACTAGCCAAAAACATACACAAAAGATATAACACCTGCGCGAGACAATAAGATCTCATTAGCTGTAAACCCAGGAACGACAAATGAAAAAAATTCAACGCAGTGTGCTAGCTCTCTCCCTACTTGGCTTGATAGCGGGGTGTCAGTTGACCGCCAGTGAGCCACTTCAACCTACGGCGAATCAAGACATCATCGAATCAGCCAAAAATGAACTGGATGGTATTGAAGAGCTAGAAGTCAGTGACGAGGGTGTTATTACCTTTACTCAGCGTCTAAGAACGCCAGGAACCTACTGGATTCCAGCGAGAATTAAAGAACTCAGCTACGATATATCATGCGTACAGCTTAGTTACTTCATTGATAAAGGCATGGTTGTGAAGTCTGCCTTTCTAGGGGCTCGAGGACGTGTTGAATATTACGACATGGAACGCTGTATGAAAGACACGCCATTTCAGTAATACAGGCATAAAAAAAGCTCCACCAAAGTGGAGCTTTTTCGTATTCGTTCTTAGCGACTATGGGCGAGCTACAAAACCTACTGCTTCGTATGCTTTCTTAAGCGTTTCAGCCGCTCGTGCCGAGGCTTTCTCAGCGCCTTGCTGCATTACCTCGTCCATGTAAGCACGATCAGCGCGAATACGGTGATATTCTGCTTGAATTGGCTCAAGCATTGCTACAACTGCCTCACCAACATCTTTCTTAAATGGGCCATACATTTCTACGCCTTGGTACTTCGCTTCAATCTCTTCGAAGCTCATGCCTGTCGCCGCAGAGTACAGACCCATTAGGTTAGCAATGCCCGCCTTGTTCTCGATATCATGACGGATACTTGGTGGCGTTTCGGTATCGGTTTGCGCTTTGTTGATCTTCTTAAGGATCGACTTAGGCTCTTCCAGCAGCGTGATAACGTTCTTACGGTTGTCATCAGATTTAGACATCTTCTTCGTTGCGTCTTGAAGGCTCATTACACGCGCATTTACTGTCGGAATGTAAGGCTCTGGAACTTGGAAGATTGGCTGCTCTGGCGAGTAAATATTGTTGAAACGCGTTGCGATATCGCGCGCTAATTCTAGATGTTGCTTCTGGTCACTGCCTACAGGTACTTGGTGCGCACCGTAAAGCAAAATGTCAGCAGCCATCAACACCGGGTAGTCAAATAGACCGACGTTTACGTCATTCGCGTAACGTGCCGATTTGTCTTTAAACTGAGTCATACGGCTCAGCTCACCCATTTGAGTGTAGCAGTTAAGAAGCCAACCTAATTGAGCATGCTCTGGTACATGTGACTGAACAAATAGCGTGCTCTTCTTCGGGTCAACACCAACTGCCAGACAAATTGCCAGTGCGTCTAGAGTTGCTTCATGCAGCGCTTTAGGGTCCTGACGAACCGTAATCGCGTGAAGGTCTACCACACAATATTGGCAATCATAATCGTCTTGCATCTGCTGCCATTGACGTAGAGCACCCAAGTAGTTACCGATACTTAGTTCACCTGAAGGTTGAACACCACTCAATACAATGGGTTTGCTCATTAGAATGATTCCTTTGACTTCTTAATCTAATTAAATGAAAAAAACCGTGCAGTAATAGGTGCACGGTTTACTCAGTGTACTCATTAACGAGTATTTTGGAAGCTCTTTTGTAGCCGTTATGCAGAAACCGCTACAACGTCCAATAATTCTGCCAAACTGTCAGCGACGAAATCTGGATTTGATGCTGAAATAGGTTCACCGTGGTTGTAACCATATGTCAGACCAAATGAGGCACAGCCTGCATTCTTTGCTGCGAGAATGTCGTTTTTCGAGTCGCCAACCATCAGCATTTCACTTGGTTGGATTTGGTGCTTTTCCATCAACCAGTTCAATGCTACTGGGTTTGGTTTTTTCTCTGGGAATGCATCACCGCCAAGGACATCAACGAAGTATTTTGCGATGTCGTGCTTTTCCAAAACGTCAGGCACAAACTTTGAAGGTTTGTTAGTCACCAACGCCATAACAAAGCCCGCTTTGTGCAGCTCTGCTAGTGTCTCTTTTACCGTTGGGTAAAGATGACTTAGCTTGTGACCGCTTTGCTCGTAGTAGTCATCAAACAATACACGCGCTTTAGCACGAAGCTCTTCACTCAGCTCTGGGTTGATGGTCAGGCTTTGGCTTAATGAGCGACCAATAAGCACGTCTGCGCCGTTACCCACATAATCACGAACTTGTTCTTCTGAAACCGATGGAAAGCCAAGCGCCTGTACTGCTTGGTCTGCCGCGACAGCTAGATCTGGCACGCTATCAAGCAAAGTACCATCTAGATCGAAGGCGATGAATTTAATGTCTTGTTGAGTCATAACTTCCCTGAGGATTTTTATTTATAAATCGGTGAAAACGACAAAGGATGGCACCCCATCCTTTGTTTTTATCATTATGTCTAATTCTACAGTAACTGTTTGTTTCGTCGTTACTTTGCAGCAATACGCTGACGAACTGCCTCAAACAAACAGATGCCGGATGCCACAGATACGTTCAAGCTTGAAACGCTACCAGCCATTGGGATCTTAATCAAATCGTCGCAGGTTTCACGAGTCAGACGACGCATACCGTCACCTTCAGCCCCCATTACGATAGCAAGAGGTCCAGTCAGTTTGGCTTGGTAGATGTCGTGCGTTGCTTCACCCGCAGTACCAACAAACCAGATGCCTTTCTCTTGCAATGTACGCATAGTACGAGCCAAGTTAGTCACTCGGATCAATGGTACGACTTCAGCTGCACCACAAGCGACTTTACTTACCGTCGCATTCATTGGCGCAGAACGATCTTTCGGTACGATGATCGCCGCAGCACCTGCCGCATCTGCGTTACGTAAACACGCGCCAAGATTGTGTGGATCGGTCACGCCGTCTAACACTAAGAGCAGTGGTGATTCGTGCTTTGCAAGGATGTCATCAATATCGTTCTCATTCAGCTGCTTCGCTGGTTTCACACGAGCGATGATGCCTTGGTGATTTGCACCGCGTGCTTTGTCATCCAAGGTTTTACGTGTCATCTGCTGAATAGAAACACCACAAACCTGAAGATCATTTAGGATTGGCATTAGGCGATCATCTTGACGACCTTTTAAAACGTACGCCTCGATAAAACGCTCTGGTTCGCGCTCCAATACCGCCTTCACTGCGTGAATGCCGTAGATAAATTCGTTACTCATTGTTTAACCTGTTGTTCTGGTCGTATTGCCTGCGCCAACCGAGTTTGAACTAAGTTGGCGCTTCAACCTACTGCGCTTCTTTTTTAGTGCGCTTGGTTTTCTTCGGCTTACTGTGCGGCTTCTTTTTACGTGCTTTTTTCACTTTAGGCTTCTCGTTGCCTTCGGCGTCACCACGTTTTGGGCCATTACGCTTACTCGTTGCGCCCGTTTCTTCTGGGCGTTTAGTTGGCTCTATCGCAGGAATTGCACGAGCCGCGCCACCTTCTTTCGATGAAGAGCGAGTCGCAGCGCGTTTTTTATCTTTCGCTTTGCGTTTTGCTTCCGCTGCGCGTTTCTTCGCAGTCTTACCTTCGCCGCGTAGCTTACGACTTGTTTCGACCAATTCAAAGTCAATTTGCTTGTCATCGAGGTTAACAGCCAGTACTTTTACTTTTACTGCATCACCTAAGCGGTAGATGTTACCGAAACTTTCACCAATAAGTCGTTGACCAATCGGGTCAAATTGATAGTAGTCGTTCGCAAGGGTAGAAATATGTACCAAACCATCGATGTGCAAATCCGTTAAACGTACAAAGAAGCCAAAGCTAGTGACATTAGCGATAACACCGTCTAGTTCGTCACCGACGTGGTCTTGCATATATTCACACTTCAGCCAATCCGCAACATCACGTGTTGCATCATCAGCACGGCGCTCTGTCATCGAACATTGTTCGCCGTAAAAATCCATGTCGTCAAACGAGTAATGATAGCCACCTGTTGGTGTCCAGCGATCTTGATTACGACCTTCTTCTTTAGCAATCAGATACTTGATTGCACGGTGAAGTAACAAGTCAGGGTAACGACGAATTGGCGACGTAAAGTGCGCATAGCGTTTCAATGCCAACCCAAAGTGCCCCGCGTTATCTGCGTTGTATACCGCTTGCTTCATTGAGCGTAGCAGCATGGTCTGAATCAACTCTTGATCTTGACGCCCGGAGATTTGACGTGCGAGATCAGCATAGTCCGTTGGTGAAGGCTCTAAACCACCTTTTAGCTCAAGACCAAGTTCACTTAAGAAGTCACGGAAACCTTGCAGGCGTAATTCACCTGGAGATTCGTGGATACGATAAAGCGCGGGCTCTTTCGCTTTTTCTACCAGCGATGCCGAAGCAATGTTGGCTAAAATCATACATTCTTCGATGATCTTATGCGCGTCATTACGAATTACTGGCTCAATGCTTTCGATTTTACGTTCCGCATTGAAAATAAATTTGGTTTCAACGGTTTCAAATTCGATTGCACCGCGTTGATCTCGTGCTTCTTTCAGCACTTTGTACATCTTGTGCAACTCTTCTAGATGAGAAACAAGCGGCTGGTAGCGCTCACGTAGTTCTTCATCCCCTTCTAGAATCGCGCTCACTTTGCTATATGTGAGACGAGCGTGCGAGTTCATCACCGCCTCGTAATGCTTGTAACCAGACAGCTTACCTGTATCGGAAATGGTCATTTCGCACACCATACACAAGCGATCTACTTGCGGGTTAAGCGAACATAGACCGTTCGACAGTACTTCTGGCAACATTGGCACAACTTGCGAAGGGAAATATACTGAGTTACCACGATTGATCGCTTCTTTGTCCAACGCAGAGTCAGGACGAACGTAGTAACTGACGTCAGCAATCGCTACCCATAAACGCCAACCACCTTCTTTGTTCTTTTCACAGTAAACGGCATCATCAAAGTCTCGTGCGTCTTCGCCGTCAATGGTCACTAGTGGCAAATCACGTAGATCCACACGACCAACTTTCGCTTCTTCTGGTACTTCTTCGCCTAAGTTTTCGATTTGTTTATCGACGGCTTCTGGCCATTCGTGAGGGATTTGGTGTGTACGAATCGCAATTTGTGTTTCCATACCTGGTGCCATGTTTTCACCAAGGACTTCAACCACTTTACCCATCATGCCGCGTGAGCGTGAGCCACGATCAGTAATTTCAATTACGACTACGTTACCCATGCGTGCACCCGCTTTGTGCTCATTTGGGATCAGGATATCTTGGCTGATACGCGAGTCATCTGGGACAACATAGGAGTATCCATATTCAAGGAAGAAACGACCAACGATTTGATCATTGCGCTCCTCTAGCACACGCACCAAACGTCCTTCACGGCGGCCGCGCTTGCTGTTGTCTGTCGGTTGCACTAAGACAAAATCACCGTGGATGATGTTCTTCATCTGATGGTGCGGTAACAGAATATCATCATCCTTGCCGACGCTGCCTTCTGGACGTACCCAACCATGGCCATCACGATGACCAATCACGTAACCTTTCACCATTTCAAGTTTTTCAGGCAATGCATAGCACTGACGGCGGGTAAACACCAGTTGGCCATCTCGCTCCATCGCACGTAGCCGACGACGCAACCCTTCGTATTGCTCTTCGCCCTCAAGCTTTAGTGCCTCAAACAAGTCGTTACGATTCATTGGAACGCCCGCTTGCTCTAGAAACTCGATGATAAACTCTCGGCTTGGAATTGGATTTTCGTAATTTTTGGATTCACGATCTGCAAAAGGATCGTTTGGAATATTGTCTGACATAGGCACGCCTATCTAGCAAGGAAGGTATATGGCTAGTATATCTGAGTCTCTCGATAAGCTACAGAATTGCTTTGAAAAAAGAATGATCGAGATCGACTCTAGGCATGCAAATGAGTTAAGGACGAGC
Organism: Vibrio sp. YT-19(2023); assembly: GCF_033337395.1. Lineage (NCBI taxonomy): Bacteria > Pseudomonadati > Pseudomonadota > Gammaproteobacteria > Vibrionales > Vibrionaceae > Vibrio > Vibrio sp. YT-19(2023). The sequence continues at coordinate 15,675 of NZ_JAWOQN010000034.1, read as the reverse complement.
CAGCAAGATCAAAAGTTCAGAATTGTCACTGAGCAAGGATTCAATCGTGCAGTCATCCAACTCCGCCAGAAAGGCACTTTTTGCTTTCGCCAATTTATCTTTGAGGCGGCAAGCAGGGGTAATATGGCAAAAATCCACACCACAGTTGACTAAATCTAACGGCTCTAAATCGCGCACAACACCACCGACTGTGATTTCAGACGCTGGCTTCATCAGCCGGATACCACCGTTTTTTCCGCGCACGGTATGGACATAACCCAACTGCCCTAACCGATTGATAACTTTAACCATATGGTTGCGCGACACACCAAATAAATCCGTCACTTCGGTAATGCTGGTTAACTCATCTTCCGGCAACGAAGCCAAGAAAATTAAGGTTCTCAACGCATAATCAGTGAAACTAGTTAACTGCATATTCTCTCCCAAAGTGCGACTCAATAACCCGCTGGTGATGCTAAAACCCCAAACTTGAGCTATCGATAAAAGTGTAAATCTTTTCTTGATCGAAAGATACATTTGAGATACAACTTTAAACATGCATTATAAATACAACTTAAAGTAGGAAGCCCTTATGCTCAGCAATCAAACTATCGAGATCGTCAAAGCGACCGCACCACTCATCGCCGAAACAGGACCAAAACTGACCGCGCACTTTTACGAGCGTATGTTTACTCATAACCCTGAGTTGAAAGATATTTTTAACATGAGTAACCAGCGTAACGGCGATCAGCGTGAAGCATTATTCAACGCTATCTGTGCCTATGCTGCCAATATTGAAAATTTGCCAGCTCTGCTTGGCGCAGTAGAGAAAATTGCGCATAAGCACACGAGCTTTTTGATCACAGAAGATCAGTACCAAATCGTTGGTAAGCATTTACTTGCGACAATCGATGAGCTTTTTAATCCAGGTCAAGAAGTGTTGGATGCTTGGGCTGAGGCTTACGGCGTACTTGCGAATGTATTTATTCAGCGCGAAGAACAAATTTACCAACAAAATGAAGCTTTGGAAGGCGGCTGGCGCGGTCTACGCGAATTTGAATTAGTCGATAAAAAGATTGAGAGCGAACACATTTGCAGCTTTGTGTTCAAGCCAACCGATGGCCAAAAAGTGGCGCCGTATAAACCGGGACAATACCTTGGCATCTACATCAACAGTGACCAGTTAGAAAACCAAGAAATTCGCCAATATAGCCTGTCTTCTGCGGTCCAAGAGAACACCTACCGTATCTCAGTAAAACGTGAAGAAGGCGGAAAAGTGTCGAACTACCTGCACGATAGCCTGAACATTGGCGAAAAAGTGCAGCTTGCGGCCCCTGCCGGTGATTTCTTTATGGATGCCGAACCACAAACACCCGTTGTTCTAATTTCTGCTGGTGTGGGACTTACTCCAACGCTGTCAATGCTAGAAAGTCTCTCAGAACATCAAGCACCTGTAACTTGGGTTCATGCAACAGAAAATGGCCAACAGCATGCTTTCAAGCAACACGTAAACCAACTCGTTGCAGAAAAAGAAAATATGAACGCGCTCGTTTGGTATAACCAACCAACGGCAGAAGACAAGCTAGGTGAAGACTTCCACTTCACGGGCTTTGTCAATCTGTATGAAATTGAAGCTGCATTAAAGCAAGATAACGTGCAGGTGTACTTCTGTGGTCCTGTAGGATTTATGCAGCACGTAGCGAAACAGCTATTAGAACTTGGCGTACCAGAAGAGCAATTCCATTACGAATGCTTCGGTCCACACAAAGTGGTTTAAGCGCTACCAACTATCGGGAAAACAACAAAGCCCACGTCACGTGGGCTTTGTTGTATGAAGTTGTTTGCAATATTGAAGCGTTACCAAAAGGTGTCTCGCCGTTTAGCTCGAGCAATAACGTTTTGTGGCATGCGCTGTTCAAGGCCGTTTCTCAATACAGTTATGCGCTTATGCTGCCGCTTATCTGCTGTGACAGAGTTATATAACCAACGATACGCATCTTCGTAATCGAGTGGACTGCCATAATCACGTAAAAGCAACTCGGCCAGATGAATACGCGCGTTTAGGTTTCCCATTGACGCAGCTTCTCGCAAATATGGAATTGCACGTTCTTTATCTTGCTGTACTAAAGTGCCACGCGAATAGTATCGGCCAATCTGCTCTAGTGCAGCTGGTAACCCCTGATGCGCTGCATTTTCGATGTAGTAAAGACCCAGTTCGACATCTTGCTCGACACACACCCCCCAAGCCAACATATCTCCGTACAGAAATTCATAAGCGGGTAAGTTAATTCGAGTCGCACGAGCTACGATATCCTCCACCAGCTGGCAGTTATCAGCGCGCACACGTTGTAAGTGCTTATTTTGCTCAATAAGCTTTATCAGCTCTGCTTCGGTATAGATCGGAACTGGTGCCCCCACATCAGCAACATTGGCTTTCACTGTGGTAGCAACCAAGGTCAACAACAGTGAAGCAGCCACTGTTCGTAACTTCATAAACGTACCCTTAAGGTATCTAAGAAACCAAAGATCGGTGAAGGATCTCCTCTGCTTGATAACCTTATCGGCAAAAAACAGCTAAGCTTTAGACAATTTTTGCCTCTGATTTAGGCTCAGCGGCAAAAGCTTGCCATATGAGAGTCACGCTGTTTTTGTTCAGATACAAAAAAGCCGACCATAAGGTCGGCTTTTGCAATCTTTAACGGCTATCAATTAAGCTTCGAATGGGTGAACTTTGATGATAGTTTCGTTACGGTCAGGACCTGTAGAGATGATGTCTACTGGAACGCCAGTTAGCTCTTCAATACGCTTGATGTAGTCAAGAGCTGCTTGTGGTAGAGCATCTAGTGACTTAGCACCAAATGTGTTCTCAGACCAACCAGGCATTGTTTCGTAGATTGGCGTTGCTTTTTCGAATGCTTCAGCAGCCATCGGAGAAACTTCTAGCACGGAGCCATCTTCCATCTTGTAACCAGTACAGATTTTTAGCTCTTCTAGACCATCTAGTACGTCTAGTTTAGTTAGACAGAAACCAGATACAGAGTTGATTTGGATTGCACGACGCATAGCAACAGCATCGAACCAACCTGTACGACGTAGACGACCAGTTGTCGCACCGAACTCGTGGCCAACTTCACCTAAGTGCTTACCAATTGGATCTTGCTTATCTAAACCGTCGTATAGTTCAGTCGGGAATGGACCAGCACCAACGCGAGTACAGTACGCTTTTGCGATACCCAAGATGTAACCGATGTGACGAGGACCAAAACCAGAACCTGCAGCAACACCACCAGCAGTCGTGTTAGAAGACGTTACGTACGGGTAAGTACCGTGGTCGATATCAAGTAGTGTACCTTGTGCACCTTCGAACATGATCTTGTCGCCGCGCTTACGTGCTGCGTCTAGTTCGTCAGTTACGTCGATAACCATTGACGTTAGTAGTTCAGCGTAGCCTTTAGCTTGCTCAAGTACTTCTTCGTAGCTTACTGGTTCCGCTTTGTAGAAGTTAACTAGTTGGAAGTTATGGAACTCCATGACTTCTTTTAGCTTCTCTGCGAAAGTCGCCATATCGAATAGGTCGCCAACGCGTAGACCGCGACGAGCAACTTTATCTTCGTATGCTGGACCGATACCACGACCAGTAGTACCGATAGCTTTTTTACCGCGAGCGATTTCGCGAGCTTGGTCCATTGCAACGTGGTAAGGAAGAATTAGCGGACATGCTTCAGAAATGAAAAGACGCTCGCGTACTGGAATACCGCGCTCTTCAAGAGGCTTCATTTCTTTAAGTAGAGCTTCAGGTGATAGTACAACACCGTTACCGATAACACATTTTACGTTATCGCGAAGGATACCTGATGGAATTAAGTGAAGAACGGTTTTTTCACCGTCAATTACGAGAGTGTGACCTGCGTTGTGACCGCCTTGGTAGCGTACCACGTATTTTGCATCTTCAGTTAAAAGGTCTACGATTTTACCTTTACCTTCGTCACCCCATTGGGTGCCTAGAACGACTACGTTATTTCCCATCTTTCCAAGTCTGATTGCTAGTTAAAAATGGATTCTAGCACCGAATCACGCTTCTTGCAGTCATTTTTTGTTCACAGAGTTGCTACCAGAATGTCATCTTGCCGCTTTGTTCATTTTGAAATCAGCATATCACTGATAGTATTTAGCTTTCTCTATTCGACTGGAAAGCGCTATGTCTGAATCCATATGGTTGGCGATTGGGCTCGTCTTGATCGTGGAAGGCATTGGGCCACTGATTGCTCCTAACGGTTGGCGGAATATGGTGGCTCAATTAAGTGAACAACCCAACAATCAGCTACGACGCATCGGTGGCTGCCTAGTAGTTGCTGGAGCCGTCATCGCCATCATGATGAGCTAGCACTTAGCATCAGATACAAAAAAGGCTCCCTAAGGAGCCTTTTATTTCAATGAGACGCGGAGATTATTTCTCCATGCTGCCCTTCGACTGGTTCATGTATTGGAAGAACTCACTCTTCGGATCAAGCACCAGAATATCGCTCTTAGAGCTGAAGGACTTCTCATACGCACGTAGCGAACGTAGGAAGCTAAAGAACTCAGGGTCTTTGTTGTATGCTTCAGCATAAATCTTCGCAGCTTCAGCATCCGCCTCACCTCGTGTCACACGCGCAGTTTTATCAGCTTCAGCTAGAATAGTTGCTACTTCTAGTTCTGCTTGAGCACGAATAACTTCCGCTTTTTCACGACCTTGAGAACGGTGCTTACGAGCAACGGACTCACGCTCCGCACGCATGCGACGGTAGATAGACTCACTGATTTCATCAGGCAGGTTGATTTTCTTCATTCGGAAATCAACGACACGAACACCCAAGTCTTTCATTGCGCTTTCACGCGTGTCTTTCAATACTTCAGACATGATTAGGTCGCGTTCACCATCAATCTCAAGCGCTTCACGAGCCGCTTCAGTTGCGACAACATCAGCACTTGCGTCTTCTGGTAGCACATCATCGTTACGTGGACCAGATACGATCTGTTTGATTTCACGAGCACCGATTTCAGAACGAAGCACGTCCGTCACTTTACGCTCAAGTAGTGCCTCTGCCGTTAGCGAGTTACCACCGCCTGTCGCGAGGTAGTAGCGACCAAAATCTTCAATACGCCACTTCACGTAGGTATCAATGATAACGTCTTTTTTCTCAGACGTTACGAAACGGTCTGCACGACCATCCATTGTTTGGATACGTGCATCAAGTTGTTTCACACGGTCAAACAAAGGCATCTTGAAATGCAGACCAGGCTCGTAAATTCGAGTGATGTCGTTATTGTCTTTCAAGACACGACCAAATCGAACCACGATACCGCGCTCACCTTCAGGAATCACAAACAAAGACATCAACATTAATGCCAGTGCGATTACCAGTACAGGGATCATTAACTTACGCATTCTTAGTATCTCCCTTGACGTGAACCTGTTGAACGAGACTGCGAGTTCGAAGTGTCTTCTTGTGTACGATCAGACTCAAGTTGAATTTGATCATAGGTTGAAGATGACTTCGATTTACGTTTGGTATCTGCTTTGCCCTCTTGTCCCGCCAACTTATCGATTGGAAGGTAAAGAAGATTGCCGCTTGATTCCGAGTCAATCAACACTTTCGAAGTGCTTGAGTACACCTCTTCCATTGCGTCAATGTACAGACGATCACGCGTTACACCAGGCGCTGCCTGGTATTCTGGTAGTAGTTTTTCGAACTGTGCTACCTGACCAAGAGCCTCGTTAGTGACACGCTCATTGTAACCTTGTGCTTCTTTCTTCAAACGCTCTGCACGACCCGTTGCCTTAGGCAAGATTTCGTTCTTGTATGCTTCAGCTTCACGAATGAAACGCTCTTCATCCTCACGTGCTGCGATTGCATCATCAAACGCATCTTTCACTTGCTCTGGTGGACGAGCAGACTGGAAGTTCACATCAACAAGTACCAGACCCATATCATAGCTATCAATGATTTGGTTCAGTGTTTCTTGCGTAGTTTGACGAATTTGCTGACGACCACTGGTTAGAATGCTATCCATCAATGAGTCACCAATTACTGCACGTAGTGCAGAATCCGTTGCTTGACGCAAGCTGTCGTCTGCATTGGTTACACGGTACAAGTATTTGTATGGGTCAGTCACTCGGTACTGAACATCCATCGCAACTGTTACAACGTTTTCATCTTTAGTCAGCATTAGACCAGATGCACGTAGTGAACGAATCGCTTGTACGTTTACCGCTTCGTACTCATCAATAAAGCGAGGACGCCAGTTAAGACCTGGGTCTACGATACGATCGTATTTACCTAAACGCAGTACAACACCACGCTCTGCTTCACCGATGGTGTAAAAACCAGCGAAAAACCAAACCGCAACAGCAATCAGAGCAATCACGCCAAAGCCAATTGCACTACCACCACCGCCGCCGATTGGAGAACCACCGCCGCCTTTTTTACCAAACTTGCCGCCCAGCTTTTGACTCAGTTTGTTGAACACTTCATCTAAATCTGGCGGACCTTGATCTCGGCCACCAGGACGCTGGCCACCACGATTATTATTACCCCAAGGGTCATTATCGCGGCCATTGTTGCCGTTGTTATTTCCAGGCTCATTCCACGCCATTAGAAAGCTCCATCATTTGATATGACGTTATACTGTAGCAGTCCTTTAAGTGACTATAAAGCCAGTCAAAACTGCCCCTTCTCTTTTTTCAAGTCTAGACCAATCTACTTGCTGCATTCGAATATCGATCAACAAGTTACCATCCTGGTCATATTCCTCACGTTGAATACACTTCATTTGGAAGAAGGTACTACGGAATCGTCCTTGATACTGTGGAGGAATTCGCAACTGATGCTCGACCATTTGTGACGCCAGACGTTCCGTCAGAGCCTCAAACAGGACATCAATGCCCAACCCATCCATTGCTGAAACCCAAACTGCGCGAGGTACGCCTTCCTCGTCTCGTTCTATACGTGGTTTCTGCGAATCTAGATTGTCGATTTTGTTCATGACAACCAGAGTCGGCACTTCATGCGCGTCGATCTCTTCTAGTACTTCATGAACAGCTTGAATATTCTCACGAAAACGCTCATCACTGGCATCAACAACATGTAACAAAATGTCAGCTTCTTGCGTTTCCTGCAAGGTTGCCTTGAAGGCCGCAACCAAGTCGTGTGGCAAATGTCGAATAAAACCAACCGTGTCTGCCAAGATGGCAGGACCAACATCTGCTAACTCTATCTTACGTAAAGTCGGGTCCAAAGTAGCAAATAATTGATCAGCCGCGTACACGCCAGCTTCTGTAATACGGTTGAAGAGTGTCGACTTACCCGCGTTGGTGTAACCCACAAGTGAAACCGTTGGGATTTCAGCTCGATTTCGGGCGCGGCGCCCTTGTTCACGCTGCTTCGCTACTTTGTCTAAGCGTCGCAGGATGGCTTTGATTCTGTCACGCAATAAGCGACGGTCGGTTTCCAGCTGGGTTTCACCCGGGCCACGTAAACCGATACCACCTTTCTGCCTTTCAAGGTGCGTCCAACCACGAATCAAACGAGTAGAGATATGACGAAGTTGAGCCAGCTCTACCTGTAGCTTACCTTCGTGTGTTCGAGCTCGTTGAGCAAAGATATCGAGAATAAGACCAGTGCGGTCGAGAACTCGACATTGGCACAGTGCTTCGAGGTTACGTTCTTGGGCAGGAGAGAGGGCGTGATTAAAAATCACAATTTCGGCACCCGTTGATTGTACCGCTGTAGCAATCTCTTGGGCCTTACCCTCTCCGACATAGTATTTCGGGTGTGGGGATTGACGACTACCAGTTACCACTTGTAGCGCCTCTACCCCAGCAGAAGAAACCAGCATTTCGAACTCAGCCAGATCTTCCCATTCACCTTCTTGCGTGAAGTTGATATGAACAAGTACGGCTCGCTCACCGGATTCATAACGGTCAAACAAGCAATCAACTCCTTATTTTAAAAATACTCGATGAAGAATTAATCTTCTGATTTCTCTTGTGGACGCTCACCTTGTGGACGTTCACCGCTGTGATGGCTCACTGGACGAGCCGGCACAACTGTTGAGATCGCGTGCTTGTACACCATTTGGTTAACAGTATTCTTCAGCAGGATCACAAATTGATCGAATGATTCGATCTGACCTTGTAGTTTAATACCATTCACAAGGTAGATAGATACCGGGATACGCTCACGACGTAGCGCGTTTAGAAATGGGTCTTGTAGAGATTGCCCCTTAGCCATTTTTATTTTCCTTATTTAATTTGTAGTTGTAATTATTTAGCTAGTGGTGCAATGCAAAAGATACGGCTTTTGCATCTGAGCTAAACGAATCAAAAATGCACTCTAAGTAATTAGCAGCATAGTATAAAAACCGCCAACAACAGATCCTTTGAGAGTGCGTTCACGCAAAAACGATCACATTATACACAGCTATGTCAATCAGATGCTATTGCTTCCGACATCGTTTCTAATGCCTGTTCAATGTTCTCGCTATCCAACCAAGTTAAATCATCCCAGCTGCGTAACCAGGTGATTTGACGCTTGGCCAATTGACGAGTCGCGCATACGCCACGAAATACCGCTTCGTCACGTGTACACTCCCCATCTAAATACTCCCACATCTGTCGGTAACCGACGCATCGTATGGAAGGAAGATCGGGGTGAAGATCTTTTCGCGAATGTAACGCTTTCATTTCTTCTTCAAAGCCCGCTTCCATCATCTTCTCGAAACGGAGTTCAATCCGACGGTGAAGTTCTGCCCTATCCTTGGGAGCTATTGCAAACTGCTTGACTCGGTATGGTAGGCTTTCACCTTTCGTTTGAGTCAATTCAGTCAAAGTTTTACCTGAAATGCGAAAAACTTCCAATGCCCGAGATAAACGTTGGGGATCATTGGGATGGATTCTCGCGGCTGACACAGGATCAACCTCTTTGAGTTCATCGTGCAACACTGACCAACCTTTAGTCAATGCCTCTTGTTCAATTTGCTGACGAATTTCAGGATTTGCAGCAGGAAGTGGTGATAAACCTTCAAGTAACGCCTTGTAATACAGCATTGTTCCACCCACAAGAAGTGGAATTTTTCCTTCTGCAACAATATCATCCATCGCTTTCAATGCATCTCGACGAAAGTCGGCGACAGAGTAAGATTCACTTGGATCCAAAATATCTATCAAGCGATGAGGCGCCAAACTTAACTCTTTTTCATCCGGTTTCGCCGTACCGATATCCATCCCTTTGTAGATCAAAGCAGAATCAACACTGATGATCTCAACCGGAAATTTTTGACGAAGACGAATCGCCAGCTCAGTTTTGCCTGATGCAGTTGGCCCCATTAAAAATAGCGCCAAAGGTAGTTTATCTGTCATGGTTTTAATTTGGCTATCGTGGCAGAGAAATCAACAGCGGATACGAATTTTGTATCTTCTAATGGCAATTGACCATGTCTTAGCTGTTCAAGTTCCGCAATAATTTGAATGGCTTCAGAAAAAGTATAGTGACTCTTCACTGTCGTGACCTGTAATGCGAGCCAATCTATCAACTCAGACAGCATCTGAGCCGCTGCTATACCTTCGTTCACACAAGATTGCGCGTAAGATAACAGATCTGGTACTAAATTTTGTAAGTTTTGTTGACGCAGCGGAGCTGGGACGCCCATCACCATTAAGGCGTGCTCGTTTCTCGCTTTCAATTGAATACCAAGCAATGCCAAATCTTGTTGATAATCTTGGGCCAGTCTCACTAATTCGGCCTCTAACTTAATAGATAGAGGAACAAGCAGAGGTTGTGCCTTGAGTGCACCATCGCTTGGAGAAAGCTGGCCTTTTACACGATAAAATTCTGCTCTAGGTAACGAGACTAACGCCGCCCCACTGTCACTGCTCATCAAAACAAATTGTTCATCGACCACCATCAGCGCTTTGCCTAATGCAGTAATCGATGGCATTGATGTGTGCGAAGTTATCGTTTGGGGCGCTATTGGAGTGACTGCCTGAGCCTCAAACTCTGGCGTTTTCAGCAGCTCGTGATAAGCGCGTACTTCTTGTTTAGTTGGCGCTGGTTCTACGTGGCGCTCTTTACTGTGACTTGGCTTTGGTGCAGGTTTGGATTCCACCCAATCATTACGTTTGAATGACTCCACTACGCGCGCCTCTCGCACGGAGGTCTCACTAGGACCGCTATTACGAGGCTTCACTTCATAATCACTGCGTCCAGGATAAGCCGGTGTACTCTCTATCGCTTGATAAACCCGCTCTGGCACCGGTGAAGATGCTGGCTCTTGTACTTTTTCAGGCTCTGGCGAATGCTCAATCTCTTCGGATTCAGTCGGTTCCACGCGATGAAATGCCGATTCATTCACCTGTGGTTTATCAATCACAGCGCTTTGTGAAAGTGCATCCGTCAAAGCTTGATAGATGAAATCATGCACCAAACGAGCTTGGTGGAAACGCACTTCATGCTTAGCAGGGTGAACATTCACATCTACTTGGTGCGGATCTAGCTCAATAAAGAGCACATACGCAGCAAACTGATCTGGCTTTAAGCTCATTTCATAGCTTTGACGAATCGCGTGATTGATTAATTTGTCACGCATCATTCGGCCATTCACATAGCAATATTGTAAATCGCTTTGCTGCCTTGCTCCCTCTGGTGTGGTAATCCACCCATGTAACTTTAACCCTTGATGCTCAAGCTCGATTCTGAGCATATGCCGCACAAACGCATTACCGCAGACAGCCGCAATACGCTTTTCGGTTTGAAGCTGATTTTTCGCCGCGCGATATTGACGGATGATCTTGCCGTTATGACGCACATTGATGGTGACATCAAAGCGGCTTAACGCAATGCGTTTCAATAACTCATCAATATGAGCAAATTCGGTTTTCTCCGTACGAAGAAACTTGCGACGCGCTGGAGTATTAAAAAATAAGTCCAACACCTCAACGGTAGTGCCAATCGGGTGCGCTGCTGGCTTAAGCTTCACCTGCATATCACGCCCTTCGGAGTAGGCACTCCAGGCTTCTTCTTGTGCCGCAGGACGCGACGTGAGCGTCAAACGCGAGACTGAGCTAATACTGGCTAACGCTTCACCGCGAAAACCTAGACTCATAATGGCTTCGAGATCATCTAAGGTATGTATCTTAGATGTCGCATGACGACTGAGCGCTAAGCCGAGTTCATCTTTCGCGATACCTTTTCCGTTATCACGAACACGAATCAGCTTTGCGCCTCCTTTCTCGATATCGATATCGATTCGAGTTGCGCCAGAATCAAGACTATTTTCAACCAGCTCTTTAATCACAGAAGCAGGTCTTTCGACCACTTCCCCTGCGGCGATTTGGTTTGCAAGTCTGGCTGGCAAAATTTTAATCGTCATAATGAGTTAGGAGCTCACCTACTTGTTTGGAATGATCAGGACTTGCCCAACCGCTAGCTGATCAGAGCGTAAGTTATTCGCTTTACGAATGCTCGATACGCTAACGCCGTATTTGGACGCTATTTTGCCAAGGAACTCACCCCGAGAAACCTTGTGCTTACGAATCGGTTTATCTTTTACCGCGACCGTTATCTTCAACTTTTGCCCTACCCACAAGGTATCTGACTTCAAGTTATTCTCTCGGCGGATATCTGAAACCTTCACTTTATAGTGATTCGCAATCTTACCTAAGAACTCACCAGACTTAACCTTGTGCGTAATGGTTTCTGTCTCAACAGTAATCGGTTTACTTGGCACTTTAATCGTACCAGCAGAAGGAATGTTGAGCTTCTGACCAATTGCCAAGCCTGTCGACTTCAAGTTGTTTGCCGACATCAGCGCTTTAGAGCTAAGCCCATATTTGTTCGCGATCACCGATAATGACTCGCCACGCTTTACAATATGTACCATTGGCTTCGCTGAAGGCGAGAACACCGTACCCTCTGGTGGGTTATCTTTTAAGTACTTGACGACCGCCTTAGTGATAGCCTGAGCTAACTTATCTTGGTGCGCTCGTTGAAACAGTAATCGCTCTTCTGTTGGGTTAGAAATAAAACCCGTTTCCACTAGCACAGACGGAATCTGTGGAGAGCGTAAAACCGCAAGGCTGGTGTTGATCGGTTTGGTGTTATGCAGGTGCGCAACACGTCCCATCTCACCTAGGATTTCTGTTGCCAGCTTATAGCCTTCTTTTTGTGAATGACTAAACTGCAAGTCCAACAAAGTTTGGTTCACGTTACGATCTTTTGTCTTCGTGAAGAACGCATTACCCGAGCCGCCCAATAACTCAGACTGTTTCTCATGGTTCTCGACCCAACGAGCAATTTCGGTATTTGCACGACGAGTATTTAGTACGAAGACCGATCCACCGCGAGGCTTCGGTGAAGTAAACGCATCTGCGTGAATGGAAATCAGCAAGTGCGCATCATTTTCACGAGCAATCGCGACACGACGGTTTAAGTTTACAAAATAATCTCCCGTACGAGTCATGCGCGTTTTAATACCAGGAGTCGCATCGAGCTGAGCAGCAATTTTTCTTGAGATACTCAATACCGCATCTTTCTCGTACTTACGACGTGAAGGGCCAATAGAGCCAGGGTCTTCCCCACCGTGACCAGGGTCGATAACAATTAACACTTCTTGAGCTCGTTGAACTGAACTCATGTCTTTGCTGGCCGCCGCTGGCTTACTCGGTTTAGAGGTCGATGCCTTCTTACCGTGCGGTAAATCAATCACCAAGCGGTGACCATACTGCCCACCTGGTGTTGGGCTTAATTTAAATAATTCCGCTTGAACGCTCTTTTTTAGTTCAAACACCAAACGATAAGTGCCCTTCTCTGGAGGCGAGCTTTTTCGTACCAGTTTTAAAACAGGGCTATCCGTAACAGTAACAGGCAGTTTGGCCTGCATCGTCGTGCTTTTTAAATCCACGACAAGGCGATCCGGCCCTGATAAAGAGAAATAGGAATAGTCAGCTTCCGAGCCTAAATCGATGACAACACGTGTTTCATCAGGTGAAGGCCAAACTCGAAAACTCTTAACGACGTTAGCAAATGCTAAATTGGGGATGAGAAGGAGAAAAGTGGCGACAAACGTCGCCACTACTCTAAAATTTGAAAAACTCAACATAGCTCCAATCGACTGAGTAACTGCACACCATAATCATTATTAGCTGTTAGTTCGGCTACACGTTGCTCACCTTGGTAGCGAATGTTTACATCAAGATCCGGTTGTGGCAGTAAGCCATGCCCTTTTTCAGGCCATTCAACCAAGCAAATCGCATCGTCTGTGAAATAGTCTCGAATCCCCATAAACTCAAGCTCTTCAGGATCCGCAAGACGATAAAGGTCGAAGTGATATACTTGCCACTGATCCAACTGGTACGGTTCGACTAGAGTATAAGTTGGACTTTTCACGTTACCTTGATGACCAAGAGCACGGACAAAACCACGACTAAAGGTTGTTTTACCTGCACCCAAATCACCATGCAGATAAATTGTGGTTTGCTGGGAACAAAGCTGAGCCAGAGCGGTGCCTAGTGCAACCGTTTCATGCTCATCTTTTAAATTGAATTGTTTCGTGCTCATTGATGCTTCTCTAACTAATGATCGTTGACTATATAAAAATCAAAAGAACAGGAATAGTAAACCGTGTTGGTTTTGAGAGACAAGCTTTCAAATGTCATATGTGCGAAAAAAGTATCCAATAAACGGTATCTTAATCATCTTAGTATCGACCTAGATTTAGAATATATGCAAATGACTTCAATAAGCAGTATTCACAACATCAAAAACGTACCTAACTGGGTAGCACCAAAGCCAGAGATCCGTTAAGATCCGCCCCCCCTTTATTCCGGTGGTTAACATGAACTACGAACAACTCGCACAACAAATCAAAGTTTGGGGAAAAGAACTCGGCTTCCAAAAAGTTGGGATCTGCGACGTTGATCTGAGTGAACATGAAGCAGCACTACAAAAATGGCTTGATGCAGGCTATCACGGCTCAATGGATTGGATGGCTCGTCACGGTATGATGCGTGCTAGACCCCATGAGCTACTCCCGGGAACCGTTCGTGTTATCAGCGTCCGGATGGACTATCTGCCACCAGAGGCTCAATTCGCTTCGAACCTCGCGAATAAAAGTCATGCCTATATTAGCCGCTACGCACTAGGGCGCGATTATCACAAGCTCGTCAGAAAGCAGCTAAATAAGCTCGGCAAACTTATTGAACAAGAGGTTGGTCAATATGGTTACCGACCTTTCGTTGATTCCGCACCAATATTAGAGCGACCTCTCGCCCAAAAAGCGGGCTTAGGTTGGACCGGGAAACATTCCCTGATTTTAGATCAAGACTGTGGATCGTGGTTCTTTTTAGGTGAACTACTTATCGACTTACCACTACCCGTAGATGAGCCAAGCGTTGATCAGTGCGGTAAATGCAAAGCATGCATTACATCATGCCCAACACAAGCTATCGTTGAAGACAAAGTTGTCGATGCCAGGCGTTGTATCTCTTATCTCACCATCGAGTTCGATGGCGTGATTCCTGAAGAGTTTCGAAAGCCAATGGGTAACCGCATTTATGGTTGTGACGACTGTCAATTGGTTTGCCCATGGAACCGCTACGCCGACATAACGGAGCAAGATGATTTCCACCGTCGTGACAGTTTCAAAAACCCTGACCTCGTCGACATGTTTAACTGGGATGAAGCGACTTTTCTAAAAAATATGGAAGGCTCCGCTATCCGTCGTATTGGTCATATACAGTGGCTACGTAACATCGCTGTCGCACTTGGTAATGCAGAATATAGTCAGCGAATCATAGATGCGCTGGAAAGTCGGCAAGGTGAAAATAAATTACTTGATGAGCACATTAAATGGGCTTTGACAGAGCAACTGAATCAACTCCCCACTGAGAGTAATTCATCTATAGAGACGAAAAAGCAACGCTTAATAAGGATAGTCGAGAAGGGACTGCCGAGAGACGCATAGAGCGTAGTCTATATGCAAGAGATTGAAAGTACTTTTGCATGTTCAATTCATGACCTTGTTCTCAATTTTGTAATGTGGAAAAAAATTTGAGATTCAAGAAAAACAAGCTAGCAGAAAAAAGTTAAACACAGCTCGGAGAAATGACTAGGATCAAAAAAATACCAGTTAATGATCGTATTTTAACGTACTCGATCCGACAAAAAACTTATTTTTTCTTTATATAACAAAGATTTAATTGATATTTCTTTGTTGTTTCAACTTCACTTTAGAGAAAAGATCTTTCTTCCCCATCATAAAAAGTCAAGCTAAAAACACTTTATCAACCAACTTATCCACAGAACGACGTATGTGGATAACTCTGTTAATTAAAGTAGATAAAACACGCGAAGCCTCATCATACTTGTACGTCAGCCGATTCATATCGTGTTTTAAACACAAACGAAATCGTCCGACATCATATGATGCGGATAAAAGTTTAGCTTTTGGGGATTCATGCTTCGCAGCATTATGAAAAGAGCGATGTGATTGGTTGCGAGAAGCAGGCGTTGAATCAAGCGGCGCATCCGTAGACGACTTAACAATTGTATACTAAATAAGTACTCAATCTATCGTCTTGTATTTGGTTGCGGGGGCCGGATTTGAACCGACGACCTTCGGGTTATGAGCCCGACGAGCTACCAAGCTGCTCCACCCCGC
>NZ_JAWOQN010000348.1:0-806 GCF_033337395.1 Vibrio sp. YT-19(2023) | reverse complement strand
CATTCCTAAATCCGTTCAAAACGCGTTTGAAGGTGATCGCGTCGATTTTGGTGGCCAACTGCGTTATGACTTCAATGAAAACTGGCGCGCTGAAGTGGAGTTGATGACGGATGACGAGTTTCAGTTCCACTCAAACTACAGAATTGCAGCAAATTACGAGCTGGGTGATTGGGAGTTCGAACCATCTTTTACCATCCGTTATAAGGACTCTGATTTCAACAGCGAGTATTACGCTTTCAAAGATGTGACAGGGGAAAGAATCGGTGCTGGCGCAGATGCTAATCTGGGCATCAAAGCGCGTTATCACGTGATTTCTAACCTCTATTTGTTGGGCGAAACCAGCGTGACGCGCTTAGACAACGAAGCTTACAAGAGTGGAATTGTCGAAGATCGTTACCAAGGTGAAGTGTTTGTCGGTTTCGGCTTCTTTAACGACAAAGGCAAAGAGCGAAAATCTGACCTTCACAATCGTCCATATTTGCGAATTGCGCACGGCTGGGCGACGCCTTCCAATATGGGAGACATTTTCAAGTTCAACGCAGAAAAGGATGAATACGATAATCAGCTCACTTCGTTTTTCTACGGACATCCGTTGACTGATGAACTGTTTGGTTTGCCTCTTGATATCTATTTAACGCCTGGTTTGGTTCACCATTGGTCGTCGGATGTTCAGTCGTCTAGTACCGAATACGTTATGGCGATTAAAGCGTATTACACCTTTAACTGGCCGACTCAATGGCGCTTTGGTGTTGCGGAAGGGATGTCTTACATTGACAACATCACCTATATCGAAGGTACAGAAATGG
>NZ_JAWOQN010000347.1:0-807 GCF_033337395.1 Vibrio sp. YT-19(2023) | reverse complement strand
GCTACGACGATTGATGGGCGTAGCCGCTCAGATCGTAGTTTCTTGATTTAGTTCCATCGAATTACGCAACAAAGCCGTTCTTTAGCGAACTCCACCATCAAGATGGCATTTTTACACGCTAGAGCCACAAGGACAATCAAAGCAATTTGTGTGAATATATTGTTGTCACCACCAATGAACCAAACACCTGCTAGTGCAGAAAAAATGGTCATAGGAACGATCAAAATGATAGCGAATGGTAGTTTTAAACTCTCGTACTGCGAAGCTAGCACCATGAAAACTAACAAAACAACAAGTGGGAATATATACACCATCGTGTTACCAGCCAAAATCTGCTGGTAGGTTACATCAGTCCATTCATAAACCATTCCCTCTGCTAGGTTTTGATCCAGTACTTCCTCAATAGCCGTTTGGGCTTGGTCAGAACTGTAACCAAAAGCAGGACTGCCGTTTAGTTCTGCACTAGGGTAGCCGTTATAGTGCATCACGCGGTCAGGCCCAATCGTGGGTATGATCTCCAGTACAGCGCCGAGAGGAACCATTTGTCCGGCAGCATTTCTTACTTTGTAGTTAAGTATTTGCTCAGGTTCGAGACGATAGTTCATGTCTGCCTGGGCATTCACTTTGTATGTTCTAGCAAACATATTGAAGTCATTGACGTATAATGATCCTAAATAAACTTGAAGCGCATCAAAAACCTGCTCTAGAGGAACACCTTGCAGCATCGCTTGGGCTTTGTTGCGTAATTCGATGGAACTAAATCAAGAAGCTACGATCTGAGCGGTTACGCCCATCAATCGTCGTAGC
>NZ_JAWOQN010000346.1:0-807 GCF_033337395.1 Vibrio sp. YT-19(2023) | reverse complement strand
GTAAGTGTTCACCAAGCCCCTATTGACAGAAAAAGTGTGACACTCAGCACTTGATCCATTCTTGGCTATTGAGTGATCATTCCAGTGCTTCATCCTGTTTGTTATGAGCAGAAAGAAAGCCCCTAAATATCAAGAGGAACCGCCCGTAGCCTCTGACCTTAACGAAGCAAACGCACTGATTGAAGAGTTGTGGGAACAGTTGCGCCACCTTACCGATAAACAAGCTACTAACTCCAAAAACTCATCGAAACCACCTTCGTCTGACAACCCTAAGGACAAGCATGAGCGAAAAAAGATCAAAGCTCTAGTGGTTGCAATTCGAGAGGAGCTAAAGAAGGCCACACAGGGCATCAACGAAAACTCTCACGACTGAAAGCAACGGATGTAGTTATCGATTGTTTTCCTGAAGTGTGCCCTTGCTGTGCCCAGTCTGATATCGATGTTCAAGGTGGCCCTTACTACCGCCATCAGGTCTTCGATATTCCAAAACCCACTGTCGATATCACCGAATACCGTTTATTTTCAGGCCAATGTCGGCACTGTAAAGAAACCGTCAAGGCTCAAAAGCCTGACGATGCATCGCAAGGGATTATAGGGCCGAACTTATTAAGTTACATTGGAGTTCTTGCAGGGCAATATCACCTCAGTGTTCGGAAAATCCAATCTCTACTTAAAGAACAGCTTGGCACAACCTTTTCGGTCGGCGCGATTAGCGAAGCGCAAACGAAGGTCGCTTCAATGCTAACGCCATTGCATCAGGCGATAAAACAAGCGTTAAAGAAAGCGACTTTGATTCATGCTGACGAA
>NZ_JAWOQN010000345.1:0-808 GCF_033337395.1 Vibrio sp. YT-19(2023) | reverse complement strand
GGAGATAAAACAGAACTCCAGCGCCGACAAGTGAAATGAAGTTGAGCCGTGCTCATTCCTTGTGCGGTTCTGGTGGTGATAAATAGGAGTCCATCGATGAAAAGTAAACACAACAAAACCGTTCTATGTGCATTTGTTTCTGGTTCGGTATTTGGTGCTGTTCTCGTTATCGCAATGTCCTTGCCGATGTAATCGGGCAAATATTCACACACTGCATTTTCTTCATATTGGGATTGAGCATTGTCTTAGTCCCTGTTAGCTTAAGACGCATGAACTTATTCTTCACACCTTCATCATCATACTTTTTCTGGTGGCGCTCTATGTAGAGCGGCGCGGAATTCTTACATTCTTACGCTGCTGGAAGGTAGCGAAGAGTGTCTTGTCTTTTTATCTCCAGTAGCGATCTATTTTGACTAGGAGATAACCATGAACATCAAAGAAACGCATCAACAACGCGAAATCATTCTCACGGGGGACCGAGCTACAGGGCCTTTACACCTTGGTCATTACGTCGGTTCGTTACAACAGCGTGTGGCATTACAATCGGAGCATGACCAAACCATTCTGGTCGCCGATATGCAAGGCCTGACCGATAACGCGCACAATCCTTCAAAGGTATCTTCGAACATTCTAAACGTAGTCGCAGATTACCTTGCAGTTGGCATCGACCCCATTCAAACCACTATCTGTTTGCAATCTCAGCTGCCAGCCCTCGCAGAATTGACGATGTATTACAGTAACTTAGTTTCCATTGCTCGCTTAGAGCGTAACCCAACCGTAAAAAATGAAATTCAAAGCAAAGGTTTTG
>NZ_JAWOQN010000344.1:0-808 GCF_033337395.1 Vibrio sp. YT-19(2023) | reverse complement strand
ATCCGTCATGTTTTGAATCGCACGTTCCAGAATGTGGCATTCCACAACCGCACGCAGTTCAAATAGCTCATCGATTTTATCTGGAGACAGTTCAGTCACTGTCGCGCCTTTATGTGGCTCGAAACTGACTAAACCCTGCGCTTCCAATTGTACTAGTGCTTCACGCACAGGAATTCGGCTGACATTGAACTCTTTTGCTAACGCATCCTGACGTAAAGGCTGACCAGTTTTTAACTCGCCCTTCAGGATCTGAGTTCGAATTGCTTCTTCAACGAGCTGAGTACGCGTCTTAAAAACAGGTTTTTGTGACATTGAAGGCTCCCCTCAAAAATAAATATTGTATCCAATCCATTTAACTCTAGTAGTTTATTGTTTTTCCGGCTTAAGCCAACTACGAAATAAGGTTTTGAGAAGTAGAGTGAATTTAAAGGCACCAACTGGTGCCTTTTTGAACCATTTGGCTAAGTGTATGTTGCCTGTTATGACGTTTTGCCGTCGATAGCGCGTTGGATGTTTAACGGGTTAGACGTTTTTAATGAATCGGGCAACAAGCTTTCTGGTAACGCTTGGTAAGCGACCGGGCGTAACCAACGGTGAATGGCTTCTGCTCCGACAGAGGTTGATGCCACATGGGTCGACGCAGGATACGGCCCACCATGAACCATCGCATAACCAACCTCTACGCCAGTTGGCCAGCCATTGAACACCAGGCGTCCGGCAATTTCTTCCAGGCATGGAATCAACTGCTCAGCGAGTGATGAATCTGCTTCAGTCGCGTGGATGGTAGCGGTGAGCGTGCCGCTCAGTG
>NZ_JAWOQN010000343.1:0-810 GCF_033337395.1 Vibrio sp. YT-19(2023) | reverse complement strand
TGCCAACCACTGCGAGCTGCATTAATGGTGACGTCAACTTCCGTTGGGTGATGACCGTAATCATCGACTAACATCGCATGACCGTTACCTGTATCAAACTCACCAAGGTGATCAAAACGACGGCCAGTACCTTGAGTGCCCGCCATCGCTTTTAGAATCGCGTCATCTTCAATGTCGTCTTCCGTTGCGACCGCTATTGCTGCTGATGCGTTCAACGCATTGTGACGGCCTGGAATGTTTAGCGTGATATCGAGGTTAGCTCGACCTTTACGTACTACTGTAAATTTACCTTGCTGACCTTCTTGATGATAATTTTCGATACGTACGTCCGCATCGTCAGAAAAGCCGTAGGTGATCACTTGACGGCTAATACGCGGAATCAACTCACGAATCACTGGATCATCGATACAGACAATGGCTTGGCCATAAAACGGCAGGTTGTGAAGAAAATCAATGAAGGTTTGTTTCAATGTTTCGAAGTCACCACCGTAGGTATCCATGTGGTCAGCTTCGATGTTGGTAACGATGCTCACCATAGGTTGCAGGTGCAAGAAAGAGGCGTCGCTCTCATCCGCTTCTGCAATCAGAATACGGCTAGAGCCCAAGCGCGCATTTGTGCCCGCGCTCTTTACTAGACCGCCGTTTACAAACGTAGGATCAAGGCCTGCTTCGGAATAGATTTGTGTGACTAGTGCTGTGGTGGTGGTTTTACCATGTGTACCCGCAACAGCGATACCATGACGGAATCGCATCAGTTCAGCCAGCATTTCTGCTCGGCGAACAATAGGAATACGCAATTCACGAGCCGCC
>NZ_JAWOQN010000342.1:0-811 GCF_033337395.1 Vibrio sp. YT-19(2023) | reverse complement strand
TTTAGCTTACACGTGTACGCTAAATGTGCCATACTAGAGCGAATATTCCAAACTCTAGTATAGGCGCATTGATGTCCTCACCGCAGAAACCTCAATACAGTCAAAGTGAAGAGCTTGCCAACACCATCACGCACGGTATTGGGATGATTTTCGGCATCGTCGGGTTAATCCTGTTGTTAATCAAAGCGACAAACCACCAAGCTGACACATTGACCGTGACAAGCATGGCGATCTACGGCTCCAGTATTATTGTGCTGTTTTTAGCCTCAACGCTGTACCACGCGATCCCTCATCCTAAAGCGAAACGCTGGCTGAAAACCTTCGACCATTGCGCTATTTATCTGCTTATTGCTGGCAGTTACACGCCATTTTTGTTGGTGAGTTTACGCACGCCACTTGCGTTTGGCTTGATGATAGTTATCTGGAGCATTGCTCTGTTCGGCATCATCATGAAGGTCGCATTTGTTTATCGCTTTAAGAAGTTGTCGCTGATGACTTATTTGGTGATGGGATGGCTGTCGTTGATTGTGATTTATCAGTTGGCGATCAATCTGGATATCGGTGGACTTACGCTGCTTGCGGTGGGCGGTTTGGTGTACTCGCTAGGGGTGATTTTCTACGTTGCGAAGCGTATCCCCTTTAACCATGCGATTTGGCACGGCTTCGTTTTAGCGGGTTGTGTGTGTCACTTCTTCGCGATTTATTACTTTGTCGAGCCTATCTAAACTTAGCGACCTAAGCCTCACGCGTCAGCGTGGCAAGATACGCTCGACAAAGAATATCAGACCCGTATTAGCGAGTTTTCACTTCT
>NZ_JAWOQN010000341.1:0-812 GCF_033337395.1 Vibrio sp. YT-19(2023) | reverse complement strand
CACCGAATGGCAGGGGAACGAAAATGCCTTGGGGTTAGACAGCAACCAAACAAAATATGAACGAGCGGTGGCTCTGATCCCTGCAAGTATGAATGGGATCGAGAGACAAACCTTGATTCAAGAGTTGCAGAAAAACTATCTGTCGGAACAAGAAAGCAACCAAATCCGCACTCGTGAACAACAAATAGCAAAACAAAAGCAGCAAGTTCGCAGTTATCAAACCGAGCTAAAACAGCTCGAATCCAGATTGGCAACGCAAAGAGCCACCAGCCACGCGAGTTGGTCTGAATCTGACTGGCAGCGTTACTATCAACAAGAGATAGCGAATTTTCGTCGCGAGTTCTTTGCTTCATAAGGTGCGCATACAAAAAAGCACGTTGCAGGTTAACTTTCGTGCCTTTTTACTTTGTGCTCCCGAACCTATTTCAGAACAAGTTCAAGCCAAATACCCCCTTAACATCGAACAAAACTTGTTCTGTTTTTTCTCGAGAGACTTGGCTGCCATGTTTAAGAATCTCAATAAGTTGCGCTTTGTCGTTCAAATACAATGCCCGTTTCTCTCTGATCGGACGCAGCATTTCTTGAAGGCATTCTTCCAATACTTTTTTCGTGGTTCCATCTCCTAGCCCGCCACGGCGATAGTGCGCTTTGAGTTGCTCGACATGCTCTTTGTCAGAGTGAAAAGCATCGAGATAAGTGAACACAATGTTACCTTCTACTTGACCAGGGTCTTCGATGCGCAAATGGCTTGGGTCGGTGTACATGGATTTCACTGCAACTGAGATTTCCTTTTCAGTCGCCCCTAAGTTAAT
>NZ_JAWOQN010000340.1:0-812 GCF_033337395.1 Vibrio sp. YT-19(2023) | reverse complement strand
TGCATTTTGTTTAAAGAGGTCGCTAAGTTAGAAAGCTCATCACCCGATTCGTCTTTGATAGGAGAAGCTGTCAAATCGCCTTCCGCCACACGTTGTGCCAAAGTATCCAGTGCGGTCAAACGCCCTGTGATTGAATTAGACAACAAGTATGCAATGAACACTGTTGCGATCGCCGCAAGCGTACCTAGCGCGTAAATGGTGTTCTCAATATCGTTGAATGAATCGGTCAATTGGAGAAGCGCATCATGTGTGCTTTGGCGGCCTTCTGCCGTCGCCGCATTGAGCATGTCTTCAATTGGGGCTAGATTCACCTCGTACAACTGACGGACTTGCTCAACGTTTTCTTCTAAACTGCGATGCCCAATATTCGGCTGAATTTGGCTCTCAAAGCTCGACGTAAAATTCGCCATAAGCTGCTCAATTTTTTCGATATTGCGATAGTCTTCTCCACCAGCGGTTTCAAGACGTTTCACATCAGCCAACGCAGAGGCAAACTCTTTCTTGTTCGATTGATATTCACGTTGTGCACCACTGGTATTGATGATCATACCGACAGCATCTCGATAAATATCCCCAGCTTCATCGATCAAAGCCATGTATCCAATGGTCTCTGGGACGTCGTCTGTTCTGACTTCTTGTGCCACTTTATGTGAATTAATCACTTCAAACGTAATAATCGCGATCATCACCAACATTGTTGCCAAAATGGCACCAAAGCTCGCATATAACTTTTTACGAACTGACATTTTCACTGACAAGGTTCCTTATAAATTATGTTCTGTGCAGACATTGCTGTATCAATCTGCACATGA
>NZ_JAWOQN010000339.1:0-813 GCF_033337395.1 Vibrio sp. YT-19(2023) | reverse complement strand
CCGCATGATAAGTCGTTGGCAAAAGGCAACTTCGAGAGTTTTGAGCAAGTCACCGCTTCTTGGGCGGAGCAAATTCGCTACTACACACGTAAATCGATTGAGATCGATACCGTAGTCGACAGCGTGCTTGAGCAGCAAGCGCAAGATATTTTCTGCTCATCGCTGGTGGATGACTGTTTGGCGCGCGGTAAAACAGTAAAAGAAGGCGGAGCGAAATACGATTGGGTATCTGGCCTGCAAGTGGGTATCGCCAATTTGGGTAACAGTTTGGCGGCGATCAAACATTTGGTGTTTGAAGAAGCACAAATCAGCCAAACGGAATTGGCAAAAGCATTAGAAGAAGACTTCGATGGTATTGAGAACGAACAACTTCGCCAACGCTTAATCAACTTCGCGCCAAAATACGGCAATGACGACGATTATGTCGACCAACTGCTGGCTGATGCTTACCAAGTTTATATCGATGAGTTGGCGCAATTTGTCAACACACGTTATGGGCGCGGACCAATTGGTGGTGGCTACTACGCGGGAACATCGAGCATCTCTGCCAACGTGCCATTTGGCGCATCCACGATGGCAACACCAGATGGTCGAAAAGCGAAAACGCCACTGGCGGAAGGCGCAAGTCCAGCATCGGGCTCTGACCGTTTGGGACCAACGGCGGTGTACAACTCAGTCGGTAAAATTCAAGCTAATAAAATCTTGGGTGGTGTGCTGCTTAACCAGAAGTTAAGCCCAGCGGCTGTCGCTTCAGAAGGAGATAAGCTCAAGCTTTCAATGCTGATTCGCACCTTCTTTAATCACCATAAAGGT
>NZ_JAWOQN010000033.1:0-49147 GCF_033337395.1 Vibrio sp. YT-19(2023) | reverse complement strand
AAAGTTAGATTATCGGCATGTAAGCCTTATCGCTACATGGTTTTCTAACTTTCTAATCTAACTTTTAGTTACATGTACTTTTTTTATGAAACAAAAGGAAAGCCACGACTAAAAGAGCTTCACGCGGATCAAGCGCGAATCATGCAAGATCACAGAGCGACGATGTCCGCAAACGGAGTTCAAGCTGCAGCACAAAGAGGAACCGCACCGCAATTAAGCACTCTACAGAACATTGCTAAGGCAGTACAAACCGCGAAAGCCGGCTGCTGTACTACATTTGCCTTTGCTGCCGCCGCTGAGATGATTCAAGGCATGTCAGGAACACCTGAAAGTGAACCCAAAGTAGAAGTGGTTGCGTTTAAAAAGGGTCATTCAGGTACACACCTTTATGTATTGGTTGGTCGACAAGAGGGGAGCGACATAAAAGATCCATCAACGTGGAGTAAGGATGTGAAAATTGTTGACCCGTGGGCGACATCTGCATTCGGTGCACCAATGTTTGGAGATGCACAACGACCACCTGTTTCGAATATGTTCCCGCCAACAGAAGTCATTTTTGATAGCCATAAACTGGGTTAGTCAATCTGCAAAAGAAGTGAGCAAATACACCATGCTAAGCATCTAACCTTTATTGAAAGAGCAGCTCTGAGCTGCTCTTTTTTATTACTCTGGCAACTCGATTTTAGAGCGAGATTTCTGCGGAAAACCTCACAATGAAGGCGAAAAAGTGACAAAAATAAAGCCATTACCGACATCGTTCAATCTGCAATCGTTGTTCAATAGAGTTATTGAAACAAAAGGAAAAAGTTATGAACACGATTCAACAACTGCTCTTGGAGTTTTGCCAACTCAATGAGTTGCCCGAACTGAATTTTGAAGAAAATGAACGTTGTCAGCTACTGGTCGATGATCGCTACATGTTGTATTTCATCGCGACAGATACGGATGATTTGATGTTGTCTGTAACGTTCGGAGGGTTAGAAAAATCCGGTGAACAACGACTAAAAGGTTTAGAGCTTCTTGCTCATGCTAACTATCAAGGAATTGGTAGTGGCAACCTCGCACTTGCTTTAGCTCCAAATGGTCGACAGCTTGTCTTAGCAGGACGTAAACCCGTTGAGCATCTAAATACGACGAACCTTACCGCTTGGTTTCACGAAGTTATTGAACAGACCGAGCTGTGGCAAGCGCGTTTCGCAATGTTGGATCAAGCGATTCCAACCACCTCTAATCATGAACAAGCTCATGTTCAATCACTTCGTGTGTAGGAGAGAAAAATGGTTAATACAACACAAAAAATCAGCCAAAGCCCAGTACCTGATCTAGAACAGTTTCGTGCAGTTGCTGCGCAAAAAGATGACCGAGTGATCAGTAAAAGAGGTGAAGTAAAAGAACCTTCCACATTCCACAAAGGTCATAAGTTTGTTTCTATTCACGAAGGCGTATTGAGAAGCAAATACACTAAGTTTTTCCAAGAAAACATCAAAACTCACCTTGATTTAAAGCAGGCGCTACTTAAGCAAGAAAAACCTGAGGTTGCGCTGTTGGCTTACTCCCTAGTGAGTCCTTCAGGCTATCGCGGTGAGCCACTTACTGAGCGTAAAATCTTAGAAGTTGTCAGCCTATTGGATGAAATAAAAGTGAGCAGCGATACGTACCAGCAGCTTAAAAATACGTTTGATTCGATCAGCAAAGATCCGCGTATGCAGGTGAGTTTAGAAGCCCAGTATCCAGGAAAAATGGATGGCTTCGCTGCTGAACTGCTACAGATGGGCAAAGAAAAGCTAAAAGGTTCTGGTGTTAACGCCGTTATTAACTTGGCATTACCTGGCGTTGGCTTATTGATTTCTACAGGTCGAGAGTTGCACAAAGCGGCCGTAAATGGTGATGCTGAGGCTTACCATCATCAGTTAGAACAAATTTCACAGCTGCCAGGGCGAGATCAACGTCTTTCTATGCCGATGCAGCAAACCTTGGCTCAAGGTCATGCGATACTGTCGGCTGAAGGTGGCATTGGAGCTACGTTAGGTATGGCGACGGGGAGCCTGGGCACGTTCGGTGTTAGCTCTGTAGCAACGGTGGGCGTCACACCGATAGCAAAAGAGGCAATCGGTTCTGCGGCAACGACTGCTATCATGAGCGGCGGTGGTTTTGTGGCGAACCAAGCTGGGGCATACGGGTTAAATACGGAAGTAAAAGAGCAACTTATGCAAGGTGAAATGTCTGGTGTTTTACCTAGACTTGAAGTTTCCAATGCAAAAGGAGACTTTACCTTCAGTATGCAAGATCCGGCTTCTGTCCGCGCATTAATGGCGTACCTTGGTCCTAAGGAGAATACTGCAATGACTTCTCCTCAAGCGCCTAAAGAGGCACAAGAGATGGAAGCCGCGCGATTAACACTGAAAAAGATGTTGGGTTCAGAGCCAAGTGAGCACTTGGTTCCTGACGTAGACTCTATCTTGAAGCTAAGCCCAGAGGATGCACCAAGTAAAACCGAGTCTATTGCTAACGGGGCGTTTAAAAAACTGTTAGGAGAAGATTGGGATTGGCTCATGCCAGCTGTTCGAGCGATTGATAAAGGGGAAGCAAGTAAAATCAACGAAAAGCTCACCTACAAGCTCCCCCTAGATGCAGCAAACGGACGAGTTTATCTTGATAAATGCCCAAACCTGAGTGACGTCCAGTTAGATGCGCTAGAAAAATTAGGCTCACCAAGTCAATTGCGATTGATGTACTTGGCAGAAGGCTGGGTGTAATTTCAAATGGTAAAGTAGGGAGTAGGTGCTGCTCCTTACTTTATCTACCGTCAGCGTTCCTTTTTGGGGCTGGCTAATATCGGTTGAATTTAACTTTTCGACTGAAGAAACAAACACACAAGTGTCAACGTTATACCAACCCAACCAATGAAAGAAATTTCTTCCCCAACAATCGCAACTGCTAGTGCTGCTGCGATAACAGGTTCAAATAGCGTGAGTATGCTAGCTCCACTGGCTGTAACAAATCGTAACCCAAACCCAAAAGCGACGTAACCTAACCCCATTGGAATCAAGGCCATGTAGAGCATGACCGTCGTATTAGTTGACGATGCAAATAGATTATCACCCGTGATGAAAAGTGTTGGTAGAAGCAAAACTCCACCAATACCAAAAACACTTCCCATGGCCGTTTGCGATTCAATGCCGTGGTCAATCATAGCCTTTACTCCCCATGAGTAAATGGCGTACGTCAAACCTGCCAATAGGCCAAGTAATACACCCCAATGCTTCATATCATGATCAAATAAGCTATTTGCGGATGACTCAGAAGCCAGCAACAAGGTAATGCCAATGACCCCGATTGCGAAACTCATCATCCAGCGCTTGGTTATGGTCTGATTTCGGCTAAAGAGACACTCTAACAAAGCAGAAAAGAAAGGAGCAGTGGAGATAGAAATAACCGTACCAATAGCCACACCAGCGAATCGCATTGATGAATAAAAAGCCAGTGGGTAGGTGGCTAAGGCGATAATACTAATCAGTAACGTTTTCTTCTTATGTACGACTTTTCGAAAATCTCTCTTCAGTGACTTCGCAGATAGACATGCTTGCATAAACCCACCAATACCCATAGAAAATGCGCCAATGGCGAGAGCACTGACATCCGGTGCCAAGCTGGCAGCGGTGCCCGTCGTTCCCCACAGGGTTGAAGCAAAAAGTATGGATAAAGTTCCTAATTGATAGTCGGTGAAATGTTTTTTTAACACTGTAATTTCTACCTAGTGAATGGCTGTTTTAGGGTAGAAAGAATAAAAGAAAGCGATAGAGATTTTTGTGCTGAAAAGACGGAATACTTGTTCCAGAAGACTATTTTAGTGACTATCGGGAAAACTCTCTAGGAGACATACCAAAATGCATTGAAAACCGTCGACTAAACGCGGAAAGGTCACTATAACCAACTCGTTCAGCTATCAACTGAACTGGAAGGTCTGTATGAGTCAGTAGTGCTTTGGCTTTTTCCATACGTTGTAGTGTAATGTACTTATGGACGCTCACTTTTAGCTGCTCTTTAAAAAGCTTTTTAAACTGCGTCGGACTCAAGCAAGCGGCATTCGCTAATGAGGCAATGGTGAGTGGCTGATCAAGCTGCTCCGCGATCACAACCTGTACATCTCGAATACGCAAATCCACGGAGCGAGACCGCTTTTGCTGCTCCAGCAACAGATAGAAGGTTGCAACCATTGAGTTTTCAATTTCATCATTAACCTGATACTCAAGTTGCTTTTCGACAAACTGGATAAAGCTCAGTAGAGGCGGGCTAATCGAAAACACAGCCACACTATTATCCATCAAATGAGTGGGCAAAGTGGTCATATCCGCAACAATAAAGCGTGATGACTCTTCGGCATTAAACCCGTGATCACAACTTTTGGGGATGACTATGCAGTCGCCAACCGCCACCTTTCCGACATAGCTATCCATATCAATATGTATGTTGCCCTGGAGAGGAAGCACCAGTTGATGATAATCACTATGAGTATGTCGGCTCATACGTTTCGTGTAGGAGCGAATGCTTAAGCTAGATTTCATAAAAACAACATACAGTTAAAGGATACCGCATTATAGCGTTGAAAGTATCGAGGTTGAAAGCTGGGCAGTTGTAAGCCCAGATCTTGAATGGGGTGTGGTTTGTTAGTCCGCCTCGGACTCTAACGAAGCCAACCAACGAAGCACTTCCGCAGTTGCCTCAATAAGATCGCTTGGGATGTACTGGTCGACGTTACCGTCGGCGTATAGTGCACGAGCAAGAGGGACTTTTTGCATCACAGGCACGCCTTCCTCTTTAGCGATTGCGACCATACGTTTGGCTACCGCATCGGTTTCCATCAAAGTGATGACGGGCAGGGGCGTTTCGCCTTTCTTGTAATAAAGGCCAACCGCGATATGTGTTGGGTTTGTAACTAATACATTAGAACGTTTAACGTTTTCACGTTGATTAGAGGCTTGTAGCTCTTGGTGTAACTGACGACGTTTGCTTTTTATTTCTGGACTGCCTTCCATCTCTTTGTATTCGCGCTTCACTTCGTCCTTGCTCATTTTGAGCTTTTTCGTGTGATCAAACTTCTGGTACGCAAAATCTGCGGCAGCGATGACGATGAAGCCTACCGAAGAGATAATCATTAATTGTTTAATCATGACGCCAGTAATGGTCGGGACACATTCTAGCCCACAAGTTGGAATTTGCATTAAAGCGTTGATGTTACCGCGTAATGTCACCCAGATAATGCAGGAAAGAAGAGAGACTTTAAGGATCGACTTGATAAACTCAATCACACTCTTGAGGGAAAAAATGCGTTTGGCACCTTCGACGGGATTGATCTTTTTGATGTCGGGTTTAACGGATTCACCACTAAATAGGAACCCGAACTGCCCCATATTGGAAAAGATGGCGACGAGTGCAGCAACCAGAATAATCGGAGCGAGTAGATAGGCAATTTCTTTTGCGATGGCGATAGCGACATCGACTAGCGCATCTTGGAAACCCTGATAAGCAAGCTTACTTGGTAGGAGAATAAGCGCTGAGATGTGCGACATGTAATAATCGGCGAACGCAAACAGTACAATTATGAGCGCCAAAATTAATGCAGACGATACGATTTCTTGGCTTTTGGCAACCTGACCTTTCTGTCGAGCATCGCGTAACTTTTTTGCGGTGGGTTGCTCAGTTTTTTCTGCACTCATAAAGAATCCTAAGCGTTATTGCCAAATGGTATTGAGTTGTTCTGCGAATCGGGTAATACCGTAAAACTGTACTTCAAAGTGATCCATCATTATTCCGAGATACATGATCAGTAAAACACTCGCGATGGCACTTTTTATTGGCATGGCAAGGAAAAAAACATTCAATTGCGGTGCAAAACGACTGATAAGCGCCAGACCAAACTCAGCAAGAAACATTGCCAACACTAGTGGAGCGGACATCAACACACCAAGCCACATAAGCTGTTCAAATTGCGCGTAGAAGAAGCTCACCCATGCGTCGCTAACGGTTGGGAAAAAGTCCACGATCGGCCAAGATGTATAGCTTTTGAATAACGCATAGATAAAAGTGACAAAGCCCCCGCCAGAGAAGAACAGGGTAATCAACGTTTGGGTCAGTAATACCGCTGTTGGTGTGGATTGTGAGCCTAGCGTTGGGTTAAACATACTTGCCATGGCAGCCCCACGTTGGTTGTCGACCAGAAAACCGGCCGCTTCTATCGCCCAAAAAGGGATAGCAGCAACAAACCCTATCAATAGCCCAATTAATATCTCCTTACCCAAAATCATTATCAGCCAAATGCCGTCGGTTTCTGCGGGCAAGCTTTGCTGATTAATCATCGGAAATATAAACAGTGCGAGTGAGCAAAGCACACCATTTCTCACCATGGTGCCGCCTAACATTTGCTTGCTCAAAATAGGCAAAAAGATGAAGCATGCCATTAACCGAGGTAACGTCAGGCTGTACAAAAATAAAGCCTGGTGTAAGTCGTGATAACTCATCGTATTTGAGGAATTTTATCCATAGCAAGCGAGGCGAAGGCGTGGAGCTCTGCCCCTAGCCATTGCGTTGTGACGAACAGCGTAATAATGACCGCGATAAGCTTGACCACAAAGCCTAACGTTTGTTCTTGGACCTGAGTTAACGCCTGAATAAGCGACACCAATGTACCAACCAATGCTGCGACTAAAATCGGCGGTAATGACAAGTACAACACTAGGGTTAATGCTTGAGTCGTGAAATGAATGATTTCAGCAGAATGCATACTTTCTCCGTGATTAACCGTAACTCAACACTAAGCCGTGGGTGAGCTTTGTCCAGCCGTCAAGCAAGACAAAAAGCAACAATTTGAAGGGGAGGGAAATCGTCATTGGCGATACCATCATCATCCCCATCGCGAGTAGGATATTCGACACAATTAGGTCAATAGCTATGAACGGTAAGTACAACAGAAAGCCAATTTCAAAAGCGCGAGTAAGCTCGCTGACGGTAAATGCGGGCAGTAAGAGCAATAAGCTGTCCGACTCTAAACGGTCTACGTACTTCTGTGGCCACAATGTGCGTGCAGCATCAGTGAAGAATATGGCTTCGGTTTCCCGAATATGCTTTTTCAAAAATTCTCGATAAGGCTGTAAACCGCTTTCAATGAGGCCTTCTACACTTGCAGAATCTTCAAGGGAGATATCATGCTGCTTTACGTAGTCGTAGGTTTCAAACCCGACGGGAGCCATGATGAAAATTGACAGAATGATAGCCAATCCGTAAAGCGCCATATTCGGCGGAATTTGCTGTACACCGAGAGCGTTACGCAGCAGTGAGAATACAACGGCGAGTTTCACAAACGACGTCGCCATCATGGCGATAAATGGGATCAGTGCCAGCAGTGCTAAGCTGACAATGAGATTGAGCTCGTCGGGTAACTGGATCATGCTGGCTCCTGCGTGCCACCGAACAGCTCCAGTACGCGCACACCTAAATGTTCGTTAACATTAACCAGTTCACACTCACCAATGATTTTGCCGTTGGCACGCAATGTTACCGGCTTAGATACAGGCTGGTTTAGCTCGAATACGTACCCTGGCTGAAGCTGGTTAAGCTGCTCTAGCGTGATGGTTTGATGGCCGATATCAAACGTGAGTTCCACAGGCAGTTGCTGGTGGTCGGTTAACATTTCTGAAGTGTTTACGTCATTCATATTGGTTTCTTTTTCAATAATGTGAAGAGTTTGGTCATCTAGCTGGCAGCGCCAGAGATTCTGGTTAGATACTTGAAAAATGGCTTGTTGCTTGGCGATGTAACCATCGTCAAAAAAGATGACATCTCCCAGCTCGAGCGAATTAAATTCGCTTAACGTCAAATGGGTCCTTCCAAGACTTAACCACACAGGTAAAGCGAGGTGTCGAGCTTGTAGAGCAGCGCTGTTTGGTAGCGCATCCAATAACACGTCTGATCCTTCGCTAACCCACAAACAAAGAGAGCCGTTAGGCTTATTGAGGGTTAACATTAAAGTATGCTCTTGGGCCTGGCTCGCCTCTAACGGCTGTAGTTGACTAAGAATGGGTAACTGACCAAATAGCGCTTTGATTGCCTCACTATGCGGTTCTATCTGTGAGCTCAAAAGTGCTAACTGGAGGGAGTTAGGCAGGGACTCAAACGCAGTAGCATTTAAGGTCGATTTCAGCCAATGTTGGAGCTGCGCACGAGAAAAGTCTACTTGTAGGGTTTGCCCTCCAATCAACGTGGTTAAACGGAACCCTTCAAATGAAGGGATTTGAGCAACAGTAATCGATACGCTCTGACCATCAGTCCCTTGGAAGTGGCACTGTTTTGCACAAAGTTGATTGCTGAGCGCGATACTTTCTGCATCCACTTTGGGTATTATTAACGGTGTCATAGGTCATTCTCCGCTTGCCATTCTTCATACACGCTGCGTTGTTGGCGTGAGTGTTGTTGTTCATGTTGTTGTTGATCGAGCTGTTGAGTTTGTTCGCTGATCGCTAAGCGAAGTGGCTGCTCACCACCGAATCGGTTTAGCCGTTCAGCAAGATCTTGTCTAGCTTGCTGGCTAATAATGGAAAGGGCATGCTCTTGTCGAATCGTCACGCTATACCCTTGAGCGTCCAACTTGATGTGGATTTCGCCACCTTTTAATTGTCCTTCACTTAGAAACAGCCGAACCTCTTTGTTGTCCGATGCGGTTGGCAGAGCAACATAGATTTTATCCACCAATTGCTGGAGTAATTGGTTTACGTCTCGCGTTGGGCTCGGTTGAGCCTGCGAAGCAACACTTTTTAGGATGACATCGCCTTGTGTTACCGCACTTGCAAAGGGCTGAGAAGGTACTTTTTCTTCATCCGTTTTAACGGTGACTAGTGCGCTTTTCGTCTCGATTTTTTCAAGAGGCTTGGTTTCAGGCAGGCCATCAGTTTGGTCTAATCGTTTGCCTGTATTCTGTAGCGAATGAGTTGCGCGTTTATTGTGCGCTGTTTCAGTTTGCTTTTCTGTTAAGCCAACAATGTTAATCCCATCTTGAGCGAGCTCTGTCGCTGTCGCACTTTGGGGGAGCAAGCCAGATTCAAGCGTAGAGAGACAATCCGGTGAGATACGTTTATCCATCGGCGTCGGTTTGTCATCTTTCAAATGAGCTTGAAAGTGAGGATCAACAAGCTCGGTAGAAGGGGAGCTTAGAACTGTGTCGCCATCGCTTTTTCCGTCATTTTTAAGCAGTTTATTGTTTTCGCTAATTATTTCTTCGCTATTTGCTGCGTCGTCTTGCGATTTCTCTACGTCTCTCTTAGTAACGACGTCACTTTTGCCTTTTAAAGTGGAGATGTTTTTGTCAGCGTTGGCTTCTTGGTTCGATAGGTTATGTTTCTTATCTAGACTTTGAGATGTCTTATGCCTTAGCGGTATGTCTTCTTCGCCAGTATGATTTTTTTGGGGATTCCCAACGATAGACTCCTTTCCCTTGCTAGGCTTCTTCGTCATTGCATGCTCGAATTGTGATTGAAGCTCGGCCTCCTTCTCGAGAGGCACTTGTTCCGGCGTTGATTTGTGCAGCGTATTCGATGTTTCAGTTGTTGGGGTAATGCGCATAGTGAACCTTTAGATAATGTCGACAGTGCGAAACTCTTCCTGTTCGAGTTCTTCTTTGTATTGCCTTTCTCGCGATTTTTCCGCGACTTCTTGTTGCTGCAACTGAACGAATTTTTCTTTGGTTTTATGGGCTTGTCGCGCCTCTTTTTGCTTTTCTTTAAGTGCCGAGCGTTCGATTTCAAGCGCTTTTTTTGACTCGGCCACACGTTGTTTAAGTTCGGCTTCTCTCTCTCTTAACAACGCGATTTCTTGTCTTAATGTTTCTAGCTCTTTGAGAACGAGTGTTTGTTGTTTTGCTTTAGCAAAACGTCGCTCTTCTTCTTCCTGGCGCCAAACGTGATAGTCCGCGACAGAACGTTCGGCCTTTTGAACCTGTGCTGCGGCGTTTGACACTCGGTATTCTTGACGCTTGACGGCTTTATCCGCACGTTCAGCGCGAATTTTTTTGATTTCTAATAAGCGTTCTATCATTGTTTCGCCATCCCTTTAAGTTGAGCGATAGCGCCATCAAGATCGCTTGGTTCATGAGTGCCTTGGCGTAAAAAGGCGCGTATATCATCACTTTGTGCAATGGCCAAATCCGCTCGACTATCTGCGCCATGTTGGTATTCGCCAATTTTGATTAGCAGCTCAACTTCTTCATACTTAGCTAACATTTCGCGAATATGAGCAGCAGACGCCTGATGATCGGGTTCAACGATTTGATTCATCACTCGGCTTGCTGACCGAAGTACATCAATGGCGGGGTAATGGTTCATTGCCGCAAGTTTGCGCGAGAGAATGATGTGCCCGTCTAGAATTGAGCGAGTTTCATCCGCGACAGGCTCCGTCATGTCGTCACCTTCCACCAACACGGTGTACAGTGCTGTAATTGATCCTTTGTCTGATTGTCCAGCTCGTTCCATCAGCTTTGGCAAAGCGGCAAAAACAGAAGGCGGATAGCCACGTCGTGTTGGTGGCTCGCCTGCGGCTAGTCCAATCTCCCTCTGTGCGCGGGCGAAACGCGTTACAGAATCCATCAGCAGTAGCACGCGTTTACCTTGATCACGAAAATATTCTGCGATAGAAGTGGCAACAAAAGCGGCTTTGGCACGCTCCATTGCTGGGCGATCAGAGGTAGCGACCACTAAAACCGATTTGGCCATTCCTTCTTCGCCTAGGTCATGCTCAATAAACTCGCGCACTTCGCGTCCGCGTTCACCAATTAAGGCGAGAACGGTCACGTCAACTTCTGCGGAGCGAATCAGTTTTGCCAGTAGGGTACTTTTACCCCCGCCAGCCGCTGCAAAAATACCCATGCGCTGACCTTCACCACAGGTCAGTAGCCCATCAATGGATCGAACGCCAAGAGAGATTGGCTTTTCAATTAGTTTACGTTGCATTGGTGGTGGCGCATCGCGATAAACAGGATACCAAGCACTTGGTTCCTGACTTTGCGTACCATCGAAAGGACGTCCAAGCCCGTCAAGCGTTGTACCTAACAGGTGGTCGCCAACACCCACTTCGTGCATTTTGCCCATTGGGCTTACTTCTGTATTTGAGGAAATCCCAAACATATTTCCTAACGGGGTGAGCAAAGCGTGATGCTGCTGGAAGCCAACCACTTCCGCTAACAAAGACAGAGTTTGATCGGGATTGCGCAACTCACACAGTTCACCTACACGAACGCCAGGGACGACAGCTTTGATAATGGTGCCGGTGACTTGTGTAACGCGCCCGCGAATTTGGATCAAACGCGTGTGTTTAATCGCAGATTGTTGGATATCAGTGATGTATGAGAAATCGTTCAAGGTAAAAATATGCGCAATGATTGATGTTGAGAGGATAGAAAGTATAAGAATCAATTTATAGTGAATATCAGTCGGGAGTTTTTAGAAAACTGAAAGCGCACTAAAAAAACACGTCTGATTTTGACAGCTTCAACAAAGCGCACTTTCTATAATTCGCCTGTATTGTGCGGAAGGAGTGCAAGTGAATGAGTATTATCAACAATCATATCGCAACAAATCCAAAGTTTGATGCGTCTATCCAAAACGGGTTGGAATCGTCTCGCCCCGACGTTTCACAAAAAGGCAATTATCGCGGTGAAACCGTCCGTGTTCACAATGCTACACAATCACTTTTTGATGCGATGGAAGAACTCACTTCACTCGGTTCCGAAAAAGCAGAGAAAGATCTGACTAAGCGCAAAGTGAAAGACAGTGGTGTTCGAGTTAATGAAGCACATGAACTCGTTTCGGACTATTTAAGAAAAGTCCCTGATCTTGAAAAGAATCAAAAGATCAAAGATTTGGCTACAAAAATGGCGGGAGGAAATATCTCGACCATCGCGCAATTACAAGCCTACTTGAATGGGTTTTCCGAGGAGAAAAGCCATCAATACCTCGCGCTAAAAGCCGTTAAAAAGTTTTTGAGTGCGAGTCCAGAAAGTAAACACCTACTAGCGCTGATTGACCAAGCACTTCTAAGAATCGAGCAAAACCCAGATACATGGTCTCAAATTGATACGGAAATCCGTGTCTCAAATTTTGCTGATGAATATAGCCAAGAGCAAGAGTTTAGCTCTTTGCATCAGCTGCGCGGCTTCTACCGCGATACCGTTCATAGTTATCAAGGGCTCGGCGCTGCTTATCAAGATGTGGTGGCGCGCTTTGGTGAGCAGGAGGTATCGACCGCTGTTGACTTTATGCTGCAAGGCATGAGTGCAGATCTTAGTGTTCAAGGTAGCAGTATCGATTCGGTTAAGTTGCAGTGGTTGATGTCCGATATGCAAAAACTCAAAACTCTAAATACGTTGCAAGATCGTGTGAGTCAGCTGTTCCAAATGTTTAAACCGGAAAGGACGAATTATGGCTTATCAAGTTTCTAATTTGATGGCTGATGTGATTGCGTTGGTAGAGCAGCGATGGGTAAGCAGTGATGAGATATGGAAAGTCGCCAACGCAATGGAATTGACGGCGGTAGAACAAAAAATCGATTTTTTTCGAGAGTTCCATAAGTTAGTTCGCGCAATCCCAATTGACGTATTCGCCGATGAAGAACAACGACAGAATTTAATCCAAGCGGTACAAAAGGCGCTAGACGAAGCCATTGATATAGAAGAAGAGGAAGCGTGGGAAGATGAGTTGGATTGATGCATCCGTCGATGAATTTTGCCGAGGAATGGGGCTCGATGCCGTCGATTTCTCATCAGCTGGACGGGTGCAGCTGGATTTTGAGCAAAGTGGTACGCTGCATATTGAGCGACAGGGTGAGCAGTTATTCTTGATGTTGTCTCGAGCGTTATCTTGGCATCAAACCAGTGACATTATTCAAAGTGCACTGTGTTTGTGTCATGCCGATCAAGGCTGGCCTTTCGAAATTAAAACCGGCTTGTTAGATGAACAAACTCTGGTTTTTTCAGCAAGGCTAAAAGGAGAAGAAGTAACACTTCCGACCTTAGAGCAAGCGTTTACGCTTTTGGCTCGTCTACATAACGATGTGGCAGGCTCATGACTCGAGTCAGCACTTTAAACGTAGGCATCGAAGCCTTTACGCATGTTACTCATAGTGAAGTTAAGGCCGATTTCCCAGAGCGATTTCAATTGCTTCCTGATGGTCAGGCGGTCGCTACACATTTAGAGAAGCTCTATGACCTCCGGCCTTCAGACCAATATCTCATCGCGTTAACTAAGCCCAAGCTGCTGCACTCAGAGTTGTTGCGTCCAGAAAAATACCGTCAACAATTTGATGAAACGTTAGCTCAGCTGCAAGTTCTTGCACAGGATTCAGGCTCCGCTTCTTTTATCAAAGCATCTGAAACGCTACAAAGTACACAACTTGATCAGCGTTACCTCACTATGGCGCTCAATCTCCTTATCCAGGTCTAACCAACATGTTGAGATCCAAAGACATTGAACTCTTACTTGTTCACGCTGCGCTACAAGTTCAATACCAAAAGCCAGAGCATGCCATTTCTATTCTCGATGCGGTTCTAGAAATAGAACCGCAGCACAAAGAGGCGATGCAAACACTTGCTGTGGCGTGTTTACAAAGTGGTCGATATACCCGGGCGATTGAGGTGTGTGAGCACTTATTAAAATCCGACCTTCATCCTGACTCGGCAGGACTCTGGTTTTGTTTAAGCCAAGCGCGTTGGAAACAAAATGACGTCGATGGGGCACGCCAAGCGCACCGACGCTATCTGCAATCTTTAAATAGTGAATCACATGAATAAGTTGATCGATATTCTAAACAAAGTAGGGCAACGCAAAGACATCATGCTTGCGGTGATGTTACTCGCGATCGTCTTTATGATGATATTGCCACTTCCTACCGCACTGGTGGATGTACTGATTGGCACCAACATGAGCATTGCGGTGGTGCTGCTTATGTTAGCGATTTACATCACCACGCCACTTGAGTTCTCTGCATTTCCTGCGGTGCTATTGATCACGACATTGTTTCGTCTGTCTTTATCTATCACGACAACCCGCTTGATCTTGCTACAAGGCGATGCTGGTCAAATCGTTTATACATTCGGTAACTTCGTTGTGGGCGGTAACTTAGTGGTCGGTATTGTTGTGTTCCTGATCATTACCATTGTTCAGTTTATGGTGATCACCAAAGGCTCAGAGAGGGTAGCAGAAGTTAGTGCGCGCTTCTCACTCGATGCGATGCCTGGTAAGCAGATGAGTATTGACGGTGACATGCGTGCCGGAGTAATTGACGTACACGAAGCTAGGCACCGACGATCACTGATTGAAAAAGAAAGCCAAATGTATGGCTCGATGGATGGCGCGATGAAGTTCGTTAAAGGCGACTCCATTGCGGGTCTGGTCATCATTGTGGTCAACATCTTAGGTGGCGTCACGATCGGGGTAACGCAAAAAGGCATGAGTGCTTCTGAAGCACTTGAATTGTTTGCGATTTTGACCGTTGGTGATGGTTTGGTATCGCAGATCCCGGCACTCTTTATCGCGATTACCGCCGGTATTATCGTGACGCGTGTTTCTCATGAAGACTCTTCTGATCTTGGATCGGATATTGGTGGGCAGGTGATTGCTCAGCCACGAGCACTTCTTATTGGTGGTGTGCTTTTGGTGCTGTTCGCACTCATCCCTGGGTTTCCAAAAATCACTTTTCTGGTCTTGGCCGCCGTGGTTGGTGGTGGTGGTTTCTTCCTTTTCTATCAACAGAAAAAACAAGCGGAATCAGATAGCACCGACTTATCAAGCTTTGTTTCGCAAGGGGCCGGTTCGCCAGCAGCGAAGCCAAGCAAACCTACGCCTTCTAGAAACAGTAAAGGTAAGTTAGGTGAGCAAGAAGAGTTCGCCATGACGGTCCCGCTGTTGATTGATCTTGACGCGAGCCTTCAGGAAAGCTTGGAAGCGGTCGCATTAAATGAAGAGCTAGCAAGGGTGAGGCGCGCACTATATCTCGACCTCGGCGTGCCTTTCCCGGGTATCCACCTGCGTTTTAACGAGGGGATGCAAAATGGCGAATATTTAATTCAGTTACAAGAAGTTCCGGTTGCACGAGGACGAATTGTAAAAGACCAACTCTTGGTGACAGAAGGGAATGAGCAGATCGACTTATTAGGCGTGCCTTATGAGCAAGATGAAGATTTTCTACCCGGTATTTCTAGCATTTGGGTGGCACAGAGTTATGAGCAAAAACTCGTAGCCAGTCATGTCGGTTTTCTCACACCCGACAGGATTTTAACGTACCACTTGTCTCATGTTCTTAAGGAGTACGCACAAGACTTTATTGGTATTCAGGAGACGCGTTATCTGTTGGAGCAGATGGAAGGCAGTTATTCGGAGCTCGTTAAAGAGGCCCAGCGTATTGTTCCGTTGCAAAAAATGACGGAAATCTTGCAACGCTTGGTTTCTGAAGACATTTCTATCCGAAACCTTCGCGTGATCTTGGAAGCGATGGTTGAGTGGGGCCAAAAAGAGAAAGATGTTGTACAGCTGACGGAGTACATTCGTTCTAGCTTAAAACGTTACATTTGCTACAAATACGCGAGCGGACAAAACATGTTGCCCGCTTACTTATTGGATCAAAATCTCGAAGACACGATACGCAGCGGTATTCGTCAAACCTCAGCAGGGAGTTACTTGGCGTTAGATCCGTCAGTAACGCAACAATTTGTCAGTGATGTGAAACAGACCATTGGTGACTTAAGCCGCATGCCGAACAAACCTGTGCTAGTTGTGTCTATGGATGTACGCCGATATGTGCGAAAGCTTATTGAATCGGAATACTACGATCTGCCCGTTTTGTCATTTCAAGAACTAACCCAGCAAATCAATATTCAGCCACTTGGAAGGGTGGGGATGTAATGAAAACAAAACTAATACTCTCGCTGGCGCAAGCGGGGATCGAAGTGACGCCATACTTTTGGCAACAAAGTGAAATTCAACTTGGTTATCGAATTGAAGTTGAAGGCTTAGAGCTCGTTTTTCGGGTGGAGGACGGTGAAATCATCATCGTTCTTCTGAAACGCGTTCGTCCAAAATTGGGGTTGAGTAACCCCTTTGCCGGCTTATTTCTCTTGGCTGAACATGCCATTCAACTTTATCCCTCCGATTGGGTCATTCGCGGCAATGTCGATGTGTTACGTGGTAGCAACATGAGCAGCCAGCGATTGGCACAGTTCTATCTAAAAGCATGCGGTGCAAGCCATGATGAGCTAGACGACTGGTACTGTTTACGCCTAGCAGATTATAGACCTTTGAAAAAGTTGAAAAAGTAAAAACTCACGACTGTTACTGACAGCACCGATGAGATGACCCGCTTTAAGATAGGAATCAAGATGAAGCAACCGTTTACCGATGCGATTGAGAACGCTGAGCTTGCCATTAGAAAAGCTGAAGACAGAACCGATATTTTTAACGAGCTATTGGAAGGCTTAGGTGTTGGTCCTGTTGCGGGGGATGTTTTACTTGGCGGCATAAAAGCGCCAGTAGATACCATGAAACGTGCAGAGCAAGAGCTAATAGACGAAGTCCAGCGCCGCCGGCAACAACAAACTCAGCTACAAGGTACGTCAGGTAAACGCAGAAAGCGTCCCACAGTGATGCGCGGCATGATGATTTAGAGGTTTGGAAATGACGAATATGAAAACGACTGGCTCTACGACAGGAGCAACAGACACAGCTGCGAGTAGTGCACCATTACCCACTTTCCAACAAAACTTGATAGAGGCATTTACCCCTGTACTGGGTGAAGCAGAGACTCAGCAACTTGCCTCGATAATCTCTTCATTGCCAACTATCTCGGGACAAACGGAATCACAAAGCATCGCGCTTTATGTTGATACGCTTGAAAACCTAAAAGCGAAAAATAACGCGTTTGCTGGTATATCATTGACCGACACCGCATCTGTTTGGATAAAGTCGCTACAAAGTGCTAACTCAGATGGCGAATTAACCGCAGCCGAGTTTAATGCTCAAACAAACCAAACGCTATCAAATCAGTTTCAGGCTTGGTTTAGTAAGCTACTGACGGAAAACGTAGATAGCTCGTTATCTACTGAGTTTGTTAGTCAATTTAATCTGGGCACCCAGAGTAACCAAGCGGAGCAGATCGCCAACCTCTCCGAGACAGAACTGGCTAATGCCACCAAAGAAATTTCTCTTTTTGTTGCAGAGCTTGCTAATCAAATGGGTTCCCGTGAAGTGAGAGATGCTTCTATTTCTTTTCTTCGCAATGCCTTTAGTAGCTTAGGTTCCGTTAATCTCGCGCAACTGAAGAGCTCGGACTTTCTGTTGACTAAAGAGAGTTTCGCCCTTCAAGTCTCAGCTCAATTAAAAAGTAGTTTTCAAGGCATTGGTATTACTTTAAGCACCGATGACGCAAGTGCGCTAGCTAGCAGAATTACCTGGACTCCTGGTATTTCTAAACAGCAGCTTAAAGAAGCGTTAGATGAAATGGCCGCTCAAGTGAAAGGCCAATATAGCGCAGCTTATGGTGAGGCGAGTGGAACGAACAATCTAAAAGCAACACTTAATACTGTCATTGGTGGAACTGAGCCTTTGACCCTTTCTAGTCTGTTCGCCAACTTCGCGGTGAGTTTAACAAATATAGAAATCGATGACTTTTACCAGGACAGCGCGATAGCCGATGTCCAAAAGACACAAATAACGGCAGCTCAAGTTAATTTGTTCAAAGAAAACACCGAACGAGATATCCGATTACAGTTTGAAAAAATAGTAAAAGGTGAATCTACCGGGGCTTCATTTACTGAGCGATACGAGGCATTGCGCAAAAACTTAGGGGCATTGAAAGAGCGTCTACTCAATATCACCGATAAAGAGAAAGCGGATCGCGAGGTGAGAGCAGAGCACTCTCTAACGGCTCGTGATTTGTTGGCCGTTGTTGAGTCCAGCATTGGAGACCGTTTTGATGAGCAAGTGCTGCTTGCACTAAATGAGCGTCGTGTTAACCGTTTAGAGAAACGTAATGACCAGAAAGAGGCATTAGAGGATCTCACAATACAGCTTAAAGTTTTTGGTGTTGTGCAATCAAAAATTCACTCTACGCAAAGTGTTGATGGGGTTTATAAACCGGGATATCCAGAAAGTAACTTCAAAGCGAGTGACTTTAACTACAGCAATCAAACGGATTTTGAAGCTTCACCTGAGTACAAGTATTTGACGGATAATAAGATAACAAACCATCGAGACTTCCTTCAAACACAAGGTATTACTATCGGTGATGGTGCTTCGTACCAAGACGAAGAGAAGTCGAAAAAGCTGTCTAATTTTTCTAGTTCTGTCAGTGCTAAATCCAAGTTGCTTAACGATGAAGTGCAAATCAAAACCACTGAGCTGAACGACACCAGTTCTCAATACAACTCGACCGTTGAAGCGATGAACAAGTTTGTTCAGAAGTACCACAGTATTTTACAAGAAATCCTACGAGCCATTTAAGGATAACCAACCATGACTAAAACAAACGCGACCGATCCATCTCAAATGCAAGCAGAAGAACTGCTGTCTTTTTTGGAAGAGGGAGGCACGCTAAAAATGTTGCACGATGTGTCTCAGGACACCATCGAACACATTTATGCCGTAGGTTACAACTTTTTCCAATCGGGAAAGATTGAGCAAGCAGCGAAAGTATTTCAATTACTCAGCATGCTTGATCATTATCAGGCGCGATTTTTCATTGGCCTTGGCGCGGCTCGTCAGGAGTTGGGTGAGTATCTGCAGGCAATAGACGCCTACAGCTACGCAGCGCTAGTGGACGTAAATGATCCACGCCCACCTTTTCACTCTGCTGAATGTCACCTTAAACTGGAACAACTGACAGAAGCAGAGAGTGGGTTTTACAGCGCGAAGGAGATGTCTGCCGGAAAATCACAATATGCAGATTTGCATGAGCGTGCAGGCATCATGTTAGAAGCGGTGAGAAATAAAAAGGAGTAATTAGACTATGAGTTCTATTGCACTTGACCGCATCCAGACACAGGTTTATAGCCCTGAATCTGGCCAAGCCACGTTAGATAACGTGCAGAAAACGGCGTCTACAGCGACGCCTTCTGTGACGGTAGAAAACGTGAAGAGTAAAGATGCAGATGTACTGAACACCGGAAAAGTAAAAGTTCAGTTAGATGCACCTAACGCAGCTGTTAGTGACAAAGTGAATGATTTGACGCTAAAAGCCATGGCACAGCTGCAAAAGATCGTCGATACCATTGCAAAATCTCTCCATGCAGTTGCAGACCAAACAGGTTCGATTGCCGTCAAAATCATCGCAGGATCTGCTGATGATTTTGAAGTAGAGCTTGCTGCTATCACGGATAAACTGAAAAGTGCTCAAAACGAGCTGAAAATTCAGGAAGTGAAGGTCGCAAAAGCTAAGCACGAAAAAGAGATGGTGGAAAACCAAGACAAAATCAAAGAATCGGAAGCCGCTGCAAAAGAAGCCCAAAAATCAGGCTTAGCAGCGAAGATCTTTGGTTGGATCAGTGCGGTGGTTTCTATTGTTGTTGGTGCCGTAATGGTGGCAACGGGTGTTGGTGCAGCAGCCGGTGCACTTATGATCGCTGGTGGCGTCATGGGAGCAGTGAGCATGGCGTTGCAAGAGCCAGCCGTTCAAGATGCGCTAAAAGAAGCGGGCGTAAATGTCGATGTGCTAAACAAAGTCGTAATGGCATTAGAAATCGCCGTCGCGGTTATCGGAGCTGTTGTGACGTTTGGTGGTGCAGCTGCTGGCGGTATCGCGAAACTTGCAGCAAAAGGTGCTGGTAAGGTAGCTCAAAAGGTCACGGAAATCGCTACGAAAGCCGCTGCAAACATGGCGAAAGTGGCGGATATGGGCACAAAAGCTGCGACAACAACAGCGAAAGCGATTCGTTATGGCGCAGAAACCGTCGATCTTGCCGTCAACGTGGGTAAAGGCGCAACGGACAGTGTCCACGCTGCTAACAATGCTCACGTGACAGAGATTCAGGCTGATATCACAGACCTTCGAGCCAAAATGACGTTAAGCCAGGCTGTCATTGATAAGCTCAAAGAAGAGATTGGTAAGTTGATGGAAGACTTCCAAGAGCTGATGAGTCTCATCATGCAAATGATTCAAGCGAAAAGTGAAACTATGCAAACGGTGTTAAGCCGTCCTGCAACGGTATAAGGAGTTTATTATGCTAGATAAAGTAGGCGGAACGGGTCGTGGTGAACTATACGGTTTAGGCGACACCATTAAAACCAACAAAGCAGAAAAAGCGCCGGAAACAAAGCTTGAAGCGGGCGCCGTTAAAAGCCAAAGTGAGTCAGGTGTTTCTGGTGCAGCACGCTACCAGTTAGAGACACCTAAAGCTCCTACAGTGAGTAACCAAGCTCAAGTTGTTGCAAACCTAATGAGCGCTCTTGCACCGACGGTGAGCTCATTAATGAGCACAACGATGAAAGCGCTTAACGGTGAGGAGGTGATCAAGTCACCATCAGATGCGGTATCACAATCGTTGACGCTATTAACATTGTTGTATCAAGTATCAAAGCTGAGCCGTGAGCAGCAAGTGCTACAACGTGAAATTGCTGTTGAAGCAAACGTCGCGAGTTTAGAAAGCCAAGCGGCAGAACTCAACAACTCGGCAAGCGCGATGATCGCGATGGCAGTCGTTTCGGGTGTACTAGCGGGTGCTACCGCAATTATTGGTGCCCTTGGTTCTTTCAAAGCAGGGAAAGAAATCAAGAATGAAATGGCGAGCAATAATGTACTTAAAACGCAAAAAGCTGGCTTCGATCAAGCAGAAGAGTTATTAAATAACAATAGCTTGTCTAAAACGCAGCAAGATCAGGTTAAGCGTGCGCACTCACTAGCGAAAGA
The DNA here is from genome assembly GCF_033337395.1 of Vibrio sp. YT-19(2023). Taxonomy (NCBI): domain Bacteria; kingdom Pseudomonadati; phylum Pseudomonadota; class Gammaproteobacteria; order Vibrionales; family Vibrionaceae; genus Vibrio; species Vibrio sp. YT-19(2023). The sequence goes on along the minus strand of NZ_JAWOQN010000033.1, from coordinate 28,216 downwards.
CAATATCGCAGACACGACAGCGCAGCTGACAAGTGGTGGCCGTAAGTTCGATAAGTTGATGAGCTCAAACCAAGCGAAGAACGCGATTCTTCAAGCTTTGGGCCAGATGGCAAACTCAGCATCGAATGTAGAGCAAACCAAAGCGCAAGCGCGCAGCAAAGATGATGAAGTACAAGCGACTCGCGCACAAGCAGCCAAACAGAAAGCCGATGAAAACATTGGTTTCCAAGAAGGCTTATTGAAAGAGCTACGTGACTTGTTCCGATCTATCTCAGATAGCCAGAACCAAGCGTGGCGAGCATCAGTCCCAACGGTGTAACCATCCGTTTCACTAACTACAAAGCGTTGTTTATACAACGCTTTTTTTATGGGATTCAAGTCTAAATGCTATTTATCAGTAGGTTAAGTTGATAAAAAAGTATATATCTATAAATCAACCTCCAAGGATGAGAACTTAAACGTTATCAAATTGTTAACGATTGCTATACTTAAACGGTCATCAACACAAGTAAAAGGGATGTTCAATGTTTAAGTTTAAGCAAATCGCACTTGCGGCTTCTTTGGCTGCACTCACAACAGGCTTTTCTGCGTCTGCGGAGGAAACGTTTGTCACGATTGGTACCGGTGGAGTAACAGGGGTTTATTATCCGACTGGTGGCGCTATTTGTCGCTTGGTTAACAAATCGCGAGAAGATCACGGTATCCGTTGTTCGGTAGAAAGTACTGGGGGATCGATTTATAACATCAACACTATTCGTGCTGGTGAATTGGACCTCGGTATCGCGCAATCAGACTGGCAGTATCATGCTTACAAAGGAACCAGTAAGTTTGAAGAAAGCGGGCCTTTTAAAGAGCTACGCGCCGTATTCTCCGTTCATCCAGAACCGTTTACTGTCGTTGCACGTAAAGACGCGAACATCAAAACTTTTGATGATTTGAAAGGTAAGCGCGTTAACATTGGTAATCCTGGTTCTGGTCAGCGAGGTACTATGGAAGTGCTAATGAACCAGTATGGTTGGAGTAACGACGACTTTAAGCTTGTCTCTGAGTTAAAAGCAGCAGAGCAATCAAAAGCACTTTGTGATAACAAAATTGATGCGATGATTTATACCGTTGGTCACCCAAGTGGAGCGATTAAAGAAGCCACTACGTCGTGTGATAGTAATATCGTAACGGTAGCTGGACCTAATGTAGAAAAACTGGTTGCAGACAACAGCTTCTATCGTGTCGCAAATGTCCCGGGTGGTATGTATCGTGGCACAGATAGTGATGTTCAAACCTTTGGTGTGGGCGCGACGTTTGTTTCTTCTACTGCGGTACCAGAAGATGTGGTTTATAACGTGGTTAAAGCGGTATTTGAAAACTTCGATGATTTCCGCCGTCTCCACCCAGCGTTTGCAAACTTGAAGAAAGAGGAAATGGTAAAAGACGGTTTATCTGCGCCTCTTCACCCAGGTGCGCTCAAATACTACAAAGAAGTAGGGCTGATTAAGTAAGCGTTACCTTCTCTTATTATTGATGTAAAACGCCATCTTTCTCGATCAATGCCACTCGTTTAACTGCGAGTGGCATATTTCTATCTCTCGTCATCCTGTACAGCGACGAAGGAGCGTGATACAGGATCTTCCATCCGAGCACTTTGTGATCAAAATGGTTTCATTAGCCGCTCAGTGTAGTGCTATTAGATTCCTAACCTCGCTGGAGTGACACAAAAAATCGTTAAGCTATCTGCATTAATCTTTCGCGCTGGTGTTTTTGTAGGAGTGTTATCCACTTGTACAAGTTTTGCTTAAACATAAACATCAATGAAAAAGTAGAGAGTGATGAGAATAGAAGAAAGAGCAACAAACCCTTTAACATGATTGGGATTCAGTTGACGAGATACACGAGCTGCAAGATACCCACCTACCAACGTACCGACCAAAACAACACTACCTGTGTGCCAATCAATGGAGCCATTGGCAACAAAAATCACGATAGCAATGAGTGAAACACACGTAGATACGAGCAATTTCAAACCGTTCATTAAATTAATGTCTTGGTGACCAGCTACTACCAGATAACTCAGAACAATAACCCCTAAACCTGCGTTGAAAAAACCACCGTAAGCAGAGACACCAACAAGTAGTAAACCCAACGCGATTGCTCCGAGTATGCCAGCATGTTTGTGCTCTTTCGCGACAGTTTTGATTAGCATTGTTAAACGAGAACCGGTGAGAAAAAGCACGGTGGCAAATAAGAGTAACCAAGGGATGGCTTCCATAAATAGCGATTCTGGCGTGTTGAGCAACAGATATGCTCCGACAGCGCCGCCGACTAAACTGAATGAGACTGTGAACAGCAGTTCATGCTTGTTCTTCATGATCTCTTCTCTGAACCCGACGGCTCCACTAATGTAACCCGCACATGAAGCATATGTGTTTGTTGCGTTAGCCATAATAGGAGGAACACCAACTGCCAATAGAGCCGGAAAAGTAATAAAGCTTCCGCCTCCCGCTATGGAGTTAATGATCCCACCAATTACGCCAGCAATGAATAAAAGTGAGAGTTCTAAAAGCATAAACAATCCTTGTTATGTTCTTTTTCATTGTTAGAGCTTCAGATGATCTAACCTACATGCTCTAATGTTCTGATATGAGGTTTACTTTACCCGCTCTAAAACAAAATTGTTCAGTTCTGTAACGTTTTTGATGACATGAACGGCTTTACTTTGAGAGTACCCTTCGAGGCGATACATAAAGTCATCATTCCAGAATGCGGGGCATTGCTGAAGAACTTTGTAGCTTTGTAACGTTCCTTTCAGTACCGAACTACCATCAGGCCAACCTTCAGGTTTTATGAATAGTCCTTTAAGGAGACGTTTCGTCACAAACCAATAGCTTACGGAGTATGGTAGATCAATATAAATGAGAGTATCGGCTGCATCTAAACGAGCGTTGAAAGAGCTGATCGGTCCAAGGCCATCTATAATCCAACGATCTGAGCTTAGTATATTGCTATGGGCTTCATCAAAAACGTTACGCTCGACGGGATCACCGTTTGGTTTATAGACTATTGAATCTAATTGATGAAGAGGAAGACCGGTAGCAGACGCGATTGCTTTACTTACCGTCGATTTTCCACTGCCGGGTTTACCAAAAACTGCTATTTTTTGCATTGTGACCGCCTCCAAGAGAGCTTTTCCCATACGGTAGAGACAGAAAACCCACCGCTATGGGTGGGTTCGATAAATACTGAGCGCATCAAAAAATCCCACCATTCCTATGGAATGATGATAATTCGTTGGTTAAGTTGCGCTAAGTGTGTGTTCATACAATCACCTTCATATAACGACAGTGATTTGTCAATACCATCTGCACAATAAGCGAACGATTTGGAGGGCGGAAGATAAAGCCATCACGATGGATGGCTTTATCTAGGTTGAAAGAGACAGCGATTACTGCTCAACGCTGACTGGCTGTGCTTTAAACTTTTGAATCAGCTTTACGATTAGTGGACTTGCCAATACCAATACAGCTAAAACAGTAAAGGTAAGGGTAATAGGACGCTCCCATAGGAAACTCAGTTCTCCATCTGAAATCATTAATGCGCGGCGTAAGTTCTCTTCCATTAATCCTCCAAGGATGAAGCCCAGTAATAAAGGTGCGAGCGGGAAGTTAGCGAGCCGAAGTGCAATGGCAGCCATAGCCACAATCAGCATCACGAACACATCCATAGTGTTAAAAGAGACCAAATAAACCCCGGTGATTGAGAAGAATAAAATCATCGGTAGAAGCACCGTTCTTGGAACCGCCAAAAGCTTTGAAATGTACGGAATCAATGGTAAGTTCAGGATCACAAGTACGATGTTGCCGAAGTACATGGAAATGATCACTGACCAGAACACATCTGGGTGTTCAACAAATAGGCGAGGGCCAGGTTGAATACCATAAGCGATCAGCGCACCGAGCATTATTGCTGTTGTACCAGAGCCCGGAATACCAAGCGTTAATAGCGGTACAAATGAACCACTAGATGCTGCATTATTCGCAGACTCTGGCGCAACCAAACCACGGATACTGCCTTTACCGAACTCATCCTTTTTCTCTTTAGGTGCGAGGTTGCGCTCCATACCATAGCTTAAAAAAGCAGCAATGGTTGCCCCTGCGCCAGGAAGAACGCCAGTGAAGAAACCTAATATTGAAGAGCGAATTGAAACAGGCGCAACATCTTTGATTTCTTCCTTGGTCACTTTCATTGAGCCAATGTTGCTCAGCTTTTCTTGTTCTTCATCGCTGGTGTCTTTTGATGGTTTAAGGATGCCCATCAGTGTCTCACCCAGTGCGAATGTCGCCATTGCAAGCAACAAGAAGCTAAAGCCATCCATTAAATCCGTTAAACCGAAGGTAAAGCGTTCAACGCCTACGCCTTTATCGATTCCAACTGTAGATAGCATCAAACCAAGAATGGTCATCATCCACGCTTTGATTACCTGACCTTTCCCCGCAAAAGCCGCGACTGCTGATAACCCAAGTAGCATCAACGCAAAATAGTCCGACGATTGGAAGCTAAGGGAGACGCTAGCCAATGCTGGTGCGGCAACAAGCAACATAATGGCAGATAGCGTACCGCCAGTGAAAGACGAATAAGCTGCCAAAGCTAATGCTTTACCTGCCTGGCCTTTTTGAGCCATTGGGTAGCCGTCGAATGCTGTGACCACGGTTGAAGAACAACCCGGCGCGTTAATTAAAATCGACGATGTAGAACCACCAAATACCGCACCGTAATAAACACCCGCCATTAAAATAAGGCCAGAGGAGGGCTCTAGGCCATAAGTAATTGGGATCATCAAAGCAATGGCTGAGATCGGCCCAAGTCCAGGTAACATGCCGATAAATGTACCGACGAAGCAACCAACGATCACCATCATAATGTTCATTGGCATTACTGCGGTGGATAAACCTTGTAGAATTCCATCTAACATAATTCAGTCCTTTCTTTGACTACCAGATGGTGAAAATCAAACCCGGTTCGAGATAGATGTCCAAACCTTGAGTGAGTAATAAGTAGAACGCGATCACGAATGGAAACGACGCGCCAAACAGAACGGGTTTACGTCTTTCCCCGAGCAGATAAAAGCCAGCCAATAAAAAGAAGCCAGTAGCTATCACAAAACCTAAGTACGTCAGGCCCACGCCGTAGAGTGCCATTAAAACTAAAAAGGCAATCAGTAACTTCCAATTGAAGGTCAGCACTGCGCCACTTTGTTTATCTGGTTGTCCTGTCACCAGCAATAGCAAAGAAAGGCCGACACCAACGTAAGTCAGGATGGTTGGCAGAGTACGTGCGGTGAATGGTTCATACTCATCACCTGGAAACAATGGAATCTGCGAGGTTTGATAACCGTAGCAAAGACAGAAGAGTAGAAAGATCATTGCGCCGACGCGGTCACGACAGAGTAAATACTCTTTGGTGAAAAAGTTGGTTGAACGAGGCATATTCAACTCCTAACAAAAGTAAAAAAGACCGCATATGGACGTCAATGAATAAACTAAACCATTAACAATTAAGCATTTCGCTGCTAGTCGATCCGCTTTGGGTATATAAACAAAGGAGTGTGCATGCCGATTGTCGACAATGTCCATATGCGGTGAAACTTAGAGTGCAAATACAATGGGGAAATACCAACCTACGTTATTCATTGAGGTTGGTATCTGAGGGACCCCAATTCGACTGTTACTTCAGGAAGCCTAACTCGCGCATTAAGTCACCCATCTGTTGCTCTTGATCTTCAAGAAACGCGAAGAATGCTTTATCCGCTTTATAGTTGTCGATCCAACCATTGCGGTCTCGAACGACTTGCCATTCGTCGGTGTTATACATTTTAGTAAATGCGGCATTCCATTCATCTAGCTTTTCTTGGCTTGTGCCTGGTGCTGCAAAGAATCCACGCCAGTTAGCAAAGACAGTTTCATTACCATATTCGGTGAGAGTTGGAATGTTAGGCGCAGCTTCTAAACGTTTTGGTGCTGTAATCGCTAACACTTTCACTTGCCCAGACTTAGACATTTCGAGTACTTCACCTAGCCCTGTAGAGAGCAGTTGTGTTTCGCCTGAAAGTAGGGCAGCCATGGCTTTTCCACCTGCATCATAGGCAATGTAACGAACTTTGCGCGCATCAAAACCTTCACCTTTGAAAGCTGCTGCTATAACCAAATGATCCATAGAACCACGAGCAGAGCCACCAGCAACCTTCACCTTACGTGGGTTTTCTTTAAAAGCTTTAACGACATCTTCCCAAGAGCTATAAGGAGAATCGGCTGATGTAACAATGGCGCCATAATCGGCAACCGTTGCGGCAACAGGTGTCAAGTCGCGGAAAGATTGTGGGAAGATCCCACTGAGCGAACGAACGACGATCGGTGTTGAGTTCACCATGAGTGTATCTTCTTGACGATCAGCCGTTTCAATCAAATGTGCGATTGCTTTGCCACCGCCACCACCAGATAGGTTTTGAAATGATACGGTTTCGACGATGTCTGACTTTATTAATACATCACCAGTACCTCGGGCGGTCATGTCCCAACCGCCACCGGCACCTCCAGGGATAAGAAAGTGCATTTTTTCAATATCTGCAGCAAGAGCGTTGAATGAAAATGAAGCTGCGATGATTGAAGCGGCGAGCGTTGGTTTGAGTACCTTTAACATGTTCACGTTCCTTATGTTAGCGACTCTATTTAGTTGAGCCTTATTGTTTTTGCTCAGTTGTCATGCCTTGTAAGCGTTAAAGCTGAACTTGGTGTAAAGGTTAATTAAGTGTTAAATATCTGTCTGTAAAAGAGATATAAAGAGAATATTGAGCATTTCGGTTATTTTGTTCATAAAGTTCACGGCGAGAAGTTGGTGTTAGGTCACGCGGCTTTACGCTTTGGTAGGCCATAATAAAATGACGGAAATGAACGAGGAAAAGAGAATGAAAGGGACGTGTTTGTGCGGCGCAATTGAAGTCATCGCTGAGGTTAAAAATGAGGTTAGCCTGTGCCATTGCTCTATGTGTCGAAAATGGTCGAGTGGCGCACTTCATGCGGTGCATTGTGGGCCTAACGTGACGTTTAAAGGTGGCGAACCTAAACGTTATCAGTCGTCAGACTGGGGAGTGAGGGGGTTTTGCGGTGAGTGTGGTACAAACCTTTTCTACCATTTGTTGCCGACAGGTGAGTACATTCTTTCCGCTGGTTTGTTCGATAACCCAGATTTCAAACTCACTTTAGAGATTTTTACCGATGAAAAGCCAGCTTATTATGACCTCAATTCCGCTTCACAAAAGATGACTTCGCAACAAGTCTTTGATCAATTTGTACCTAAAGAATAGTTTTTATCCGATTATTGTTCGACAGCTGAGCTTTTAGTCTTTAGATCATAAGCTTAAAGGTTTATAAGTTGTCGACAATATGAACTCACTATTCTTTATTTCTGCTAAAAATGGCACTTAATGGGCATTTTAGGCCCATTTAAATTACGACCTTAGTCTAAATTGTCGACAATTTACTTGATTGTCGACACTTTGATCGACTACTTTATATTCAGGTTAAGAAATTGTAGACATTTCGATGTCGGTAACAAGAGTATCTGAATATGAACTCTGAGTTGAAAGCTCGTTATAAAGTGCTGGGTTCTGAGAAAGAACACACCAAATCCGAAACGCTGACCGAAACACTGATTGAAGTCATTGTTAATGGCGACGTGAAGCCTGGCCATAAGATATCAGAGCCTGAGCTAGCAAAGAAATATCAAGTCAGTCGTGGGCCTTTGCGTGAAGCATTGATGCGCTTAGAGGGGCTAGGGCTCATCGAGCGAATTCCTCATGTTGGGGCTAGAGTGACCACTTTTTCTCCGGAAAAGCTGATAGAACTTTATGCCGTTCGAGAAGCATTGGAAGGCATGGCGGCAAGGTTAGCTGCGCGACACATTACGCAAGAAGAGCTCTTAAGCTTGGAAATGCTATTGTCGACACATTCCAAGCATATAGACCAAATGGAAGGCGCGTCTTACTTCCATCAACATGGTGACTTTGATTTTCACTATCGCATCATCCAAGCGAGCAGAAACAGTAAGTTAATATCTCTGCTGTGTGATGAACTCTATCACTTATTACGGATGTATCGTTACCAGTCGCCACGTGCGCAATCTCGCCCGAATGAGGCGCTCACCGAACACAAATTCATTTTGGAAGCCATTCGCAATCGCGATGAAGAGCTTGCAGAAATGTTGATGAGAAGACACATATCAGGAAGTCGAAAGCTCATCCAATCTCAAATTATACATACAGAAAGTTTAGACAAAGACTAGAAGGAATTCGTCATGAGCTTAACACCGGGAGCGAAATTCAGACTCGCCATTGAACAAAATAATCCACTACAAATTGTCGGCACTATAAACCCGTATTGCGCCATGATGGCAAAAAACTTGGGTCACCAAGCGATTTACTTGTCTGGTGGCGGTATCGCAAATGCTTCATACGGATTGCCGGATCTCGGTATCACAACATTAAACGACGTTTTGGTTGACGTTGACCGCATCACTAACGCATGTGATTTGCCTCTTTTGGTTGATATCGACACGGGTTTTGGCGGTGCATTTAACATTGCTCGCACGATCAAAGCGATGGAAAAAGCAGGCGCGGCAGCGGTGCACATGGAAGACCAAGTCGCACAGAAACGTTGTGGTCATCGTCCGAACAAAGCAATAGTCAGCCAGCAAGAGATGGTTGATCGTGTAAAAGCCGCGGTTGATGCACGCAATGATGAAAGTTTCGTGATTATGGCTCGTACTGACGCGTTAGCTGTTGAAGGCATGGACAGCGCAATCGAGCGCGCGATTGCGTGTGTGGAAGCTGGCGCAGACATGATCTTCCCAGAAGCGATGAACAAGCTGGACCAGTACCTTCAGTTCTCAAATGCGCTTGAGCAAGCGACCGGAAAGCACGTTCCTATTCTGGCGAATATTACAGAATTTGGCGCGACACCGCTGTATGGCTGTGATGAGCTAGCGAAAGCAAAAGTGGACATGGTGCTTTATCCATTAAGTGCGTTCCGTGCCATGAACAAAGCTGCTGAAACGGTCTACAAACATTTGCTAGAAGTGGGTAATCAGGAAGCACTGGTTGATTCGATGCAAACACGTAAAGAGTTATATCAGCACCTGAATTACCACGACTACGAAGACAAACTTGACCAGTTATTCTCTGAAGGGAAATAGTGGGGGAAAAGTAAAAATAGACGGAAGCCCAAGAAAAAGATAATCGGAATTTATCTCATCTAATAACGTGAAATTCGTTTGGCTAAAAACACCCCAGAGAGGGAAAAGTCAGACAGAAAAGGAGTTCAAACAATGTCTCAAACTGCAGAAAAGAAAGCAGAATTAGGTGGCGCAGGCCTTCGTGGTCAAAGCGCAGGAAGCACAGCTTTATGTACTGTCGGAAAAACGGGAACTGGTCTAACTTATCGTGGATACGATATTACTGATCTTGCGAACAACGCACAGTTTGAAGAAGTGGCTCACCTTCTGTTACGCGGTCACTTGCCGAATCAACAAGAACTTGATGCGTACAAAACACACCTACTCAGCCTTAGAGGTTTGCCAGCCGAGCTAAAACAAGCTTTAGAGTTGATTCCTGCAAGCGCACACCCAATGGACGTAATGCGCACGGGTTGTTCTGTATTGGGTAACCTAGAGCAGGAAATGAGCTTCGAGGAGCAACTGAAAGCAACCGAACGTATGTTAGCCTTGTTCCCTGCCATCATCTGTTACTGGTACCGCTTTAGTCATGATGGCGTGCGTATCAACACCGAGGATCAGACTGAAGATTGCATCGGTGGTTACTTCTTGCGATTACTTACAGACAAAGCGCCATCTGCGCTGCACAAACAAGTGATGCATTGCTCGCTCATTCTTTATGCTGAACATGAGTTTAATGCTTCTACATTCGCAGCACGCGTTTGTGCATCAACGTTGTCAGACATTCATTCTTGTATCACGGCGGCAATCGGTACGCTTCGTGGGCCACTTCACGGAGGTGCGAACGAAGCGGCGATGGAAATGATTGAAGATTGGCAAACGCCCGACGAGGCGGAAGCGAACATCATGAAAATGCTAGCCAATAAAGACAAGATCATGGGCTTTGGTCATGCGATTTATCGTGAAAGTGACCCTCGCAACGCCTTAATAAAACGCTGGTCCAAAGAGTTATCGAAGCAAGTTGGTGATACACATCTATATGCGGTTTCTGAGCGTGTTGAATCAGTGATGAAGCGAGAGAAAGGTCTGTTCTGTAATGCGGACTTCTTCCATGCATCGGCTTACCACTTCATGGACATTCCAACCAAACTATTCACCCCAATCTTTGTGATGAGTCGTTTAACGGGCTGGGCTGCACACGTTTATGAACAGCGTGCCAATAACCGTATTATTCGCCCAAGTGCCGATTATACGGGCCCAGATCATCAAGAATGGGTGCCTATCGAGAATCGCTAGCGCGAAGGTCAACGAGGGCATTATATGCTTTGGTTGACCACCTCCTTCCTTTGTCATTCTCTCTAACAGAGGAAGGAGATCCTCTCATCACTGTGTTTCTGGAGCAATGGAAAACCTTGATGAAGGCAAGATGTAAAGACTGAATGGAAGCAAACCATGAACACAAATATTAATACCCAATATCGTAAGCCGCTTCCGGGAACTCAACTGGATTATTTTGATGCACGCGAAGCCGTCAATGCCATTTCTCCTGGAGCCTATGAAACACTCCCTTATACCTCTCGCGTGCTAGCTGAGCAACTGGTCCGCCGCTGTGACCCGAACACATTGACAGATAGCCTGAAACAGTTAATTGAACGCAAACGCGATCTTGATTTTCCTTGGTATCCAGCACGCGTTGTTTGTCATGACATTCTTGGTCAGACCGCTCTAGTCGATTTAGCGGGTCTGCGCGATGCCATTTCAGATCAGGGCGGTGATCCTGCAAAAGTGAACCCAGTGGTTGAGACACAATTGATCGTTGACCACTCTTTAGCGGTTGAACATGCGGGCTTTGACCCTGATGCCTTCGACAAAAACCGCGCGATTGAAGAGCGCCGTAATGAAGACCGATTTCACTTTATCGAGTGGTGTAAAACAGCGTTTGAAAACGTCAGCGTGATTCCAGCTGGGAATGGCATCATGCACCAGATCAACTTGGAAAAAATGTCTCCTGTGGTACAAGCAAAGCAGGGCATTGCCTACCCTGACACCTGTGTGGGTACGGACAGTCACACGCCTCACGTAGACGCTCTTGGTGTTATTGCGATAGGTGTCGGTGGTCTGGAAGCAGAAATCGTCATGCTTGGCCGACCATCAATGATGCGTCTACCAGATATTGTCGGTGTCAAACTGACGGGTAAACGTCAACCGGGCATTACCGCAACGGATATTGTCCTCGCGATTACTGAGTTTCTTCGTAATGAGCGTGTGGTATCTTCATATCTTGAATTCTTTGGAGAAGGCGCACGTGATCTAACGATCGGAGACCGCGCAACGATTTCAAACATGACACCAGAATACGGCGCAACAGCTGGCATGTTTTATATTGATGAGCAGACCATCAATTACTTGAAACTAACTGGTCGAGATGAAGAACAAGTTGCTTTAGTAGAAAATTACGCAAAACAAACCGGTCTTTGGGCAGACGATCTTGATAGCGCAGTTTACGAGCGCGTACTTGAGTTCGATTTATCATCAGTTAGCCGTAACTTGGCTGGTCCGTCAAACCCTCATCGTCGTTTACCAACTTCTGAGTTGGCACAGCGCGGCATTTCTGGAGCGTGGGAAGAGAAAGAAGGCGAGTTGCCAGATGGTGCAGTGATCATCGCTGCTATTACCTCATGTACGAATACCAGTAACCCAAGAAACGTGGTTGCTGCTGGCCTTGTCGCGAAGAAAGCCAACGAACTTGGTCTTGTACGTAAACCGTGGGTGAAATCGTCTTTTGCTCCGGGTTCTAAAGTTGCACGCTTGTATCTGGAAGAAGCGGGCTTGTTACCAGAGCTAGAGAAGCTTGGCTTTGGCATTGTTGGTTACGCATGTACAACTTGTAACGGTATGAGTGGTGCGCTGGATCCAAAAATCCAACAAGAGATCATGGACCGTGATTTATATGCGACAGCGGTGCTTTCTGGTAACCGTAACTTTGATGGTCGAATCCATCCGTACGCCAAACAAGCTTTTTTGGCTTCACCACCATTGGTTGTCGCTTATGCGCTAGCGGGTACGATTCGTTTTGATATCGAGCGCGATGCATTGGGCACGGACCAAAACGGCAAACCAATTTATCTCAATGATTTGTGGCCAAGCGATGAAGAGATCGATGCAGTTGTCGGTACTCATGTTAAACCTGAGCAGTTTAAGCAAGTTTACATTCAGATGTTTAAGCTGAATGATCAAGAGCAAAATCCCAACCCGCTGTACGACTGGCGTCCGATGAGTACCTATATCCGCCGACCACCGTACTGGGAAGGTGCGCTAGCGGGAGAAAGAACATTGTCTGGCATGCGTCCATTGGCGATTCTGGGCGACAACATCACCACTGATCACTTATCACCATCCAACGCGATTCTCGCAAGCAGCGCAGCAGGTGAATACTTAGCGAAAATGGGTGTGCCAGAAGAAGATTTCAACTCTTACGCGACTCACCGTGGTGACCACTTAACGGCGCAACGCGCGACCTTCGCTAACCCAAAGTTGTTCAATGAAATGGTGAAGGAAAACGGCGAAGTCGTGCAGGGATCTCTGGCGCGTGTAGAGCCAGAAGGGCAGGTGGTTCGTATGTGGGAAGCGATTGAAACCTACATGAATCGTAAACAACCATTGATCGTGGTGGCTGGCGCGGATTACGGTCAGGGGTCATCCCGTGACTGGGCAGCAAAAGGCGTTCGACTGGCAGGCGTAGAAGCCATTGTTGCTGAAGGCTTTGAGCGTATTCACCGTACTAACTTGGTTGGCATGGGCGTACTACCACTGCAATTTAAGTCAGGCGTTAACCGCAATACGCTAGAGCTGGATGGTACGGAACTTTACGACGTGGTTGGAGAAATCAAGCCGGGCGCTGATTTAGCGCTGGTTATCACACGCAGCAACGGCGATAAAGTCGATGTTCCGGTTACTTGTCGCTTAGATACCGCTGACGAAGTTCACGTGTACAACGCAGGCGGTGTTCTGCAGCGTTTCGCGCAAGATTTCTTGGCACAATAAGGAGTGCGTATGTCAAATAATACTCCGAATCAAACAAGCCAAATAAAAGTGCCCGCGACGTACATGCGTGGCGGCACGAGTAAAGGTGTCTTTTTCAACCTAGAGGATTTGCCTCAAGAAGCGCAAGTGGCTGGAGCCGCACGTGACAAACTGTTGCTACGCGTTATTGGCAGCCCTGATCCTTACGCGAAGCAAATTGATGGCATGGGGGGCGCGACGTCAAGCACCAGTAAAACAGTGATTGTTTCGCGCAGCAGCAGAGCCGATCACGATGTTGACTACTTATTTGGTCAAGTGTCGATCGACAAACCATTCGTCGATTGGAGCGGTAACTGCGGCAACTTGTCTGCCGCTGTCGGTCCTTTCGCCATTCATGCTGGTCTGATCCCACAAGATCGCATTCCAGAAAATGGCATTGTGACGGTGCGTGTTTGGCAGGTGAACATCAGCAAAACCATCTTGATTCACGTGCCAATCGTCAATGGTTTCGTTCAAGAAACCGGCGAATTTGAGCTCGATGGCGTGACGTTTCCGGCCGCCGAGATTCAAGTCGATTTCGTTGACCCTTCTGATGGCGAAGGAAGTATGTTCCCTACGGGTAACTTAGTTGATGATTTAGTGGTGCCGGATGTGGGTACGTTCAACGCGACCTTTATTAACGCGGGCATTCCAACCATTTTTATTGATGCTGAATCGATAGGATATCAGGGCACCGAGCTGCAAGACGATATCAACAACGATGAGACAGCATTAGCGATGTTCGAATCCATCCGTGCATATGGCGCGTTAAAAATGGGCCTGATTTCTGATTTAGAAGAAGCTCAAACACGCCAACATACGCCGAAAATAGCGTTTGTTTCTAAACCGAAAAGTTACCTGTCTTCAAGTGGTAAAGCCGTTAATGAGTCGGATATTGATGTGCTCGTTCGCGCGCTGTCGATGGGCAAGCTTCACCATGCAATGATGGGAACAGCAGCCGTTGCTATTGCTTCTGCTGCGTGTGTGCCCGGAACGTTAGTGAATTTAGCCGCTGGTGGCGGTGAAAAAGAGTCCGTGACTTTTGGTCACCCGTCAGGAACGTTAAAAGTTGGGGCACAAGCGAAGCAAACTGAGCAGGGCTGGGTGGTGCAAAAAGCCATTATGAGCCGAAGTGCGAGAATACTGATGGAGGGATTTGTGCGTGTACCCTTCTATGTCTTCGATTAAAAGAGACGATCTTTGGATTAAAAGAGCGATCTTTGAGTAGAACGAGAGCAATGTCAGGACATACTGGAGGAAGCAATATGTCTTCATACGAAAAAGAATACTTATGGGCGAAGAATGAACCGGAGAGTTTTTGGCGCGCTCAAGCGGAGAATCTCGATTGGTTTGAATCTCCTAAAACTATCTTGAAATCTGATGAAAACGGCATAGAACGTTGGTTTCCAGATGGTGTAATGAATACGTGCTGGTTAGCATTAGATTACCATTGCGAGCAAGGACGCGGTGATAATACTGCACTCATTTATGACTCGCCAGTGACAGGTCGTAAAGCCACGTACACCTATAGCGACCTACGTGACCAAGTAGCCAAAATTGCTGGCATGCTGTCTGCTCAAGGTGTTGAAAAAGGCGACCGAGTCGTTATTTACATGCCGATGATCCCAGAAGCCGCAATGGCGATGCTTGCCTGCGCGCGTTTGGGGGCTATTCATTCCGTAGTATTCGGCGGTTTTGCACCTAATGAGCTTGCTGTACGAATTGAAGATGCAGAGCCGAAAGTGATCATGACGGCGTCGTGCGGGATTGAGATCAACAAAGTCATTCCATACAAACCAATGGTAGACAAAGCCATTATGGACAGCCGTTGGAAGCCTGAGAAAGTGTTTGTTTTCCAACGTCCAGAGTGCGACGCTGAGCTAAACCAAGAAAGAGACTTAGATTGGCAGCGAGAGTACAAACAAGCGCTGCCACATGGTTGTGTTCCGGTGTTAGCAACCGATCCGCTCTACATACTTTATACATCAGGTACGACAGGTAAGCCGAAAGGCGTTGTGCGTGATAACGGTGGCCATGCTGTCGCGATGAAGTACTCCATGAGCGCAATCTATAACATTCCTCAAGATGGCGTCTTTTGGGCGGCATCTGATGTGGGCTGGGTAGTAGGGCACTCTTACATTGTTTACGCTCCACTGATTCACGGTTGCACTACTATCCTATTCGAAGGCAAGCCTGTTCGAACACCGGATCCTGGCGCATTTTGGCGAGTGTGTGATGAATATAAAGTAGATGCGTTGTTCTCTGCACCAACGGCGTTTCGTGCGATTAAGAAAGAGGACCCGGAAGGTGAGCACTTAAAACAGTACGACTTGTCGAATCTGAAAACCATCTTTATGGCGGGAGAACGCCTTGACCCTCCGACACTGGAGTGGGTTCAGAGCAAAGCGGACAAGCCCGTTATTGACCACTGGTGGCAAACCGAGACGGGTTGGGCCATCGCGGGCAACCCGACAGGTGTCGAAATGATGCCAGTTAAAGCTGGTTCTTCGACGAAGCCCATTCCGGGTTATCAGGTCGAGATTCTGAATGAACTTGGAGAGGCTGTCGGGCCTAACCAACAAGGCTTTGTCGCATTAAAACGTCCGCTACCACCAAGTTGTCTGCCAACGGTTTGGCGTAATCATGACCGTTTTGAAACTGGTTATCTTAGCCAATTCCCAGGCTACTACGTGTCAGGTGATGGTGGCTATCTGGATGAAGACGGTTACCTGTTTATTATGGGACGTATTGATGACGTGATTAATGTCGCGGGACACCGATTGTCGACAGGTGAAATGGAAGAAATAGTAGGAGGCCACCCAGCGATTGCAGAATGTGCGGTGGTCGGTATCCACGATGATCTAAAAGGTCAGCTTCCACTTGGTTTTGTTGTACTGAAAGACGGCGTCAAAGTGGATGAGCTAGACCTTGAAGGTGAGCTTGTTGGCAAAGTGCGTAGTGAGATAGGTGCAGTTGCTTGCTTCAAGCATGCGTTGGTTGTAGACCGTTTACCGAAAACACGTTCAGGTAAAATTTTGCGTCGAACTATACGTCAAATAGCTGATGGTGAAAAATACACCGTTCCGTCAACGATTGATGACCCAAGTAGCTTGAACGAAATTGAGCGAGTGCTACGACGCTGATAAAAACTCAATTCTAACTAACCCCTGATCCTCGAACTCTGTTGGTTGGTTCTGCCTCTGTACGTTTATTAAGTGCAGGGGCCTTTTTGTTGTTCAAACAGTACAAACGTATCGTGAAAGCATTTGTGACTTGCCAATACGACGTTTTCCTCACAAACTACAGCCATTCCATTTTTAGTGACCCTTTGTATGACCACGTTTGCGATTAAACCTGCGTGTTTTAGCGACCTAGAGTTGCTCAACGATCTTATGTTCGAGCTTCATGATGAGCATCATCTTCAATCTCCTGAGCTTTTCAAAACGGCAGAGGAGATAGAACAAGAAAAAAGCATTGCTCGATATATTGACGACCCTGAGTGCCTTGTTTACGTAGCAAAACAAGGAGATGAAATTATTGGCTTTATCTCTGGTCACTTCTGTGAACTTATTTCTACCGTCAGCCAGCCAGTTATGATGGGAAGTGTGGATGAGCTCTATGTGCTGCCTGAATATCGAAAACAAGGTACGGCGCAGGCATTGATTAATAAAATTGAATCAACGTTCTCTGATTACGGTGCAAAACAGATGTTTGTTGAAGTATGGCATTTTAACCAGGGCGCAATATCTTTGTATGAAAAACAAGGATTTGCACATCATATCCACTATTTAAGAAAACCGCTGAACGAATAATCGTATTTAACTTTAATATTGTGATTTAGGTTCATTCGAATTGAAATCATTCAGTTCGTCAATAGACTTTTCTCTATAAGTTGCTCGCAATGTTAACAAATTGATATGCACCCACATTGGTATCGGCGTTTTTGTCTGCTTGTTTATTAGTAGCACGAGGATCGTGCTTACAAAAACAAGAGGACAATATTTTGAAACTAACAAAATCGTTACTTGCTTTAGCCGTTTTGCCAATGTTCGCAAGTGCTGATGATTTGTCACAGACGCAAAATCATACTATCCAACCCCAGATCGTAGGCGGAGTAACTGCCGACCCACGTGACTGGAAATTCTACACCCAAATTGTTAGTCGTTATGGTAACCGATCATATTGTGGGGCCAGTTATATCGGGAATGGTTACGTCCTGACTGCTGCGCATTGTGTTGAGGGTGATTCTCCGAATCAGATAGCGGTTAAAATCGGTGGCGTTGTTTATAACGGTAGTGACGGTGTTCGTGCAAACGTCAGTGAGATCCATATGCACCCGGCATATCGCCGCGCGACGCTTTCTCATGACCTCGCGGTATTGAAGCTCGACTCTGTGCCTCAAGGTGTTTCTTCAGTTGAGATTGCGAATGGCAGTCTAACGCAATACGCGAGCATCGGAGATTGGCTTAGTGTTGCTGGCTTAGGGCGAACTTCTGAAGGAGGAAGCTCTCCGTCTCGATTGCAAGAGGTTGACGTCCCACTTGTGTCGGATATGACTTGCCGTCAAGCCGGTGGCAACTACACAACGGTTGGAGAAGTGTCATTCTGTGCGGGTATTCCTCAAGGTGGGATAGATTCTTGTCAGGGAGATAGTGGTGGTCCAATCGTTATTAATCGCAGTGGTGTAATTACTCAACTTGGTGTGGTCAGTTGGGGAATAGGTTGTGCTCGTCCTGGTATGTATGGGGTTTATAGCGATATCGCTGCTATGCGCAATTTTGTCGATGGTGTTATCGGAACAGCAACACCACCAAAAGAGAATGTTTCTGTTGGATACACCACTGAACAGACACTGGCATCATTTTATGTTGGGGAGTTACAGCAACATAGCTTTGTTATCCAGAATTCAGGGAACACCACGTTCACTGTGGAAAATGTTCGCGCGTTCGCTTCGGGTGTTACTGATGCAGCTGTTATTGCCAATGACCAGTGCTCTCAGGCAACGTTAGCAATGAATGCAAGTTGTCGTGTTGATGTTGAATTTGGTGCTACTCAGAGCGGAGAAGCAAGAGTGGCTTTGAACTTCAACGTTGATAAGACCAGCACACAATACCAAGCGTTAGTATCCGCTCAAGCGAAAACGGTGACAACGCCTCCCACAGATAGCTGTACAACTGCATGGCAAGCCAGCTTAGTGTATCTCAAAGGAGATACGGTTACTTGGAATGGTAAAGTTTGGCAAGCGCAGTGGTGGACTCAAGGTGATAATCCAGCAGACTCAGGGCCTTGGGATGTTTGGCAAAAAGTAGGCGATGCGAATTGCACGTCTAACTAACGATCGGGCCAGTGAATTTGATTCGTTGACCATGAGATAAGATTCATTCTTGGTTTCAACGATCAGTACATAGTTATCATAACTGGGGTTTATTGTTTGCGAATAATAAGCCCTTTTTTATTGTGTCAACTATGAGAACCCACAAAATGTGTATGACTTTGTCCTGACGTTATCTTTATATAACTGGCAGAATTGCGATCAACATTTTATGTTTTGTCTGATTTTTGTCAGGTTTGCATTAAATTATTCTCCAGTGAGCGTTGAGATCAGGTTTTACGCGATCAACTCAGTTTGGCATAACTCGTTACTTAATTTTTGTCGAAAAAGATAAGATTAACTGCCATGATTCATTGGTTATCATTATGTTTATTTAAGGTCATATTTTGTGTTGAGACAGCTGTTATTACTCATCCTTTGTTTTATTTTGTTACCTGTTTCACCGATCTCTACGGCTAAAGCCACTGCGAGCGAAGTTAAAGGAGCGCTCTGTATTGTTCGCGCTGATGACAAGTTAGTGCTAGTTCATGAAGTATTAACGGATAAGATTTCTCTACCTGGCGGAACCATTATTGATGGTGAGTCTCCACAAGTTGCTGCTCAACGAGAAACGTGGGAAGAAACCGGTATAGTGGTTACGGTTGGAGAGGAGCTTGGCAGAACGGACACTGCGGTTTTTTACGACTGTATATCAGACTCTGCCATTATCGCTTTTTCTATGAATAACTCTTTAGGTGGAAATGAACTGCCTATTTGGTTTGCCCCTCATTATGGAGTAGAAGTTGCGTCAGCGATGTTGCTTAGCCCATCTGAATTACCATCATCTTTATATCGTTATCCTGAGCAATGGCCACAAGCCACTCAGTTTTTTGATCAAGCTACCAAGCAATCAGTATCTTATGTGACTCAGTTGATCGAATCCGCGCCTTCATTTCGTCAGGTTGAATTGGCGTGGCTGATAGATTTACAGAGTTGGGTAGGGGCGTTGTCAGAAACGAGTTACGAGGTAGCTAGTCAGATCTCGAAACTCGTTATAGATCTGACAGAACCGACGGTACTACTCTTTCTATTTCCTTTTGCCATGATGCGCTTTGGTAGCCGGTTTGTGTACCGACTCTTTTTCGCAATTAGTGCAACGTCGCTTATGGTGCTTGTCGCTCAACAAGGCTTTTCGCTACCGCGCCCACATGTCTATATACCAATGATGGAGTTAACGCACAGCTTTGGCTTTAGTTTTCCTAGCTTGCCTATCGCTGTGTGGTTTTGTGTGCTGACGTTCTTGTTTCATAGAACCCAGTATTTTGGTTTGAATGGAACAACGGCAGTCTTCGTGTTCATCACTCTTACTGTGGTGTTAGGTAAGTTTTTCCTCGGCAGTGCCTTTATTTTAGATATGTTATTTGGCGCGCTGTTAGGCAGCTTGGTGGCTTGGCATGTTCTTCGACTGGAAACAAATCAAGATGTGAACGTTGATCAAGTTCTAAGCTCAAAAGGCGTCTGGTTCATTATGACTGCGGCAACAGCGGTCATCTCCGTCATCTGGCCATTACCTGTGTTTGGTCGCTGGCTAGCAATTTTAATCACTGCATCAGCGTTGGTCATGACATTTAAAGAGTCGAAAGCACATTTAGATACTCGGCAGATGATCTTTGTAACGCTGGCATTGTTGCTTGTTGATCAACTCTATTTGTACTCGGCTATTATCGTATCGTTTAGCGGTTTGTGGTCATTAGTCTTGTCGACGTTACATTATCCTTTATTAATGTTGTTATTTATGCTGCTTGCAAGGAAGCTGACTTGTGAAAACCAACCGAGCAAAACGTTGCTAGATTGATGGCTGTATTTGTTATCTATTAGTATTTGAGTAAAAACAAAGCCTTGCATTACAGCAAGGCTTTTACACGTTTAGTCCACGAAAAACGCCGCTTGCCTATCTTGGACGGCTAGGGGTGTTAAACGTAAGAAGCTTAACGCAACAGACATGGCGGAAAGGGCTATGCATTGAGCACGAACTTTTCTATAGCTTTAGCGACACCGTGCTCATCATTACTTGCCGTAATGTAGTCAGCGATTTGCTTGGTTTCTTCCATTGCATTTGCCATCGCGATACCAAGGCCAGCGTATTTCAGCATGTGGTGGTCATTTTCTGCGTCACCCATACAGATAACTTCTTCCGGTTTAATTCCCAGATACTCGGCAATTGCGGCAACACCAATACCTTTGTTGCTCGCAGGGTTAAGAAACTCAAGGAAAAACGGAGCGCTTTGAACAACCGTAAACGCTTCGCGCATTTCAGCTGGCAGTGCTGCTATAACTTCTGTTAGTTTGCTTGGCTCTGCAACCATCATAGCTTTGATGATTGGATGATCGTCTTCTAGTGATTCGAAGTTCATCTCGGTGACATTTAAGCCATTTATCTTTGCTTCAATATCGGTGTAAGGGTTGTGTTCGTTGGTGATTAAACCATGAACTTGACTAAAAGCATGGACGTACGCACCTAGCTCTTCGGCTTTTCGCGCCACCAATTTTGCAGCTTTACCATCTATGATTTGCTGGTGGATGATGTCGTTTGTGCCTACGTTCTTGACCATCGAACCGTTGTAGTAAAGAACAAAATCTCGATCGGAATGGATATTCAGTTCGTCGAGCTTGTCTTGCATTCCTTCTAATGGGCGACCAGAAGCGAGAACGACAGTAACGCCTGCTTCTCGAGCTTTTGCGATCGCTTGTTTGTTTTCTTCAGAAATGGCTTTATCACTATTGAGTAGCGTGCCATCCATATCTAGTGCGATCAGTTTATACATCATTTCTTACCTTAAAGTTTTTTGGGAGCTGTCAGTGAATAAGGCTTGGTTTAACGTTAACCAGAAACCTATATTCATTACGCTATGAAACTACAAAATGGTCTATTTTAACAATTAATTTTTGGTTTAAATTGACCTAGACACGCGTGTCCATTATGGTCTTCGCCTCGAAATGTTATGAGTTGAGTGAGTTCTGCGTTGTATAAGCTAAATGAGATGTTTGAAACCATCCAAGGGGAAGGGGTTTTTACTGGAGTCCCTGCTGTTTTTGTTCGGCTTCAAGAGTGTCCGGTTGGTTGCTCATGGTGCGATACCAAACAAACGTGGTATGCAGATGAGAATGATCAACGTCAAATAGGCGATATTCTGGTGAAAACGGAAGATTCTCCGACGTGGTGTGTTGCATCTGCCGAGAACATCGTAGAGCAATATCAACAGCAAGGCTTTAATGCTAAGCATATCGTGATTACTGGTGGAGAGCCTTGTATTTATGATCTGCGCCCTTTAACAAAGGCGTTTGAAGATATGGGGTGCCAATGCCAAATTGAAACCAGTGGCACATCAGAAGTGATTACTTCAGAAAATACGTGGGTGACAGTGTCACCAAAAGTAGCAATGAAAGGTAAATTACCAGTGCTTAATAGCGCGTTAGAGCGGGCAAATGAGATTAAGCATCCAGTCGGTACCCAGAAAGACATCGACCACCTTGATGATCTTTTAGCAAATGCGAACGTGGCGGCTGAGACTATCATTGCACTACAACCAATTAGCCAGAAGCCTCGTGCTACGCAATTGTGTATTGATACGTGTATTGCCCGCAATTGGCGTTTGTCTGTTCAAACTCATAAATATTTGAGTATTGCTTAGACGAGAGACTCGTCATCATTCGAGGTAGCTTTTCTATCTAATCCCGGTTTCGCGAGTAATGCCGTTGGTAGCTTTGCTATCGAAACATTGTCGATATATCTAAACAATTTATAGCGTTGTAAAAGCTAAGCAGTGTTGGCTGTTGTGGTGTGGTGCTATCTTTGGTTCGACAATCGTTTCGCATTTAATTGATGCCACCAATCTGGCGGCATCAAAATGAAGCTCTGTTGGCTGGAGTTTCACGCTGAGATAAAACGTTTAGAAGCTAACGCAAAAGGTTTTATCCACCGCTATTACCGCTAACAAAGACTATTTGCTCGCTAAGTATTCTTCTAAGCCGCTTTGTCGCAGTAGGCACGCTGGGCATTCACCACAGCCTTTACCAACGATTCCGTTGTAACATGTTAAAGTATTGTTTTGGACAAACTCCAACATATTATGCTTATCAGCTAGAGCCCAGGTCTCGGCTTTAGTAAGCCACATTAAAGGAGTCTTAATATTGAAGGCTTTATCCATACCTAAATTGCAAGAGAGATTTAGAGAGCGAATAAAGTTGTCTCGGCAGTCAGGGTAACCACTAAAGTCTGTTTCGCAGACTCCCGTAATGATGTCTTGAATGCCAAGCTGGTAAGCATGGATACATGCGTAAGTAAGAAAGAGAATGTTTCTCCCTGGAACGAATGTATTGGGTACGTTAGCGTCGCTTAAGTCATTAGATACCGGAATGTTGTCTCTTGTCAGAGAGCTTATCGCTAACTCATTAATTGATTTTACATCCAGGACTTTGTGGCTTTTGATGTTAAGTTGCTTACCTAATTCGATAGCGATATCTATTTCATCTGAATGACGCTGGCCATAATCAAACGTTATAGCATGAACTTCATCATATGTATTTAATGCATCGATTAAGCAGGTCGTAGAGTCCTGCCCACCGGAAAAAACCACAAGTGCTTTTGTTGTAGCCATGTTGAACCCTTAGTTATGCTCTTTGATTCTTTGGTATTGATACGTATTCTTAGGCGTTTAATCCCTATTACGTACTCGACTTGTTCGTGGCGATTGCGTCCGCAATCAACTGGGCTGTGCTCTCAAGCACTCTTTGCTTGTCATCATTTGACAGCTTGTGGAGATTAACAGCAAGTTCAGCGGTGATTTCATCTTCACAAAAAAAATAGTTTAGAGGCACGTTTAGCTCATCTGCGATAAGTTTGAGCGTTTTTACGTCGGGAGTATGGCGCTCCCTTTCGTATTGATTCATCCTTGCACTTGCAGAACTATCATCCATGCCGATACGGATGCCCAGTGCTTTTTGGGACAGATTCGCTTGTTTACGCGCATGCTTAAGGCGGGCTGGGAGTGGGTTATTAAACAACACTTAAAGTTCATACGAAGGACTTGGATGACTAAGATTATCTTAGTTTTTCTGATTTGTGTATACTAAGTAATACTTAGTTATTACCGAGGTCGCCAAGGCCGTGTATGTATAGCTAAACAAGATTTCGTCTCTTTAGGTTGATTAAGTGACGTTGAATCTACTTCTTCAAAAACTGCCGTATGGAGGAGCGGGAAGAGCGAGTAAGGGCACGAGAAACCGCAGCGATTTGTAGAGCAGAACTTGCTCTTCACATAAACGTAGTCGTCTAAGTTGAAGAGCAATATTGTTCTTGATGATCAACTATATACTTAAGTAAATAACTGTGTCGCACAATAGATCAGAGCTGCTGCTAAGCTCATATTGATGACTTTGCCATATCTCTGGAATTGCGATTGAAGTAGCTTTCCTGCAACGGCCCAGACTACGTTGCTAAGGAGTGCGATCAAAGCAAGAATGAGGCTAGTCGCTAAGATCCAGTAGATATTCTGAGTGTGGGGCAGTACGAACGTAGAAATAGAGGTAATTCCATAAAGAATGATTTTCACATTAACGAACTGCAAACCGAAACCTGTTAAGAAACTGATACCTTTAGAATTATCCGATGAAGTTTTGATCTCACTCGTAGCAAGCCCCCAAGCCAACCAAACAATATAAGCTGCTCCAATCCATGTTAGCCAAGGTGTAATCACGGGCAAGAGGCTGATCATGTTATACGTGAAAGCGCCACAAAGTAGCATCAAAACAACATAGCCACAAAACATCCCCGAAATCACTTTTGTTGAGCGTTTTAGTCCATATTGCGTCGCGATGCTGAGCGATAAAATGTTGTTTGGCCCTGGTGTAATTGAAGTAATGATTACGTAAGTAAAAAATGCGGTGTAGATGGCGGTCATCTCTATCTCTCCTGTTTTTACTGCACTATACTTCGCTACAATTGATTAAAAAATTGAATAAATTAAAACTTAGACTTTTAATTTATTGAACTGTTGGTTGTGGAGTCTAGTCATGAATCTAAAACGCTTTCTTACTTTTAAAGCTATTGTTGAAGAAGGATCGTTTCTAAAAGCGTCACAGAAGCTTTATTGCACGCAATCAACCGTCACCTTTCAAATCAAGCAGTTGGAACAAGATCTGTCTTTGCAGCTGTTCGAAAAAATAGGGCGTAAGATGGTTTTGACTCAAGCAGGAGAAAAGATACTGCCTTACGTCTATGAACTGGCGCGAGTGATGGAAAATATTGAGGGAACAGCACAGCAAGAAAACTCGGAGCCGACCGGTGAATTGAAAGTGCTGATTGCTGAGACTCAACTTGCTTATAAGATGGCTAATGTTTTAAAAGAGTTCAGGATCAGAGCGCCCAATGTCAGACTCTCTCTGCAATCACAAAATTGCTATCAGATTCGAGATGAGTTGATAGAGGATAAAGCTGATTTAGGTGTGTTTTATCGAGTAGGTAATGACGATACACTCAAGGTGCACGAGTTTGAGCAGGAGCCACTGGTATTGGTTGCTTCACCGCTTTTAAAAGGGCTAGATTTAAAGAAGAGAGAGCAACATATTGATTTAGGGTTTATAAGCAATGGCCCTAAGTGCCTTTTTCGACAGATGTTTGAGAGCATTATTCAAGAGCGTGATATTAGCATCGACAACATGATCGAACTTAGCAGTATTAATACGATCAAAAATTGCGTTGAGAGTAATATTGGTATCTCTTACTTACCTCGTTTTACGGTTGAAAAAGAGTTGCAAGAGGGCAGTTTACAAGAGCTTGAGTTCACCGAATTTTCAAAGATGATCAAGCCACTCTGCGCTTATCATTCTGGGAAGTGTGTGACGCCGGCGATGGAAGTCTTTATTGATTGTATGCGTAACGAGTATGAACGGCTTTCTACTCAGAGTTGGTGATCTTTAATATGTTCTATCTGATATAGTTTCGTTTTTACTCCTTTTTATTTTTTAAGTGGCTACTTCTAATTTATTGATTTTTATTGCTTTGTTTTGAATCCGACTGTTGTGGGATGATAAATGGGATCTGATGTGAAGAGCTATTTATTGACGGAAAGAGATAAGATATCAAAACGACGGCGTGTGATAACTAGATTAGATAAGGTTACATAATTAACAGTGTAATAAATGCCATTCTTTATGGATTATTTTCAACGAGACTTAATTGTTACGGTTCGTTATTATTAACTCGTTAACGCATCCATTGCTAGGAAGTTAACTTACGCATATTGTTTTTTTTTCATCATTTGCAGCAAATATAATTTGCTGCTTTTTTTGGTTAAAAAAGTTCAAAGCTTGAACTACAAGCTCTGAACCTTTATTTATACTTAGTGGTTTTCTACTTTAATAAGTAAAACACCGTTTAAAAGTATCGCGTAACCTAGTAACTCTAAGCTTTCTTCGACCAAGTTTTTCACGTCTCTATCGTATGAGTTCCCCATGAACTCGACCCAAAAATCACCATACCCTGCAAAGCGTGAGAATAAGAAAACAATAAAAAAGCCAATCGTTAATGTCGTGAAGCTAGAATGAGAAATGAAAAATTTTACCTCATTTTTTATGTTAACTATGTTATTAAAACAAAAATAACAGACCGAGACTATTATAATCCAAGCAGGGTACTTCCATGAACCGTGAGGGAAATACTGCTCTATGTGGTAGTCCATTTCTCTAACGAATATAACCATAAAAAATGAAGACATTATTACTAATATGTGTTTGAGTTCAAGATATTCCTTAGATTTATACAAACACATTAACGATGAAAAAAGCACAAATGCTATTTGAGTCATTTCTATAAGAGAGTTCTCCGATGTGCTTTTGTCCATTTTTACGCTAAAGTAAATCGTTGCTAACGTATAAATAACCAAAAAAATAAGATAAGATATTTTATATAATAACAAACTAGTGACCGAGGTGTGTTTTTCTTTAATATACATCGTAACTTGTATAGGTGATGGATTTGTTAGTATTATAAATCAAGAATTTTTTATATTTAGTGAATTAAGCGCCATTTAGAATGGAACTTAATTCACCTAACATTAAACTTCGATGAATATTAAACGTTGCTGGTTTAATTTATTGATTTTATTTGATTTTTTATTTTATGTTAATTTTGGTTAAATAGAATCACCTAGCTTTTATTGAAATGCTTTTCCCATATTGGTGGTATGCCAATTTCTTCTTGAACGATATCAATGAATGCCCTAACCAATGGTGATTGCTGACGGTGTGAGTACATGGCATAAATATCACCAAAATCTTGAGTTTCATATTCTGGTAAAAGTTGAACTAAATTAGAAGACTCTAGGTTGTTAGGAAGCATAAATTGACCTATAAGTGCTGCGCCCAGACCTGACTTTACGCTTTCAATTATTAGCTCAGCTTCATTTACCATATATGACCCTGATATTGGGTATGTATCTAAACCATCTGATTTTGCTTTGTCGTAGAATTTAAGTTTATCGACAATAAAATTACCATTTGAATAAATAATAAAAGGTAGCTTAACTAACTCATCAGGCGTTTCTGGGTTACCATGTTTTTCAATTAATTTTCGAGAAGCAATGATTGCAGTCGTATTTTTTGCTAATTTTCTTGCTACCATTGATGAATCCCTCATAGGTCCGATTCGAAAAGCAATATCAAAATTACTTCTAATCACGTCTACATGAAGATCATCTAGCATTAGTTCAACACTTGCTTTTGGGTACTTATGTAAAAACTTCTCTATCGAAGGTTGTAGATAGAGTTTTCCAAATAATGTTGAGCTTGAAATTCGTACTTTCCCTGAAGGCTCAGTCTGAAAGTTCTCCGCTATTTGTTGAGTATCATCAAGGAGTTGAGATATTTGGTCTGCTTTTTCAACTATTTGCTTGCCGACTTGCGTTAATGAAAGAGAGCGAGTTGTTCTGTTTAATAGCCTAACGCCTAAGTGCTCTTCTAACTGCTTGATGTGTTTAGATAAAACAGAGCGGTCGATATTCATCCCATCTGCTGCTTTTGCAAAAGATCCAGCTTTAGAGACTTCTAAAAGCAGGTGTAGTTTATTTGCTAAATCCACAATGTTTATCCAAGTTAGATATTAGCGTATTAGTTTCATGTATAACTACTGCTCTGTCTAGAAATTATTAATATACTTAATAACCAAAAGAAAAGGGAGCAATAGCTCCCTTTAGTATGAATTTAAATGAGTATTTATATTATGGTTATAGTGTTTGACGTTTTTTGTTTCGACTCACTAACATGTAAAAAACAGGTGTGAGTAGTAATCCAAATACCGTTACGCCTACCATACCCGAGAATACGGCAATACCCATTGCTTGTCGCATTTCCGCTCCGGCCCCTGTACCAATCATTAATGGAATAACACCAGCGGTAAATGCAATTGATGTCATTAGAATCGGTCGAAGACGTAAACGACATGCTTCCAAAATCGCTGATAAGGTATCTTGGCCATTGTCTTTAAGTTCTTTAGGGCTTTGTTGCGTAATTCAGACGAGAAACCAAACCTCCTAAAGTTGAGCGACTTTTATACAATATACTGAGTTTCAG